>DATKAX010000116.1:0-15514 GCA_035514595.1 Burkholderiales bacterium
CCGCCCGAATATGCGCAGTACGTGACGCGCGACGAAGCCTCGCGCCACGCCGGCGTGCCGCTCGCCGCAGGCGGGCTGTGGTTTCCGCAAGCCGGCTGGATCCAGCCGCGCTCGCTCGTCCAGGCGCAGCTCGAGGCCTGCGGTTCACGCCTTCACAAGAGATTCAATTTCGAGCTGAAGCAAATTCCGGAAGCGGCCGTCACGATCCTCGCGAACTCGGGCGATGCGCCGAAGCTGTGCCCAGTCCCGCAACTGAGGCTGCGGCGCGTGCGCGGCCAGCTCACCCTGGTGCCGGCCGAGCGCATCGAGGCGCCGCGCGTCGTGTGCCTGCGCGCAGGCATGGTGCTGCCGCCGGTCGACGGCCTGTGCGTGGTCGGCGCGAGCTACGACATCGACGACGACGACCCCGCGCCGCGCGGCGACAGCGAGGCGGGGAACCTCGAGCGCCTCGAGCAGATCCTGGCGCAACGGGTCAGCGCCGATTCGTATGAAGGACGGGTCGCGTTTCGCGCCGTCACGCCCGACCGGCTGCCGGTGGCGGGAAAAATCGCTGACGGAGTCTACGGCGCTTTCGCGTACGGCTCGCGCGGGCTGGTGTGGGCCGCGCTCGCCGCCGAATTGATCGCCTCGGAGCTCGAGGGCGAGCCGCTGCCGCTCGAGGGCGCGCTTGCCGACGCGCTCAGCCCCGCGCGCTTCGCGCGCCGCGCCGCGCGGCGTAGAGCTCCCTGAAAGTCCTGCCCTCGGGCGCCGGGAAATCGCGGCCGGCGGTCCAGCCGCTGCCGCCGAAAGGCAGGCGCGAGATGCGGCGCTTTTTTCCGCCCCACAGCTTGAGGACCCGTGCCGCGATCCGCGTGAGGAGCGCGTAGAGGCGCGGCCGGCACGCGGCAAAGGCCCAGGCGCGAAACCCGGCGCGCTCGGTCCACGGCCGCAGCTTCTGCGCCATCTGCCGCTCGCGCAGCCTGCGCAGCAGCTCGGGCAGCGGAATGCGCACCGGGCAGGCGACCTCGCACGCGCCGCACAGCGTCGCCGCCTGCGGCAGGTCGAGCGCCTGGTCCAGGCCGTTCATCACCGGAGTCAGGACAGAGCCCATCGGCCCCGGGTAGACCCAGCCGTAGGCGTGGCCGCCCACCGTCTGGAACACCGGGCAGTGGTTCATGCACGCGCCGCAGCGGATGCAACGCAGCATCTGCTCGAGGTCGCTGCCGAGGAACCGGGTGCGCCCGGCGTCGACCAGGATCACGTACATGTGCTCGGGCCCGTCGAGGTCGCCTTCGCGCCGCGGACCGGTGAGCACGGAGAGATAGTTCTCGATCTCCTGCCCGGTGGCCGAGCGCGGCAGCACGCGGTTCAGCGTCGAGAGATCTTCGAGCGTCGGGATCACCTTCTCGATCCCGGTGATCGCGACGTGCACGCGCGGCAGCGTGCTCACCATGCGGCCGTTGCCCTCGTTGGTGACCAGCGCCACCGAGCCGGTCTCGGCGACCAGGAAGTTGCCGCCCGAGATGCCCAGGTCGGCGCCGAGGAAGTGCTTGCGCAGCCTCTCGCGCGCCTCGCGCGTGAGGTGCTCGGGATCGCTGAGCCGCGCGCTCCGATGGTGGCGCTCGAAGAGCTCGGCGACCTGGTCGAGATCCTTGTGGATCGCCGGCGCGATGATGTGCGAGGGCGGCTCCTTCGCGAGCTGGATGATGTACTCGCCGAGGTCGGTCTCGACCGGCGTCACGCCCGCCGCCTCGAGCGCGTCGTTGAGCCCCGCCTCCTCCGACACCATCGACTTCGACTTGATCGCCTGCTTCACGCCGTGGCGGCGGCAGATCTCGAGCACCTGCTCGCGCACCTCGGCGGTGCTCTCGGCCCACAGCACCCGCGTGCCGCGGCGCGTCGCCTCGGCTTCGAAGCGCAGCAGCCAGCCGTCGAGGGTTTCGATCGACCGGTCGCGGATCGCGGCGCACGCGGTGCGCAGTTCCTCGAACGCCTCGACGCCGTAGGCGGCGCGCGCCGCGGCGCGCTTCTCGGCAAAGCCGCTGCCGAAGCGCCGCAGGTTCGCCTGCAGCCTGGCGTCGGCGAGCGCGTCCGCCGCGCGCGCCTTGAAGTGCATCGAGCGCACCTGCATCAGGCCTCTCCCGCCAGCACTTCGGCGACGTGCAGCACCGGGATCGGCTTGCCTTCTCGCGAAAGCCGCCCCTCGATATTGAGGATGCAGCCCAGGTCGCCGAGCACCACCGCGTCGGCGCCGCTTTCCTCGATGCGGCGGCACTTCGTCCCGGCCATCGCCGAGGAAATTTCGCCGAGCTTGACCGCGAAGCTGCCGCCGAAGCCGCAGCAGGTCTCGCAGTCCTTCATCTCGCGCAGGCTCAGCCCGGGAATGCGCGCGAGCAGCGCGCGCGGCTGCGCCTTCACGCCGAGCTCGCGCAGGCCGGAGCAGGAATCGTGGTAGGTGACGGCGCCGCGGAAGGTGCCGGGAACGCTCTCCAGCTTCAGGACGCTGGCCAGGAAATCGGTGAGCTCGTAGGTCTTCGCCGCGAGCGGGTTGTGGCCGAGCACGTCCTTGTAGTGCAGCTTGATCATGCCGGCGCAGGAGCCCGAGGGCACCACCACGTAGTCGCAATCGGCGAACTCGGCGGCGAGCTTCCCGGCGAGCGCGATGGCCGAGTTGCGCTCGCCGGAGTTCCAGCCCGGCTGACCGCAGCAGGTCTGCGTCGGCGGCACGTACACCTCGCAGCCCGCGCCCTCCAGCAGCCTGAGCGCCGCGAAGCCGATGCGCGGGCGCACCAGGTCGACCAGGCAGGTGACGAACAGGCCGACTTTCATGAGCGACGCATCATAGCTTGCATTTCACATCGTGAGATAAACTGGCGTCGCCATGCCGCAGCGGAGCGAGAAGAGCCCGATCCAGGTCATCGACCGCATGATGCGCCTGCTCGACGTGCTGGCGCAGCACCCCGAGCCGCTCGGCCTGAAGCAGATCGCGCAGTACACCGGGCTGCATCCCTCGACCGCGCACCGCATTCTTTCCTCGATGTCCGCCGACCGCCTGGTCGACCGCATCGAGCCGGGCGCCTACCGCCTCGGCATGCGCCTGCTCGAGCTCGGCAACCTGGTCAAGTCGCGCATCAGCGTGCGCGAGCTGGCGCTGCCGCTGATGCGCGAGCTGCACGCGCAGACCGGCGAGACCGCCAACCTCTCGGTGCGCCACGACGACGAGATCGTGTACGTCGAGCGCAGCTCTTCGGGGCGCTCGGCGATGCGCGTGGTGCACGTGATCGGCGCCCGCGCGCCGCTGCACGTCACTGCGGCGGGAAAGCTGTTCCTGCTGGAGGAGGGTTTCGCGCGGCTGCGCGACTATGCGCGGCGCACCGGGCTCGCGCCGCAGACGAAGAACACCATCACCAGCGTCGCGCAGCTCGAGCGCGACCTCGAGCGCATCCAGCTGCAGGGCTGGGCCACCGACAACGAGGAGGCCGAGATCGGCGTGCGCTGCGTCGCCGCCGGGATCCGCGACGACGCCGGGCGCCTCGCCGCCGCGCTGTCGCTTTCCACCCCCGCGGACCGCATGAAGGCGCACTGGGGACCGCTGGTCAAGGAGACCGCCGAGCGCATCTCGCGCAGCCTCGGCCACCAGGCCACCGAGCCGCGCATCGGCGTCGCCTGAGAAAAATCGGGCTCTGACCCCGAATTCTTACGCGGCGACCAGGCCGTGGAGGGAGAACAGGCCCTTGCGGTCGGTCCAGGTCTTGACGCCCCGGAAGCCGGCCTCGGCGGCGAGGCTGCGGAATTCGTCGATCGAGTACTTGTAGGAGTTCTCGGTGTGGATCGACTCGCCGCGCTCGAAGCCGAAGCGGTGATCGCCGATGCGCACCGCCTGCGCGACCTTGGAGACCAGGTGCATCTCGACGCGCCCCAGCGGCGCGTTATAGAAGGCGTAGTGCGAGAAGCGCTCGAGGTCGAAGTCGCCGCGCAGCTCGCGGTTGATGCGCGCGAGCAGGTTCAGATTGAACGCCGCGGTCACGCCCTTCGCGTCGTTGTAGGCGGCATGCAGCAGGTTCGCGTCCTTCTTCATGTCGACGCCCACCAGCATGGCGCCGTGCGAGCCGACCTGGCCGCGCGTCATCCGCAGGAAGGCGTGCGCCTCGTCGCGCGTCAGGTTGCCGATGGTGGAGCCCGGGAAGTAGACCACGCGGCGCCGGCGGCCGCGGTAGGGCGGGATGTTCAGCGGATGCGAGAAGTCGCCCACCACCGCCACCATGCCGAGCCCGGGAAAGCGGCGCGACAGGCGCCGCACCGCGTCGCGCAGCGCGGGCTCGGAGATGTCGATCGGCACGTAGACCGAGGGCCGCAGCGCCTCGATCAGCAGGCGCGTCTTGAGGCTCTCGCCGCTGCCGTACTCGAACAGCGCGCAGCCCTTGCCCGCGAAGCGCACGATCTCGTGCAGCGACTCGCGCGTGATCTTGAGCTCGGTGCGGGTCGGGTAGTACTCGGGGAGCCGGCAGATGCGCTCGAACAGGCGGCTGCCCGTGGCGTCGTAGAAATACTTGGGGGGAAGCGCCTTGTGCGGCAGCGAAAGCCCCGCGAGCACGTCCTCGCGGAAAGTCGCGGCGGGGGTGCCGGGGGCGCCTGCGAACCGGTACCCGCCTAGCTGCTGTGAGCGGCGCTCGCGTTCGTCTCGAGCCACTTGCGGATGCGGTTGGCGTCGCCGATCCGCGAATACTTGCCCCAGGAGTCGAGCAGCACCACGATCAGGTCCTTGGAGCCGAGCTTGACCTGCATCACGAGGCAGCGGCCGGCCTGGCTGATGTAGCCGGTCTTGGAAAGGCCGATGTCCCAGTAGGTGCTGCGCACCAGGTTGTTGGTGTTGCGGTAGGTGAGCGGGCGCTTGAACGAATGCACGGTGGCGCGCTCGCGCGTCGAGTACTCGCGGATCAGCGGGTAATCGTGCGCGGCGCTCACCAGCTTGGCGAGGTCGAGCGCGCTCGAGACGTTATGCGGCGACAGGCCGGTCGGCTCGACGAAGCGGCTGTCGCTCATCCCGAGCTCGAGCGCCTTCGCGTTCATCGCCTCCACGAACACCTCCATGCCGCCGGGGTAGGTGCGGCCGAGCGCCGCCGCGGCGAGGTTCTCGGAGGCCATCAGCGCGAGCATCAGCAGCTCTTCGCGCGTGAGCACGGTGCCGGTGCGCAGCCGCGTGTGCGTGCGCCGCGCGGTGCGCACGTCCTCCCGGCTCAGCACGATGCGCTGATCGAGCTCGAGGCCGCGCTCGAGCGTCACGATCGCGGTCATGAGCTTGGTGATCGAGGCGATCGGCACGACCGCGTCGCCGTTCTTGTTGATCACCACCTCGCCGGTCTCCGCATCGAGCACCAGCGCGGAGGAGGAGCGCAGGAATACGGCCTTCTGCTTGCGGATCTCGTCGGCCTGCGCGAAGCCGACGCTCAGCGCCAGCACGAAGAACAGCGCGAAGACGGCAACCAGGCGCTCGAGGGGATGCAGCTTTCTTTGCATTGGGGCGAATCTTCCCTAGGCGACGCAGTTTTCTTATGTAGTCCACCCATGCCCTGAATGGCGCAAGGGTTTGTCAGGGTTTGTCGCAGTTTATCCTACAGGCAAATAAAATTGCAAACGGAATCAGGGGTTAGGAACTAGTTCCTGCCAAACCCCGTGAATTCTGCCCGGTGGCGGGTTGAAGCTACAGGGCTTCGGCCTGCTCGAGCACCGCCTCGGCCTCCGCGCGCTGTTGCTGGAGCGCCCACATGCGCGCGTATTCTCCTTTTTTTTCAAGAAGTTGCTTGTGGGTCCCGCGCTCCGCAATACGGCCCTGTTGCAACACCAGAATCTGGTCCGCATCCATCACCGTGGACAGCCGATGCGCGATTACCAGCGTGGTGCGGCCCTGCGAGATGCGCCCGAGCTCGGCCTGGATCGCCTTCTCGGCGCGCGAGTCGAGCGCCGAGGTCGCCTCGTCGAAGATCAGGATGCGCGGGTTCTTCAACAGCGCCCGCGCGATGGCGACGCGCTGCTTTTCCCCGCCGGAGAGCTTCAGGCCGCGCTCTCCCACCATGGCTTCGTAGCCCGCGGGCAGGCTCGCGATGAACTCGTGGATGTGGGCGGCGCGCGCCGCTTCCACGACCTCGCCGTCGCTCGCTTCGGGACGGCCGTAGCGGATGTTGTACAGGATGCTGTCGTTGAAGAGCACCGTGTCCTGCGGCACGATGCCGATCGCCGCGCGCAGGCTGCCCTGCCGGATTTCCCGGATGTCGGCGCCGTTGACCCGGATCGTCCCGCCGGAGACGTCGTAGAAGCGGTAGAGGAGCCGCGCCAGCGTCGACTTGCCGGACCCCGAGTGCCCCACCACTGCGACGCGCTGCCCGGCGGCGATCGTGAAGCTCACGTCGAACAGGATCTGTCTCTGCGTTTCATAGAAAAACGACACGTTGCGGAACTCGACGCTCGCCGGCCCCGGCGTCAGCTCGGGCGCGCCGGGCCGGTCCTCGACCTCGCGGTGCGCCGAGAGCAGCCGGAACATGCGGTCCATGTCGAGCAGCGATTGCTTGATGTTGCGGTACACCATGCCCAGGACGTTGAGCGGGATGTAGAGCTGGATCAGGAGCCCGTTCACCAGCACCAGGTCGCCGAGCGTGAACGCCCCGGCCGCCACGCCCTGGGCGGCGAGCAGCATCAGCGCGGTGACCGCCGCGGCGATGATGAGCGCCTGCCCGATGTTGAGCAGGCCGAGCGAGGACTCGCTCTTGGTCGCCGCATCCTCGTATTTCCTCAGGTTCTCGTCGTAGCGGCGCGCCTCGAACTCCTCGTTGCCGAAGTACTTCACCGTCTCGTAGTTGAGCAGGCTGTCGATGGCGCGCGTATTGGCGCTCGAGTCGAGCTCGTTGGCGCGGCGGCGGATCTCCATGCGCCACTCGGTGACCATCACCGTGAACGCCATGTACAGCGCCACCGCGCCGAAGGTGATCGCCGCGAAGCGCCAGTCGAACCGGCTCAGCAGCACCGCCGCCACCAGGGCGAATTCCAGGATGACGGGAAGTATTGAAAACAAAATATAAGACAACAGGGTCGAGATGCCGTTGGTGCCGCGCTCGATGTCGCGCGTCATGCCGCCGGTCTGGCGCTCGAGGTGAAAGCGCAGGCTGAGGCTGTGCAGGTGGCGGAACACGCCGAGCGCGACGCGCCGGATGGCGCGCTGCGTGACGCGCACGAACACCACGTCGCGCAGCTCCGCGAACAGCGTGGTCGAGAACCTGAGAATGCCGTAGATCGCGAGCAGCGCCACCGGCACCGCGACCATCGCGGTGTCCGCATCGAGGCCGTCGACCACCTCCTTCATCACCAGCGGCACGCCGACGTTGGCGAGCTTGGCCGTGGCGAGGAAAGCGAGCGCCGCCGCCACGCGCCATTTGTACTCGAGGAGATACGGGATCAGCGTGCCGAGCGCGCGCCACTCGTTGCCCTTCAGCCGCTCGCCGGGCGCGGCGCTGTGTCTTTGCATGCCGCGATTATCGCTTCCGCAGAAACTTGCCGAGCCAGTACGGATCGAGCGCGAGCGGCAGCAGGATCCACAGCCACGGCCAGGGCGCCTCGAGCAGCCCGACGCTGAAGAACGCGGCGAGCGAGCCGATCACCCCCGGAAGGATCGGGATCCTCAGGTAGAGGCCCACGAGGTAGAAAAGCCAGGCCATCGAGAGCAGGATCAGTCCGATCAGGCCGCTGCCGCTGATCATCGCGCGAGCTTGACGGATGCGCGCAGCGGCCGCTAGTATTCAAACGTTCGTTTGAAAGTCGGGACTCGTCATGTCGCTCCGCGCCGTCAAGCCTCCGCACGAAACCCGCACCCGCATCCTCGATGCCGCCGAGGAGCTGTTCATGCAGCACGGCTTCGAAGGCACCTCGATGCGCCTGCTCACCGCGCGCGCCAGCGTGAACCTCGCCGCGGTCAACTACCACTTCGGCTCCAAGGACGCGCTGATCGAGGCGCTGTTCCGCCGCCGGCTCGACCCGATGAACGCGGCGCGCATCGCCGGGCTCGAGAAGCTCGAGGTCGAGGCGGCCGGGCTGCCCTGCGCGCCCGAGGCGATCATCCGCGCCTTCCTGCGCCCGAGCCTGCGCATGATCGAGGACGCGAAAGGCGGCGGGCGCAATTTCATCCGGCTGCTCGGCCGCACCTACACCGAGCCCGCGAAGCCGATCCGGGTGCTGATCGGCCAGCTCTACGCGCCGGCCATGGAGCGCTACAAGGCGGCTTTCGAGCGCGCGCTGCCGCAGATGCCGCGCGACGAGCTGGTGTGGCGCATGCATTTCATGTTCGGCACCCTCGCCTATACGCTCGCCGCCACCGACACCGTGCAGCTCATCGCCGGCTGCAAGCCCGAAGACCGCCACGACGCCTGCCTGCTCGAGGACCGGCTCACCGCCTTCCTCGCCGCCGGGCTGAGCGCCCCGCTCGCCGCCCGCATCCGCAAGGCCGCTTAGGAGACCGCCATGCTCGAATTCGTCCTCGGCGCGATCGCCGTGTTTCTCGTCTTCGCGTACTTCCGCCTGCCGCTCATCGCCTGGACCGTCGCATTCGCGGTTCTGGTAGTGCTGACTGCGGGCCCGGTGTTGATCGGTCTTTTCGTCGTGATTGCGGCAATCCTGAATGTCCCCGCATTACGCACGAGCCTCATCAGCGATCGCATCCTCGCGCTCTACCGCCGCATCCTGCCGGACATGTCCGCGACGGAAAAGGAGGCGATCGACGCCGGCACGGTCTGGTGGGACGCGGATCTGTTCTCCGGGCGGCCGGACTGGGACAAGCTGCTCGCCATTCCCGAGCCGCGCCTCTCGGCCGAGGAGCAGGCATTCCTCGACGGCCCGGTGGAGGCGCTGTGCGCGATGTGCGACGACTGGGAGATCACGCACGAGCGCCAGGACCTGCCGCCGCAGGTGTGGCAGTTCATCAAGGACAACGGGTTCTTGGGGATGATCATTCCCAGGAAGTACGGCGGCCTGGGCTTCAGCGCGATCGGGCATTCCGCGGTGGTGATGAAGCTCTCGACGCGCTCGAGCGCGGCGGCGATCACGGTGATGGTGCCCAACTCGCTCGGCCCCGGGGAGCTGCTGCTGCACTACGGCACCGACGAGCAGAAGAGCCACTACCTGCCGCGCCTCGCAAAAGGGCTCGAGATTCCCTGCTTCGCGCTCACCAGCCCCGAGGCCGGCTCGGACGCAGCCGCGATTCCCGACAGCGGCGTGGTGTGCAAGGGCACCTGGCAGGGCAAGGAAGTGCTCGGCATGCGGGTCACCTGGGACAAGCGCTACATCACGCTCGGTCCGGTGGCTACGCTGCTGGGTCTTGCTTTCCGTTTGTATGACCCGGAAAAGCTTTTGGGTTCTCAAACGGATTTGGGCATTACCTGCGCCCTGGTGCCTACCAACACGCCGGGCGTCGAGATCGGCCGCAGGCACCTGCCGCTCAATGCGGTGTTCCAGAACGGGCCGACGACCGGCAAGGACGTCTTCATGCCGCTCGAGTGGATCATCGGCGGGCCGGGGTACGCCGGCAAGGGCTGGATGATGCTGATGGGCTGCCTCGCGGCGGGGCGCGCCATTTCGCTTCCGACCTCCGCCGTGGGCGGCGTCAAGGCGCTCACCCGGTTCACCGGCGCCTACGCGCGCGTGCGCAGCCAGTTCAGGACGCCGATCGGCCGGCTCGAGGGCGTCGAGGAGGCGCTGGGACGCATCGCGGCGCACTGCTACATGATGGACGCGACGCGCGTGATGACCGCGGGCGCGGTCGACCTGGGCGAGAAGCCGGCGGTGCTCTCGGCGATCGCCAAGTACCACATGACCGAGCGCTCGCGCGCCTGCGTGAACGACGCCATGGACATCCACGGCGGCAAGGGCATCTGCCTCGGGCCGAACAACTGGATCGGCCGCGGCTACCAGATGACGCCGATCGCCATCACGGTCGAAGGCGCGAACATCCTGACCCGCACGCTGATCATCTTCGGCCAGGGCGCGATCCGCGCCCACCCCTACGTGCTGCGCGAGATGCGCGCCGCGAAGGAGATGGAGGGCGCGGAGGCCTCGCGCGAGTTCGACGATGCGCTCACCTCGCACATCGGGCACGTGATCTCGAACGGCGTGCGCGCCTTCGTGTTCGGAATCACGAGGGCTGCTTTCGCCCCCGTACCTTCCAACGCGGCGAAAGAGACCCGTCACTACTACAAGCACGTCTCCCGGATGTCGGCGGCGTTCGCCTTCCTCGCCGACGTGTCGATGCTCGCCATGGGCGGCGCCCTGAAGCGAAAGGAGAAGATCTCCGGCCGGCTCGGCGACGTGCTCTCGATGATGTACCTCGTATCCGCGACGCTCAAGCGCTACGAGGACCAGGGCCGCCTCAAGGAGGACCTGCCGCTCGTACGCTGGTCGGTGCGCGACGCGCTCTACGCCGCGCAGCGCGCGATCGACCAGGTGCTGTCCAACTTCCCGAGCAAGACGCTGGCGACGCTGCTGCGCTTCGCGCTTTTCCCGCTCGGCATGCCGTTCCGCCCGCCGCTCGACTCGCGCAACCACGAGTGCGCGGCGATCGCCCTCGAGCCCGGCGCGGCGCGCGAGCGGCTCACCGCCGGGATGTACGTGCCGAAAGGCGAGTCGGACGCCACCGGCCGGCTCGAAGCCGCGTTCCTCGCCACGGTCGCCTGCGAGCCGCTCGAGAAGAAGCTGCGCAAGGCGGCGAAGAAGGGCATCGCGCCCCAGGACGCGCTCACGCCCGAGGAGCACGAGCAGTGGCAGCGCAAGGAGGCGCTGCGCAAGGAAGTCATCAAGGTGGACGATTTCCCGCAGGACTTCGGGCGCGCCGAGATCGTGCGCCGGCTCGAAGACAGGCCGCTCTCCGCAAGGGCCGCCTGATGGCCGCCAAGCCGATCTACGTGGTCGACGGCGCGAGGACCCCGTTCCTCAAGTCCAGGAACCGCCCCGGGCCGTTCGCGGCCTCCGACCTCGCGACGCAGGCCGGGCGCGCCCTGCTCGCGCGCCAGCGCTTCGCCCCCGACGAGCTCGACGAGGTGATCCTCGGCTGCGCCGCGCCTTCGGTCGACGAGGTCAACATCGGCCGGGTCGCGGCGCTGCGCATGGGCTGCGGCCAGAAGGTCCCGGGCTGGACCGTGATGCGCAACTGCGCCTCCGGCATGCAGGCGCTCGATTCGGGGATCAACAACATCCTCGCCGGCCGCTCGAGCCTGGTGCTGGCGGGCGGCGTGGACGCGCTCTCGCGCGCCCCGCTGCTCTATGCCGAGCGGATGGTGCACTGGTTCTCCGACCTGGCGGCTTCGAAATCGGCTTCCCAGCGAATGGCGCTGTTCGCGCGCTTGCCGGTCAAATCCCTGCTCGCCCCGGTGATCGGCATCCTGAAGGGGCTCACCGACCCGATGGTCGGCCTGCTGATGGGCCAGACCGCCGAGAACCTGGCGCAGCGCTTCGGCATCACGCGCGAGCAGATGGACGCCTATTCGGTGAGGAGCCACCTGCGCACGCTGAAAGCCCAGGAAGAGGGGCCGCTCGCGCCCGGCGGCGGCGAGGTCGAGGCGCTCTACGACCGCGACGGGAAGGTGTACGCGCTCGACGACGGCGTGCGGCCGGACGCCTCGCTGGCCGGCCTCGCCAAGCTCAAGCCCTTCTTCGACCGCAAGTACGGCAGCGTCACCCCCGGCAACAGCTCGCAGATCACCGACGGCGCGGCGTGGATGGTGCTCGCCTCCGAGGAGGCGCTCGCGCGCCACGGCCTGGAGCCGATCGGGCGCATCGTCGATTCGCAATGGGCCGGCCTCGACCCGGCGCAGATGGGGCTCGGCCCGGTGCACGCCGCGACGCCGATCCTGCAGCGTCACGGGCTCGGGCTGAACGACCTCGACTACTGGGAGATCAACGAGGCCTTCGCGGCGCAGGTGCTCGGCTGCCTGGCAGCGTGGAGAGACGACAGGTACTGCCGCGAGGAGCTCGGCCTCGAGCGCTGCCTGGGTGAGCTCGACCAGGCGAAGCTCAACGTCGACGGCGGCGCGATCGCGCTCGGCCACCCGGTGGGCGCCTCGGGCGCGCGCATCGTGCTGCACCTGCTCAAGGTCCTGAAGAGAACGAACGCCAAGCGCGGCATCGCGGCGATCTGCATCGGCGGCGGGCTCGGCGGCGCGATGCTGGTCGAGGCGCTCTAGGGGGATCGATGGATCGGGGCGCATTCACGAAGCATTGGCACTGGGAGAAGGCGAGCGACGGGCTGGCCTGGCTGACCTTCGACAAGCACGGCGAGTCGACCAATACCTTTTCGCGCGCCGCGCTGGACGAGCTCGCCTCCACCCTGGAAGCGATCAAGGCCGCGTCGCCGAAAGGCCTCGTGATCCGCTCGGCCAAGGACAACTTCATCGCCGGCGCCGACGTCGAGGAGTTCACGCGCTTCAAGTCGCCCGAGGAAGCGATGTCGTTCGTGCGCCTGGGCTGGGACGTGCTGGAGGCGCTGCGCGGCCTGCCCTTCCCCACCACTGCGATGGTCAACGGCTTCTGCATGGGCGGCGGCGTCGAGCTCGCGCTCGCCTGCCGCTACCGCGTGGCGCTCGACGATCCGAAGACGCGCTTCGCGCTGCCGGAAGTGATGCTCGGCATCGTGCCGGCCTGGCACGGGGTGCAATGGCTGCCGAAGCTCGTCGGCCCGGCGGCCGCCTTCGACTTGCTGCTGACCGGAAAATCGGTCGATGCGCGCCGCGCGAAGCGTATCGGCCTCGTCGACCAGGCGGTGCCGCTGCGCATCCTCGAGAACACCGCGCGCATGGTGACGCTCGAGGCACCGCGCCGAAAATCGCTTCCGCTCGCCCAGAGGCTGATGTTGACATTCCGAAGCGTCGTCGCGTCCCAGGCGCGCAAGCAGGTGGCGAAGCGCGCGCGGCGCGCGCACTACCCGGCGCCGTACGCGATCCTCGAGCTGTGGCAGAAGTACGACGGCAACCCCTTCCTCGCCTCCCACGACCCGTCGTGCTCGGTCGAGTCGCTGTTCGCACACCCGACCACCGCGAACCTGATCCGCATCTTCTTCCTGCAGGAGCGGCTGAAGTCGCTCGGCAAGGGCGCGGACTTCGCCGCGCGGCACGTCCACATCGTGGGCGCCGGCGTGATGGGCGGCGACATCGCCGCGATCTGCGCGATGCGCGGGCTCACCGTGACGCTGCAGGACACCGCGCCCGAGCGCATCGGCCCGGCACTGAAGCGCGCGGCGCAGCTCTTCAAGCGGCGCCTGCGCGACGCGCGACGCGAGCGCGATGCGCTCGACCGCCTGATTCCCGACGTCTCGGGCGGCGGCGCGCGGCGCGCCGACGTCATCCTCGAGGCGATCTTCGAGAACCTGGAGGCGAAGCGCCAGCTCTTCGCGAGGCTGGAGGCGCTCGCCAGGCCCGGCGCGGTCCTCGCCACCAACACCTCGAGCCTCAAGCTCGCCGACATCGCCACGGCGCTGAAGGACCCCTCGCGCCTGGTCGGGATCCACTTCTTCAACCCGGTCCCGCAGCTGCAGCTGGTAGAAGTCGTGTCTTCCCCGAGCACCAATCCCGAAATGTCGAAAAAAGCCGCGAGCTTCGTCCGGCAGATCGACAAGCTGCCGCTGCCGGTCAGGGACGCGCCGGGCTTCCTGGTCAACCGCGTCCTCGGCCCGTACATGCAGAACGCCTTCCGCATGCTCGAGGAAGGCGCCAAGCCCGAAACGCTCGACGCCGCGATGGAGGACTTCGGCATGCCGATGGGCCCCGCCGAGCTCGCCGACACCGTCGGGCTCGACATCTGCCTCGCCGCGGGCAAGGCGCTCGCGAAGAACGTCTCCTCCGAGAAGGACGTGCCCCAGATCCTGGCGAACAAGGTGGCGCTCGGCCATCTCGGCAGGAAAAGCGGCCAGGGCATCTACCGCTACCAGGACGGCAAGCCGGTCAAGGGCCAGCCCGACGTGTACGGCGAGGAGCTCGTCGACGCGCTGATCGAGCCCTACCTCGCCGAGGCGCAGGCCGCGGTGCGCGAAGGCATCGTCGCGGACGCCGACCTCGCCGATGCCGGGCTCATCTTCGGCACCGGCTTCGCGCCCTTCCGCGGCGGCCCGCTCCACTACCTCGAGTCGAAAAAGAGATAGCGCATGGAACAGCTACCGGCGCAAAAGCAGCCGGCGCTGCGCGTCGTGCCGATGCCGGCCGACGCCAACCAGCACGGCGACATTTTCGGCGGCTGGATCATGGCGCAGGTCGACATCGCCGGCGGCACCGTCGCCGCCCGCATCGCGCGCGGCCGCGTGGCGACGGTGGCGGTGAAGGAGTTCGTGTTCAAGCAGCCGGTGCAGATCGGCGACGTGCTGTCGTTCTTCGTCGAGCTCGGGCGCATCGGCAGCACCTCGATCACCGTCACCGTCGAGGTCTACGCCGAGCGCCGGCCCGACGACCCCAGGGTGGTCAAGGTCACCGAGGCTTCGCTCACCTACGTCGCGATCGACCGCGACGGCCGCCCCCGCCCCGTGCCGCGCGCCTGATTGCTGCTCGACGCACCCACCCTGGCGGCGGTGGCGGCCCTCGCGGCCGCCGCGGCGGTGATCGGCGGCATCGGCGGCTTCGGTACCGGGGTGATCCTCACCGCGGCGCTGGTGCCGCTCATCGGCGTCAAGGCGGTCGTGCCGGTGCTGGCGGTGGCCGGCGTGATCATCAACGCGGGCCGCTTCTGGTTCTACCGCTCGAGCCTCGATCGGCGGGCCCTGGTCCGGGTCCTCGGCGCGGCCTTGCCGTTTCTCGTCCTGGGCACCTGGCTCTACAGCGTCCTCGACGTGCGCGCGCTCGGCACGGTGCTGGGCCTCGTCGTCATCGCCTCGGTGCCGTTGCGCAGAATCCTCAAGGCGCGAGCGCTCACCCTCGGCCCGCGTGGGGTCGCGGCGGGCGCCGGGGTGTTCGGGCTTGCGTCCGGGATCGCGAGCGGTACCGGCGTGATCCTGGTCTCGCTGCTCCTGGGCGCGGGGCTTGCCGGTCCGGCGGTGCTGGCGACCGATGCGCTCGCCACGATAGCCCTCGACCTGTGCAAGGCGGCGCTGTTCCAGCGCCTCGATCTGCTCGACGTGGAGGCCGCGGCGACCGGCGCGGTGATCGGGATCGCGACCATCCCGGGAAGCGCGGCGGCCGCCTGGCTCGTCGCGCGCATCGGCGCCAGGCTGCACGTGCTGTTCATGGAGGCGCTGATTCTTTTCGGCGGATCGTTCATGCTCTGGCACGCATGGCGCTGAACTGCTTCACGGTGCTGACTTTCGACTACCGCGGCATCGGCCGCTCGCGGCAATGAAGGCGCTCGCGGGAAAGGTGGCCGCGGTGACCGGCGCGGCGAGCGGCCTGGGCCGCGCCATGGCAAACGCCTTCGCCGCCGAAGGCATGCACGTGGCGCTGGCGGATGTTGATCTGCAGAATCTTTTTCAAGTGGAAAAAGAGATTCGTTCAAGAGGCGTGCGCGCGCTTTCGATGCAGGTCGACGT
>DATKAX010000117.1:0-19826 GCA_035514595.1 Burkholderiales bacterium
TGGCGAGCTCGGGCGCGATGCTGGGATAGTGCGGTGCGTGCCGCTCCCCGGCCGGCTGCGACCACCAGGCGAGCGAGGCGTAGTTGTGGTGCCAGCTCGGGTTCATCTGGACGATGTCGGGCTTGCGCTCGCCCAGCGCCCCGGCCGCGACCGCCCAGCAGCGCAGCTCGATGTTGCCGGTGTCGTCGAGCTCCTTTTCGTCGTAGGCGAGGAGCGAGCGCAGGTTGCCCGCGCGCAGCGGCTCGAGCGCGCGCTCGTCCCAGGCGAGGTCCGGCTTGGCGTAGCGCTCAGTTCCCGGGAAATGCGACATGCCGCCGCTCGCGACCAGCACGGCGCGCACGCCGAGGCGCTCGAGCACCTGCGCCAACGCGCGCCCGAGCGCGTAGCAGCGCTCCATCGGCGGCTGGGGCGGCAGGTAGGCGTTGACGAAAAGCGGCAGCACCGGCGCCTCCACGCCCAGGTGCGAGAGCGGGATGCCGAGCGCGTAATCCACCTCGGCGGTGCTGGTGAAGGCCGGGTCGAACCCCATGCGGTAGAGCTCGCGCACCACGCGGAAGGAGAGCTCGCTCGCGATGCGGTAGGAGAACTTCCTGCCGGCGAACTCGCCCGTGGCCTCGCCGCCGACATGGAACGCGAACGGCGGCGCGACCTTCTGGAAGAACTGGAAAGCGTGATCGTTCGACACGCTGATCCATACGTCGGGCCGCAGCGCCTTGAGCTGCTCGCCGATGCGCGCTGCGACGGCCTGGACGGCAGCCACGATCTGCCGGTCCTCGGTGTCGGGCAGGGTGAAGAACTGGGGCGCGTGCGGCAGCATGGCGCCGCCGAGGATCGCTCCGCTCATGCTCGAATCTCCTCTCGGTCTCGCCGCCCATGATAAGGCGTTGGTGTAGGCTTTCGAGTTGCGCGTTCATCGAGCCAAGGAGGACTTCCCATGTCCGTTGCCCGCCATCCGTTGCCGCCCGAGCTTGTCGGCGTGCCGCTCAAGGAGATCCTGAGCCGGCATGTCGGGCGCTTTCGCGACAAGACGCCCGACTGGAGCGCCTTCGAGGACGCGAAGATCGAGGGCTACAAGCGCGCCCAGCATCGCTTCATCGGCGCCGGCGGCTCGGGCAAGCACAATGACCCGGGCGTGATCCCGGCGCGTGCCTTCACGCTTTCCATCATGTACGTCGAGCCCGGCCAGGGAAACGCCGCGCATACGCACGAAGTCGAGGAGTGCTTCTTCGTGCTGGACGGGATGCTGACCGTGTTCGTGGAGGACGAGCACGGCAACCGGGAGCAGACGCGGCTCTCGAAGTGGGAGTGCATCTCCTGCCCGCCGGGGGTGATCCACGGCTATGTCAACGACAGCCTGGAGCCGGTGTATTTCCAGGTGATGCTCGGCAAGGGCCGCCCGGACACCATGGGCTACGCCGATGCGGAGCTCTACGCGCGGCGCGACGCGCATTTGAAGACGGCATAGAAACCGGCGCCGGTTCGCCCCCCCTTGTCAGGGGGGCGACCCCTCGGCGCTCTTGATCGCCCACAGCAGTTTTTCCGGCCGGATCGGCGTTTCGTTCAGCTCGATGCCGAAAGGCGCGAGCGCGTCGCACACGGCGTTGGCGAGGGTCACCGGCGGCGAGATGGCGCCGCCTTCGCCCAGTCCCTTGACGCCCAGCGGGTTGAGGGGCGAGGGGATCTCCTGGTGCACGAGCTCGATCGCCGGCACGTCGGTGGCGATCGGCATGGCGTAGTCCATGAAGGTGCCGGAAAGAAGCTGCCCCTCGCCGTCGTAGGCGATCGCCTCGATCAGCGCGCCGCCGATGCCCTGCGCCGCCCCGCCGACGATCTGGCCTTCGGCGAGCATCGGGTTCACCAGCACCCCGCAATCGTGCGCGATGACGTAGCGCTCGATCTTCACGCGGCCGGTCTCGATGTCGACTTCCACGACGGCGGCGTGGGTGGCATACGCCCAGGTCACGGTCGGCGGCTCGAAGTAGTGCGTCTCCTCGAGGCCGGCCTCGACGCCGCCGGGGCGGCGGTGGTCCCAGCCGGGGCGCGCCGCCTGCGCCACCTGGGCGAGCGAGACCTGGGCGCCCGGCACGCCCGCGATGCCGATCGCGCCCGCGCGCAGCTCCAGGTCGGCGGCTGCGCACTCGAGCATGTTGCCGGCGATGGCGAAGGCCTTGCCGCGCAGCTTGTCGCTCGCATGCCGGATTGCGCCCGAGACGTTCACCGTGCTGCGGCTCGCGATGGTGCCGAATCCCATCGGGATCGCCGCGCTGTCGCCCAGCACGACGACTACGTCCTCGGGCGTCACGCCCCAGGCGTCGGCGGCGATCTGCGCAAAGACGGTTTCCATTCCCTGGCCGTGCGCCGCCGCGCCCGAGGAAAGGTAGATCTTGCCCGAGCCGTCGATGCGCACCGTCGCGCCTTCGAACGGGCCGACCCCGGTGCCCTCGGTATAGCAGCCCAGGCCCAATCCCAGGTAGCGGCCCTGCGCGCGCGCTTCGCGCTGCCGGCGGCGAAATGCCTCCACACCGCCCAGCGCATCCAGCGCCTTTTCCAATGCAGCGGGATAGTCGCCGCTGTCGTAGACGATCGGCTCTCCGTCGCGATAGGGAATCCCCACCGCATAAGGCATCTCGTCGGCGCGCACCATGTTGCGGCGGCGCACCTCGGCGGGCTCGAGGCCGAGCTCGGCCGCCACCAGGTCGATCAGCCGCTCCATCGCCTGCGTCGCTTCCGGGCGTCCGGCGCCGCGATAGGGCGCGTTGGGCACCTTGTTGGTGGCCGCCACGCGCGCCTCGATGTCGAGGTGCGGGATGCGGTAAGGGCCGGCAAGATGCGCCGCGGTGTTGTACACCACCGCTACGCCGAGCGGGTTCCACGCGCCGCAGTCGACCACGAAGCGGTCGCGCAAGCCCAGAATCCGGCCGTCGCCGTCGAAGGCGATTTCCGCATCGTGGAGCTGGTCGCGCGAATGGCAGGAGCAGGCGAGGTGCTCGCGCCGCGTCTCGATCCAGCGCACCGGGCGGCCGGCCGCCTTGGCGAGGAACGGCAGCAGCATGTCCTCGGGATAGACATGCCCCTTTACGCCGAAGCCGCCGCCCACGTCGAGCGCGATGCAGCGCACGCGCGCATCGGGAACGCCCAGGGTGGTCGCGATCTCGCGCTGCACCCAGTGAACGACCTGCGTCGAAGACCATACGGCGTAGCTCTCGGTGCGCAGGTCGTAAGCGGCGGCGACGCCGCGGCACTCCATCGGCATCGCGGCGTAGCGGTGATGCGAGAAACGACGCCGGATCCGGTGCGGCGCGGCGGCGAGCGCTTGGGCGGCATCGCCCTTGCGCACGGCGAACCAGCCGATCTCGTTGGTCTGCAGCTGCTCGTGCACCAGCGGCGCGCCGGCGACGAGCGCGGCTTCCGGGTCGACGATCGCCGGAAGGTCCTGGTAGTCGACCGTAACGAGCTCCGCGGCATCTTCGGCCGCGAGCTGCGATTCGGCCACCACGACCGCCACCGCCTCGCCCACGTGGCGCGCCTTGTCGATCGCGAGCAGCGGCTGGCGCGGGTTGAGGATGCGGTGCGCGATCGCCGCCTTCCACTTGCCGGGCAGCGGAAGCTGGTTGTCGCGCACCGGCGGCAGCGCCTGCTGCAGCTCGGCGCCGCCGAGCACCAGCACCACGCCCGGCGCCTGTCGCGCGCGCGAGGCGTCGAGCGAACGGATGCGCGCATGGGCCACCGGGCTGCGCACGAAAGCCGCATGCAGCATTCCGGGCAGCTCGAGATCGGCGACGTACTGCCCCTTGCCGGCGAGCAGCCGCGCGTCTTCTCGCCGCGGAACCGATTTTCCGACGAACATCGCTCTAATATTAACAACAGACTTTCTGGTTGATCGGCGGCGCATTGTCATTTACCTTTCCGTCCTTGCCACGTTTAAAGGAGGGGGTCATGAAAGCCACCAACATCGGCATCGCGCTCGTCGCGGCGGCATGCTCGCTATTCGCGATGCCGGCGGCTCAGGCGCAGTCCACTACGCTCACCTTCAACTGGGAGGGCGCCTACGGCAGGGCGAATATCCTGGTATGGCCCTTCCGCCCGGGCGGGCGCTTCGAGCAGCTCGTGGCGCAGCACACCAACGGCGCGGTGAAGCTCGACATCAAGGACAAGCTGTTCGGGCTGATGGATTCGGCCTACGCCATCGGCGATGGCCGCGTGATGATGGGGACCCAGTCGATCCCGGCGGCGAGCGGCACCTACCCGCTGCTCGACTTCGGCGGCATCCCGGGCCTGTTCTCCGCGATGCCAGAGGGCGCGACCGAGTTCGGCAATGCGCTGCTCGATCCCCGGATGATGGAGGTGCTGGACAAGTACTCGCGCCCCGCCGGCTTCAAGGTGATCGGCGCGGCGATCAGCCTGGCGAACAACGCGCTGTGGGGCAGCAAGCCGATCCGCACGCTCGCCGACTTCAAGGGCGTGAAGATGCGCGCCTCGGGCCGCACCCAGACATCCGCGCTGCGCGAGCTCGGCGGCAGCCCGCTCACGCTGTCGATGGCCGAGATCGAGCAGGCGCTGAGCCGCGGCACGGTGGACGCCATCACCACCAGCAAGAGCTTCGGCGCGGAGCGCGGCCTGACGCAGCTCGCGAGGTACGTCTCCATCTGGCCGATCACGCCGATCTTCGGCCAGATCATCGCGGTCAACTTCAAGACCTGGGACGGGTTGCCGCAAGCGCAGAAGGACGGCCTGCTGCGGGCCGCCGCCCAGCTCACCCGGGAGATGCCGATCGCGCTCGAGCAGATGGACATCTCCTACACGCTGTGGATCCGCTCCAGCAAGACGGAAATGATCACCCCGGACGAGGGCGAAGTGGGAAAAGCCATGGGGTTGATGCAGCCGGTGGTGAAGGAGTGGCTGGACACCGCCGGGCCGCACGCCAAGGAGGTGCTGCGCATCGCCGCCGAGCACGCCAAGGGCCCGTCGGTCGGCTTCATCAAAGGCATGGCGTCCAAGTAGCGCGCGTTGTACAAGCTCGCGCAGCTCGTCGGCAAGCTCGCGTACGGGGCCGGCTACCTGGCGGGCCTCGTGCTTCTCGGCATCATCGGGCTCACCATGGCCGAGGTGGTGTCGCGCTACGTGCTGAGGAACCCGCTGATCCTGTCCGACGAGTTCGGCGGCTACGCGCTGGTCGCGATCAGCTTCCTCGGCCTCGCCTATTGCGCCATGGAAGGGGGCCACATCCGCATCACCTTCCTGGTGGACCGGCTGAAGCGGCCCGCGGCGCGGACGCTGCGGCTCGTGACGCTGGCGCTCGCGCTCGCCTTCGTCGCGGTCGCCGCCTGGGTCAGCTGGCAGTTCCTGGCGGACTCGTTCGCCCGGAACATGCGGTCGAATTCGCTCCTCATGGTTCCGCTGAAGTGGCCGCAGCTCGCGATCCCGGCAGGGTTCACGCTGTACGCGCTCGTCCTGCTCGGCGTGCTGGCGAGGGGAGGGCGCGACCTGCGCTCGGGCCGCGGCCCCGGCGAGCACGGCGTCCGGGAACTGTAGCTTGAGCCCGGAGCTCGCCACAGCCCTGCTGATGGGCGGGCTTCTCCTGCTGCTCGCCTTCGGCCTCGAGATCGGCGTCGCCATGGGCCTCACGGCCGCCGTCGGGCTGGTGCTCGCGGTCGACAAGCCGCTGGTGCAGATGGCCTGGGCCGCCTGGGAGTCGCTCAACTCCTTCACGCTGCTCGCGATGCCGCTTTTCATCTTCATGGGCGGCGTGTTTTCCGGCAGCGGCGCGGTCAACCTGCTGTTCGGCGCGCTCGACAAGTGGCTCGGCTGGCTCTCGGGCGGGCTCGCCTCGGTGGTGATCGCCGCCAACGGCGTGTTCGGCGCGATCTCGGGCTCGAGCGTGGCCGCGGCGGCCACCTTCAGCATGATCGCGTACCCCGAGATGGAGAGGCGGCGCTACAACCCGAGTCTGGCGCTCGGCGTGATCGCGGTCGGCGGCACGCTCGGCGTGCTGGTGCCGCCGAGCCTGATCCTGATCGTCTACGGCTCGTGGGAGAACGTGTCGGTGGCGCAACTCTTCGCCGCGGCGATGATCCCGGGCGCCATGCTGATGCTGCTCCTGCTCCTCACGGTGGTGGTCATGGTCAGGCTGCGGCCCGAGCTCGCGCCCGCCTCCACGCCTTCGTCCTGGCGCGAGCGCGTGGGAGCGATCAAGGACATCCTGCCGTGGCTCTCGGTCATCGTCATCGTGCTCGGCTCGATCTTCGGTGGCCTGATGACCCCGACCGAGGCCTCGGCGCTGGGCGCGGTGCTTTCGCTCGCGATGGCCGCCTACTACCGCACCCTCACCTACCGCATGGTGCGCGAGGCGACGCTCTCCGCGGTGAAGCTCACCGCGATGATCGCGTTCATCATCTTCGCCGCGCGCCTGCTGTCCTTCGTGTTCCAGGACCTGGGCGCGACCGCGAAGATCTCCGGGGCGGTGCTCGACCTGGGGCTCGGCAGGTACGGCACCATGCTGTGCATCGTCGTTCTGTACCTGGTCCTGGGCATGTTCTTCGACTCGCTGGCCATGATGCTGCTCACGCTGTCGTTCGTGATGCCGGTGATCCTCAAGCTCGGCTACGACCCGATCTGGTGGGGGGTGACCTTTGTGCTGCTCGCCGAGATCGGCCTGGTCACGCCGCCCTTCGGGCTGAACCTGTTCACCATGCACGGTGTCCTGCCGCAGTTCTCGATCCTGACCATCGCGCGCGCCGTGCTGCCGTTCCTGGCGGTGATGATCCTGATGGTCGGGGTCCTGATCGCCTTCCCGCAGCTCGCGCTGTGGCTGCCGCGGCTGCTCTACTGAGGAGGAACACCCGATGGCGACCCACGTCCGATGCGGCAGCCTGTTCACCGGGGCCGAGGACCTCGCCCGCGCCGCCCAGACCCTGGTGTTCGACGGCGCCGGCCGGCTCTCCTACGTCGGCCCCACGGACGCCGCGCCGCGCACGGCGCCGGGGGACGGCGTGCTCGACTACGGCGGGCTGTTCGTCATGCCCGGCCTGCAGGACGTGCACACCCACCTTGCGTACGGCAACGCCAAGACCGAGGAGGACATCGACCTCTACCAGCCGATGGAATTCCGCGCCATCCGCGGGCTGTTCTTCGCGCAGAAGTGCCTGGCCGCTGGCTATACCTCGATCTGCGCGCCGGGCGACGCCGGGCAGATCAGCCTTTCGGTGCGCAACGCCATCGACTACGGGCTGTTCGACGGCCCGCGGGTCACCGCGGCGGGGCGCTACCTCACCACGCGCCAGGGGCTCACCGACTGGTATCCCACCTGGATCGGGGTGCCCGATACCTCGATCGGGCGGCTGGTGACGAGCCGCGATGAAGCGATCGAGGAGATCCGCGTCCAGGTGAAGAACGGCGTCGACTGCATCAAGGTGGCGCTCGACGGCGTGCAGCGCCGGCCCGACGGCGAATTCATCGCCGCCTTCAACCAGGGAGAGATCGACGCCATCGTCGGCGAGGCGCACCGCCTCGGGCGCAAGGTGGTGGTGCATGCGCGCGGCCGGGAAGCCACCCTGTATGCCGCGCGCGCCGGCGTGGACCTCATCTTCCATGCCTACTACCTCGACCAGGAATGCATCGACGCGATCCTCGAGAGCGGCAGCGTCATCGGCCCGACGCTCACTTTCCCGCGCAACATCGTCGATTTCACGCGGCCTACCGAGCCCGCCTACCTCAAGGGCCGCATCGGGGACGTGCAGCGCGAGTACGAGACGGCGTGCGAGAACCTGCGCAAGGCGCGCGAGGCGGGGATCCCGATGATGACCGGCAGCGACTCGGGCTTCGCCGTCACGCCCTACGGCGAGTGGCACGCGCGTGAGATCGAGATCTTCGTCAACGACCTCGGCTTCACCTCGGCCGCGGCGCTGCGCGCGGCGACCGCCGTCACGGCGGGGTTCATGGCGAAGGGCGACTCGCTCGGGGTGCTAGCGCCCGGCCGAGCCGCCGACTTCATCGCGGTCGCGGGCTCTCCGCTCGAGGACGTGTCTATCCTGCAGGACCGGAGCCGCATCCGGCACGTGCATCTCGCAGGCAGGCGCCTCGAGGTGCCCGCGCGCGGCTACGACACCTACCAGGTGACCGACCAGGCCTGGACCAACTGGAACGACCTCTATACCCAGGAGCGCGTGGCCGAGCTCGGCATCCTCCCGGCGCGGCGCCGGCTCGCCGCTCAGGCCTCGTAGATCACCACCCCCATCGGGGTCGGCTTCCAGCCGTTGCAGGGATTGCGCTCCTGGGGGCAGTTCGAGATGCCGACCACGAGGTCCATCTCGGCCCGCAGGTCGTAGTAGTCCCCGGGCTCGCTGGTGGGCTCGAGGATCTCCATGCTGCCCTTGCCATCCACCTCGACCCGCATGAACGGCACGAAGGCGTTGGGAATCGTGCGCGCGGTGAATCCCCAGCCCTTGAGCGCCATGGCGAAATTGTCGCGGCAGTTGCGCGTGCCGGCGACGCCGTAGCGGATGCGGTTCACCTCCTCGCTGCACATCGGGCCGTAGGAGTAGCTCAGCTCGTTCGAATAGCCGGTGATGGTCATCATGGGGTTGCAGATCACCGAATACAGCACGTCGCCCTTGACCAGCTCGCGCCGCTTGTTGATCAGCAGGCTGTTGCCCAGGTTGAGCGCTTCGCTCAGGTCGCGCTCGTTGAAGCACACCACGTCGGGCACCTGCTTGCCCTCCATGTCGACGAAGCGCAGCGTCTGGCCCTGCTTCATGGTGAGCCCGGCGTACTCCTTCGCCGGGATCACGAACTGCGCCACGATCTTTCCCGGCACGGCATGCATGCGCAGGATCTCTCTTTGCTTCGCTTCCTTTGCCAGCAGCTCTCTGGACATGACGTGGGCTCTGCGTGATGGGCCGGCCCCGCAATGATGGCGGATTATCCGGCCGCCGGCTGCCCCCGTTTCGCGCGGCTCAGCCCCTCGGCCTGTCGTTCTCCTGCCTCAGCGGCCCGCGGGTAGAGAGACCCCCTGTCGCCGATTTTACCGCGCGGGCGACAGCGCCTCGAGCAGCGCGGGAAACAGCTTCGGCGTCGCGGCGCAGATGTCGCCGGACTCCATGTAGTCCTGCTCGCCGCGCATTCCCCCCACCAGGCCGCCGGCTTCCTGGATGAGAAGCGCGCCGGCAGCCATGTCCCAGGCGGAAAGGCCCATCTCCCAGAACGCGTCCAGCCTGCCGCAGGCGACATAGGCGAGGTCGAGCGCCGCCGCGCCGGCGCGCCGGATCCCCGAAGTGGAAGCCATGAGGATGCGCAGCTGCTTCAGGTACAGGTCGACCCTTTCCAGCTCCTTGAACGGGAAGCCGGTGCCGACGAGAGCATCCTGCAGCTTCGTGCACTTGGAAACGCGGATGCGCCGGTCGTTGAGGAAGGCGCCGCCGCCCTTGGAAGCGGTGAACAGCTCGTTTCTCGCGGGGTCGTACACCACGCCGTGCGCCAGCGCACCACGGTGGCGCAGCGCGACCGACACCGCGTATTGCGGGAAGCCGTGGATGAAGTTGGTGGTGCCGTCGAGCGGATCGACGATCCACTGGTACTCGGCCTCGCCGGAGGCGCCGGACTCCTCGGCGAGGAAGGCATGATCGGGATACGCCTTGCGGATGGTCTCGATCACCGCCTGTTCCGCCGCTCGGTCGACCTGGGTGACGAAATCGTTGACCTGCTTGGCTCTCACCTGGAGATCGGCCCCGCCGAGCGAGGCGCGGTTGATGATCGAGCCGGCGCGGCGCGCGGCGCGCACCGCGATGTTTAGCATGGGATGCATGGGGGGCGCTCATTTTACCGGCGGTTAGACTGTGGGCATGCCGCAAATCCGCATCGTGCTGTGCCGGCCGAGCCATCCCGGGAACATCGGCGCCGCGGCGCGCGCGATGAAGGCGATGGGCCTTTGCGACCTGCGCCTGGTGGCGCCGCAGCGCTTCCCGGCGCCCGAGGCGCAGTGGATGGCGACCCACGCCGGCGACGTCCTCGAGCGCGCGCAGGTCCATGCGACGCTCGAAGAGGCGATCAAGGACTGCGTCGCGGCGTTCGCGCTTTCGGCGCGGCCCCGCGAGTGGTCGCCGCAGGTCCTCGAGGCGCGCTCGGCGGCGGCGCGCGCGCTGCAGTTCGACGGCGCGGTGGGGTTCGTGTTCGGCAACGAGACCGCCGGGCTCACCAACGAGGAGATGTTCGCCTGCGGCTTCCTGGTCCACATCCCGGCGAACCCGCAATTCAGCTCGCTCAACCTCGCGCAGGCGGTGCAGATCGTCGCCTACGAGCTGTGGATGGCTTCGGGGGGCGCCGCGCCACAGCCGCGCAGCGAAAAGCTGGCGACGATGGAGGACGTCGAAGGCCTGTACGCCCATCTCGAGCAGGCGGCGAGGGCGAGCGGCTTCTTCGTTCCCGGATCGGGCTCGCGGCTGCCAGAGCGCTGGCGCAGGCTGTTCTCGCGCGTTCCGGCGCTCGAGCGCGAGGAAGTGAACATCCTGCGCGGGCTGCTCAAAGCGCTGCTCGCGAAGCAGGACCGGGAATAGTTGATGAATTTAGTCGGAAACACGTAGAATCCCCCACATGTTCAAGACGCTACGAGGCGACATCGGCTGCATCCTGGAGCGCGACCCGGCGGCGCGCAGCTGGTGGGAGGTCCTCACCTGCTATCCGGGACTGCATGCGCTCTACATCCACAAGCTGGCGCGGTGGCTATGGCTTCATCACCTGCGCTGGCTCGGCCGGGCGACCTCCCAGCTCGGCCGCTGGCTGACCGGGATCGAGATCCACCCGGGAGCGAAGATCGGCCGCTGCGTGTTCATCGACCACGGCATGGGGGTGGTGATCGGCGAAACCGCCGAAATCGGCGACGGCTGCACCATCTACCAGGGCGTGACGCTCGGCGGGACCACGCTCTACCGTGGCGTAAAGCGTCACCCGACCCTGGGCAGCGGCGTGGTCGTGGGCGCCGGCGCCAAGGTGCTCGGCGGCTTTACGGTCGGCGATGGCGCCCGGATCGGCTCCAATGCGGTCGTGGTGAAGGAGGTGCCGGCAGGCGCCACCGTGGTGGGCATCCCGGGGCGCATCGTCGCGGAAACCAGCGTGCGCCAGGCCGAACGCTTCGCGGCCTATGCGGTAGTGCAGGACCAGGACGATCCCTACGCAAAGGCAATCCAGTCGCTGGTCGAGCATTCGCAGGAGCTGGAGCGTGCGCTCGCGGCCCTGACCCAGAGACTTTCAGAGCTCGAAAAGCAGGCCGAAACAGACGCCAGGGAGTCCCTCAGGGCGGTCAAGTAGCTGTTTGCAGAGAAAAATAAAAGTTGACTAATTTGCTCGGACTTGGCTATACTTGACTACCTTAATCGGGTATTGGAAATCTCAATGAGACTCACGACCAAGGGCAGGTTCGCAGTGACGGCGATGGTGGACCTGGCGATGCGCCACAACCGCGGTCCGGTGACGCTTGCCGCGATCAGCGAGCGCCAGCACATCTCGCTTTCTTACCTCGAGCAGCTGTTCGGCAAGCTGCGCCGCGCCGGCCTGGTGTCGAGCGTACGCGGGCCCGGCGGCGGCTACAACCTCGCTCAGGCGGCGCACGGCATCACGGTCGCCGACATCGTCACCGCGGTGGACGAGCCGCTCGACGCCACGCAGTGCGGCGGCAAGGAGAACTGCCACGACGACAAGCGCTGCATGACCCACGACCTGTGGGCGACGCTCAACGCGAAGATGCATGAGTACCTGTCTTCGGTGACGCTGGCCGATCTGGTCGCGCACCAGAGCGGCAAGCCGGTCGCGGTGCTGAGGGACTGGAGAGCGGAGAAGGTCGCGGCATGAAGCTTCCGATCTACCTCGACTACTCGGCGACCACGCCGGTCGATCCGCGCGTCGCCCAGAAGATGATCCCGTACCTGACCGAGCAGTTCGGCAATCCCGCTAGCCGCTCGCACGCCTTCGGCTGGGCGGCCGAGCAGGCGGTCGAGGAGGCGCGCGGCCATGTCGCCGCGCTGATCGGCGCTGACCCCAAGGAGATCGTCTGGACTTCCGGCGCCACCGAGGGCAACAACCTCGCCATCAAGGGCGCGGCGCATTTCTACAAGACCAAGGGAAAGCATCTCATCACGCAGAAGACCGAGCACAAGGCGGTGCTCGACACCTTCCGCGAGCTCGAGCGCCAGGGTTTCGAGGCGACGTACCTCGAGGTGGAACCCAATGGAATCGTCGATGTAAGGAAATTCCAGGCGGCGATGCGGCCCGATACCATCCTCGCCTCGATCATGATGGTGAGCAACGAGATCGGCGTCATCCACCCGGTGTGGGAGATCGCCGAGATCTGCCGCTCGAAGGGCGTCATCTTCCACTGCGACGCGGTGCAGGGCGGCGGCCGGGTCGAGATCGACATGCAGAAGTTCAAGGCCGACCTGCTCACCATCACGGCGCACAAGATGTACGGGCCGAAGGGCATCGGCGCCCTCTACGTGCGCAGGAAGCCGCGCGTGCGCATCGAGGCGCAGATCCACGGCGGCGGGCACGAGCGCGGCTTCCGCTCCGGCACGCTCGCCACGCACCAGATCGTCGGTTTCGGCGAGGCGGCGCGGCTGGCGAAGCTCGAGATGGCCGCCGACAACCACCACGTGCGGGCACTGCGCGACAGGCTGTGGAGCCGCCTCAAGGAGGTCGACGAGGTATACGTGAACGGGGACATGGAGCGCCGCATCCCGCACAACCTCAACGTCTCGTTCAACTTCGTCGAGGGCGAGTCGCTGATCATGGCAGTGAAGGACATCGCGGTATCTTCGGGCTCGGCCTGCACCTCGGCCTCGCTCGAGCCCTCGTACGTGCTGCGCGCGCTGGGGCGCTCCGACGAGCTCGCGCACAGCTCGATCCGCCTCACGCTCGGGCGTTTCAGCACCGAGGAGGAAGTCGATTACGCGGCGGATCTCATCAAGCGCAAGGTGGCGAGGCTGAGAGAGCTCTCGCCGCTGTGGGAAATGCACCAGGAAGGCGTCGATTTGAACTCGGTCCAATGGGCCGCACATTGAGGTAGACAACATGGCTTACAGCGACAAAGTCATCGATCATTACGAGAACCCGCGCAACGTCGGCTCGTTCGACAAGTCGGACGAGGCGGTGGGCACCGGCATGGTGGGCGCGCCCGCCTGCGGCGACGTCATGAAGCTGCAGATCAGGGTCGGTGCCGACGGCCGCATCGAGGACGCGCGCTTCAAGACCTACGGCTGCGGCTCGGCGATCGCTTCGAGCTCGCTCGTCACCGAGTGGGTCAAGGGCAAGACGCTCGAGGAGGCGGCGACGATCCGCAACACCGAGATCGCGGCCGAGCTCGCGCTCCCGCCGGTCAAGATCCACTGCTCGATTCTCGCCGAGGACGCGATCAAGGCGGCGGTCGCCGACTATCGCAAGAAGCACGGCGTCGACGAGGAACAGAAGAAGGTCGCCTGATGTCGATCACGCTCACCGAGCAGGCCGCGAGGCACGTCCAGGCGACCCTTGCCAAGCGCGGCAAGGGCGTGGGCGTGCGCGTCGGCGTGCGCACCTCGGGATGCTCGGGCCTCGCCTACAAGCTGGAGTTCGCCGACGCCGTGAACCCGGAAGACCACCAGTTCGAGAGCCACGGGGTCCGGGTGGTGGTAGACCCCAAGAGCCTGCAGTACATCGACGGCACCGAGCTCGACTACACCCGGGAAGGCCTCAACGAGGGATTCAAGTTCCGCAACCCCAGGGTGAAGGACGAGTGCGGGTGCGGCGAGAGCTTCAACGTCTGACAGGTTGCGCAATCATTTCGAACTCTTCGGCCTGACACCGGCGTTCGCGCTCGATGCCGTAGCGCTCGAGCGCGCCTACCGGGACATCCAGTCGCGCGTGCACCCCGACCGCTTCGCGAATTCCGGCGACGCCGAGCGCCGCGCCTCGCTGCAGTGGACCACGCGGGTCAACGAAGCCTATCGCACGCTCAAGAACCCCGTGCAGCGCGCGAAGCACGTGCTCGAGCTGCAGGGCGTCGACGTCGCGTTCGAGACCAACACCGCCATGCCGCCCGATTTCCTGATGCAGCAGATGGAGCTGCGGGAGGCGCTGGAGGCGGCAACGCAGGACAAGAATCCGGATTCCCTGGGAAGAATCCGAAACGACCTGGTGGCGGAAAAGCGCGCCCTCGAGGCGCAGCTCGGCAAGGCCATCGACGAGAGCAAGGACTACAGCGGCGCAGCCGGCCTGGTGAGGAAGCTGATGTTCCTCGACAAGCTCAACGCGGAGATCGACCTCGCCTACGAGGCGGCCGAGTAATGGCGCTTCTGCAGATCTCGGAGCCGGGAATGTCCTCGCCGCCGCACGAGCAGCGGCTCGCGGTGGGCATCGACCTCGGCACCACCAACTCCCTGGTGGCGACGGTGCGCGGCGGCATGGCCACCGTGCTGTCCGACGCGCTGGGGCGGCCGCTCCTGCCTTCGATCGTGCGCTACTTGCCCGACGGCCGGGCGCAGGTCGGCTATCCGGCACAGGCGCGGCAGTCGGAAGATCCGAACAACACCATCGTCTCGGTGAAGCGCTTCATGGGACGCGGGGTCAAGGACGTCGCCCATCTGGAGAGCGCGCCGTACGACTTCGTCGACGCGCCGGGCATGCTGCAGATCCGCACCGCCGCCGGCGTGAAGAGCCCGGTGGAAGTTTCCGCTGAAATCCTGCGTGTGCTGCGGGAGCGTGCGGAGCTTTCCCTGCAGGGAACCTTGAGCGGCGCCGTGATCACCGTTCCGGCCTACTTCGACGACGCGCAGCGCCAGGCGACCAAGGACGCGGGGCGCCTCGCCGGCCTCAATGTCCTGCGGCTGCTCAACGAGCCGACCGCAGCGGCGATCGCCTACGGCCTCGACAACGCGGCCGAGGGCATCTATGCCATCTACGACCTCGGCGGCGGCACCTTCGACCTGTCGATCCTGAAGCTCTCGCGCGGGGTTTTCGAGGTCGTCGCCACGAGCGGGGACTCGATGCTCGGCGGGGACGACTTCGACCAGCGCGTGTTCTGCTGGATCGTCGAGCAGGCGAAGCTCGCGCCGCTCGCGCCGAAGGATGCCCGGCTGCTGCTCACCCGGGCGCGCGAGGCCAAGGAATACCTCACGTACCACGGCGAAGCGCCGATCACGGCGCGGCTCTCCTGCGGCGAGTTCGTCGACCTGGCGCTCGATTCCGAGACGTTCTGCCGCATCACCCAGACCCTGGTGAGCAAGACGCTCGGCCCGGTGCGCAAGGCGCTGCGCGACGGCGGCCTCTCGGTGGCGGACATCAAGGGCGTGGTGATGGTGGGCGGCGCCACCCGCATGCCCCAGGTCCAGCGCGCGGTGGGCGAGTTCTTCCGGCGCGACCCGCTCAACAATCTCGACCCGGACAAGGTGGTGGCGCTCGGCGCCGCGATGCAGGCCGACGTGCTCGCCGGCAACAAGTCGCAGGGCGAGGACTGGCTGCTGCTCGACGTGATTCCGCTGTCGCTCGGCATCGAGACCATGGGCGGGCTCGCGGAGAAGATCATTCCCCGCAATTCGACCATTCCGGCGGCGCGCGCGCAGGAGTTCACCACGTTCAAGGACGGCCAGAGCGCGATGAGCTTCCACGTGGTGCAGGGCGAGCGGGAGCTGGTGTCCGACTGCCGCTCGCTCGCACGCTTCGAGCTGCGCGGCATCCCCCCGATGGCCGCCGGCGCGGCGCGCATCCTGGTGACCTTCCAGGTGGACGCGGACGGCCTGCTGGCCGTATCCGCAAAGGAGCATTCTTCGGGAATCGAAGCGTCGGTTGCGGTCAAGCCCTCGTACGGCCTTGCCGACGCCGACATCGAGCGCATGCTGCGCGACTCGTTCCAGCACGCAAGAGAGGACGTGCATGCGCGCGCGCTCGCCGAGCACCGCGTCGAGGGGCAGCGGCTCGTCGAGGCGACGCGCTCGGCGCTGCAGGCGGATGGTGCCTTGCTGGAGGGGAAGGAACGATCCGTCATAGACGATGCACTTGCGGAACTGGAGAAGCTGCTTGCCGCGACCGATCACCGTGCGATCAAGCGCGCCACCGAGGCCCTCAACCGCGCCACCGAGAGCTTCGCCGCGCGCCGCATGGACGCGGGCATCCGCCGCGCGCTCGCCGGCAGGCAAATCGGCAGCCTCTGATGCCGCGGCGCTGATGGCGAAAATCACGGTGCTGCCGCATGCCACGCTCTGTCCGCAGGGCGCCGAGATCGAGGCGCAGCGGGGCGTCTCGATCCTCGACAACCTGCTCGAGCATCACATCGACGTCGAGCACGCCTGCGAGAAATCCTGCGCCTGCACCACCTGCCACGTGATCGTGCGCCGGGGATTCGACTCGCTGCAAGAAGCCGAGGAGAAGGAGGAGGATCTGCTCGACAAGGCCTGGGGCCTGGAGGCGAATTCGCGCCTGTCCTGCCAGGCCAAGGTGGCCGACGAGGATCTGACGATCGAGATCCCGAAATACACCATCAACTACGAGCGCGAAGGGGGGGCGAAAAAGTGAAGTGGACCGACACCCAGGAGATCGCCATCGCGCTCGCGGATGCGCACCCCCAGGTCGACCCCAAGACGGTCCGCTTCACCGACCTCTATGAGTGGGTCAAGGCGCTGCCGGGATTCGACGACGACCCCAAGCGCTGCGGGGAGAAGATCCTGGAGGCGATCCAGCTCGCCTGGATCGACGAGGCGGAATAGGCACAGCGCTTGCTCGCCTTCGGGTAATCCACTCATGGAGGCGACGATGGAAGACAAGGACAAAGTCGAAGGCGAAGGCAGCTACTCGGGCACGAAGGAGTATAACGAGCGCACCAAGAAGTTCGTCGACGCGGGCAAGGTCGGCGACGCGGCGCGCGAGGCGGCACCGCAGAGCGAGGAAGAGGCCCACGCCATGAAGAAGGCGGAGCGCGTCGGCAAGCAGCGCGCCAAGGGCGAGGACCCGGCGCTGGAGGACCCCGACCGGATCCAGGACGACCCCGACTTCCCCCGCAAGAAATAACGCTAGTGCTTTCTTAGGTCGCCCCAGAGCGAGTCGAGGCGCTGGTAGCGCCCGCAGCCGGTGACGTAGAAGCGGTACTGCAAGGGGTTCTTCTTGTAGTAGTCCTGGTGGTAGTCCTCGGCGGGCCAGAACTCGCCTGCCGGCGTGATCGGCGTGAGGATCGGCTGGCGGAAGGGCTTCGCCTTCTGCCACTTCGCCTTGGAGGCCTCGGCGAGGCGCTTCTGCTCGTCGGAGTGGTAGAAGATCTCGGGGCGGTACTGCGAGCCCGAGTCGCAGAACTGGCGATCGAGCACCGTCGGGTCGTGGTTGACCCAGAAGGTCTCGAGCAGCTTCTCGTAGCCCACCTTGGCCGGGTCGTAGCTCACCTGCACCACCTCGGTGTGGCCGGTGCGCCCGGTCGAGACCTGCTCGTAGCTCGGGTTCTTCACCTTGCCGCCCATGTAGCCGGAGACCACGGCGGTCACGCCCGGCAGCTTCTCGAAGGCCTCCTCGGTGCACCAGAAGCAGCCGCCGGCGAACGTCGCCTTCGCGGTGTCTTGACCCAGTAACAGACCGGGGAACAGAAGCAGCGCTGCCAAAGCGATCCGGATCATTGCTTCAACTCCTTGAGGACGGCGTCGATGACGGGTTGGTCGCGCAAGCATAGCCTTACCTTACCGATGGGCGCGGCGCGGGCGGCCGCGACATAGGCGCGGGCGCAAATTTCGAGCGGCACGGCGAAGATCCCGCTCGACACCGCCGGGAAGGAAACCGACTCCCAGCCGCGCTCCTTGGCGCACTGGAATGCGGAAATCAGCGCCTTGACGAGCTTCTCCTCCTCCTCGCCTTCGCCATGGCGCGGCCCGACGGCGTGGATCACGCCCTTGAAGGGCAGCCTGCCGGCCGTGGTGACTGCCGCCGAGCCCGCCGCAAGCGGCCCGCGCTCGCGCACGATGCGCTCGGACTCCTCGACGAGCGCCGCGCCGGCCGCGCGGGCGATGATCCCGGCTACGCCGCCGCCGTGCGCCAGATGGCCGTTGGCGGCATTGACGATCGCCTCCACCGGCTCCTCGAGCAGGTTGCCGCGCACGACCTGAAAGCGCCGGCCGGGCGCGAACTGCACATCGGAGATTACTTCTTGTTTCGTTTTGGCACTTTCCCGCCCTTGCGGCGGGCCTTCGAGAGGCCGATGGCGATCGCCTGCTTGCGACTCTTCACCTTCCTGCCCGAGCCGCTCTTCAGCTGGCCGCGCTTGCGCTCGTGCATCGCCTTTCCGACTTCCTGCTGCGCCTTCCGGCCGTACCGCGCCATGCCGCCTCCTACTCGATCTTGGCTTTCGCGCGCAGGCCCTGGATCAGCTCCTGCACGCGGTTCTGCACCAGCTGCTGCTGGATGCGGGGCCTCAGGTCGGCGAGCGGCGGAAAGTTCATCGGGCGCACGTCGTCGAGCCGGATCACGTGGTAGCCGTAGCGGGTGCGCACCGGCGCGTCCGTGACCCTGCCCTTCTCGAGCTTCGTCATGGCCTCCGAGAACTGCCGCTCGTAGGCGCTCGGCAGGCTCCAGTCGAGGTCGCCGCCGCGCTCCTTGGTGCCGCTGTCCTTGGAGTGCTTCTCCGCGAGCTCGTCGAACTTCGCGCCTTTCTGGAGCTCGGCGATCAGGCCCTGCGCCTCGCCCTCGGTCTCGACCAGGATGTGGCGCGCGCGGTACTCCTTGTCGCCGGTCTGCTGCTTGGCGCGCTCGTACTCTTTCTGCACCTCGGCGTCGGTCACCGGGTGCTTGCGCACCCAGTCGCGGATGTAGGCGCCGACGATGATCTCCTGGCGCGCGAGGTCCACCTGCGCCTGCACCTCGGGGCTCCGGGCGACGCCGCTGCGCTGCGCCTCCTGCTGCACGACCTCGCGGTTCACCAGCTCCTCGCGCACCATGGCGCGCATCTGCTCGTTGTCCTGCGCGCCGCGCGCCTTCTGCTGCTGCATCAGGAACTCCATACGCGAGCGGGGCACCGCGACGCCGTTGACCGTGGCGACCGGGGCCTGGGCCGCCGCCGGCTTGCGGGCGGCATCCTTGGTGCCGTCCTTCGCGCTGCCCTGCGCGAACGCGAGAAGCGGGGCCGCCAGCATCGCGGCGGCGACGATTCGGGTGTTCATCGGATTCCTTTCGGTTCGTCCGGGCTGCGCGCGCTGATCGCGAGCGCATGGATCGGATTGTGCATTAATTCGCCGAGCGCCTGGTACACCATGCGGTGACGCGCGAGCGTCGGCTGTCCGCTGAAGCGCGGCGACACGATCTCGAGCCGCCAGTGGGTGCCGCCGCCCTCGCGCCAGCCGGTGTGCCCGCGGTGGCGCTCGCTCTCGTCCACCAGCTCGACGCAAACCGGCTCGAGCGCCGCGAGCCGCCCGCGGATGGTCGCCTCGACGCTCACGGCTTGTCCTCGGCGTACCTGGAGAGGACCAGGGCCTGCGCCACCACGAACGCGAGCATCAGTCCCAGGCCGCCCCAGAGCTTGAACTGCACCCAGAAGCGCTCGCTGAAGCTGTAGGCGACATACAGGTTGAGGACGCCCATCGCGACGAAGAAGCCGACCCAGGAAAGGTTCAGCTTCGACCAGACATGGTCGGGCGCCGAGAGTTCCTTGCCGAGGATGGTCCGGATCAGATTGGTCCCGTTCACGAGCGGCGCCAGGGCGAGCACCGCCGCGAACAGCCAGTAGAGCAGCGTCGGCTTCCACATGATGAAGCGCTTGTCCTGCAGCGCGAGGGTGAGCCCGCCCATCGCCACGATGAGCACCAGCGAGGCCCACAGCATCTTGTCGACCTTGCCGTAGCGCA
>DATKAX010000118.1:0-13407 GCA_035514595.1 Burkholderiales bacterium
GCGTGCACCACGTGCCCGCCCATCTTCGCGCCGTGCGTCATGTTGAGCGCGCCGCGCCAGCTCTTGCAGAGCGGCGTGCGGGCGGTTGAAACGATGACGGCTTCAGCCATTGAACCTCCTCGATTCCTTAGCGAGTTTCACAAGCAGCGGCGCCGGCTGCCATTGGCCGCCCTGGTAGCCCTTCTGGAAGCGCTCGATCGCCGCAGCCACCTTGTCCAGGCCCACCGTGTCGGCATAGAACATCGGCCCGCCGCGGTAGGGCGGAAAGCCGTAGCCGGTGAGGTAGACGACGTCGATGTCGGAGGCGCGCAGCGCGATGCCCTCCTCCAGGATGCGCGCGCCTTCGTTCACCAGCGCGTAGATGCAGCGCGCCACGATTTCCTCATCCGAGATCTTTCTCTGGGGAATGGCGTTCTCGGTTCGGTACTGCTGGAGCAGAGCGTCCACTTCCGGATCGGGGATCGGCTGGCGGCTGCCCGGCTCGTACTTGTAGAAGCCCTTGCCGGTCTTCTGACCGAAGCGCCCGAGCTCGCAGACGCGGTCGGCGATCTTCGAGTAGACGAACTCCGGGCGCTCCTGGTAGCGGCGCTTGCGGATCTCCCAGCCGATGTCGTTGCCCGCCATGTCGTACATCGCGAACGGGCCCATCGCCATGCCCCAGCCCTGCAGCGCCGCGTCGACCTGCTGCGGGCTCGCGCCCTCGTCGAGCAGGAACAGGCTCTGCTGGCCGTACTTCTCGAGCATGCGGTTGCCGATGAAGCCGTCGCACACGCCCGAGACCACCGGCACCTTCTTCAGCCGCTTGCCGAGCTTCATCGTGGTGGCAAGCACGTCCTTGCCGGTCTTCGCGCCGCGCACCACTTCCAGCAGGCGCATGACGTTGGCGGGCGAGAAGAAGTGCGTGCCGATCACGTCCTGGGGGCGGCCGGTCGCCTCGGCGATGCGGTCGACGTCGAGGGTCGACGTATTGGTGGCGAGGATGGCGCCGGGCCTGGCGAGGGCATCGAGCTTGCCGAACACTTCCTGCTTCACGTCCATGCGCTCGAACACCGCTTCGACCACGATGTCGGCGTCCTTCACCTTGCCCATGTCGGTGCTGGCGTCGATCAGCGCCATGCGCGCTTCCATCTCGTCCTGCTTCAGGCGCCCCTTGGACACGGTGGCCGCGTAGTTCGCGCGGATGCGCTGGATCCCCTTGTTCAGGGCGTCCGGCGTCATGTCGAGCAGCGCGACCGGGATGCCGGCATTCGCGAAGCTCATGGCGATGCCGCCGCCCATGGTGCCTGCGCCCAGCACCGCCGCCTTCGCGATCTCGCGCACCGGCGTGTCTTCGGGCACGCCCGGGATGCGCGCGGTCTGGCGCTCGGCGAAAAACATGTGGCGCAGCGCCTTCGACTCGGGCGTGTCGACGAGATGCGCGAAGCGCTCGCGCTCGAACTTGCGGCCGTCGTCGAACGCCAGGGTCGCCGCCGCCTCGGCGCAGGCGACGATCTCGAGCGGCGCCGGGTAGCCGCGCGAGTCCTTCGCCACCTGCGCGCGCACTTTCGCGAAGAACGCCTTGGGGTCACCTTCGAGCTTCGCCTTCATGTCGCGCAGCCGCCAGGGGCGCTTGCCATCGGCGAGCAGCTTCTTCGCGTAGGCGAGGGCGCCCGACAGCAGGTCGCCCTCCACGATCGCGTCGACCAGCTTGAGCTCCTTCGCGCGCTCCGCGCTGATCGTGCTGCCGGTGGTCATCATGCGTACCGCTTCGGCCATCGGGATGGCGCGCGGCAGGCGCTGCGTGCCGCCCGAGCCGGGAAGGATGCCGAGCTTCACCTCGGGAAGCCCGAGCTGCGCGCGCGGGGCCGCGACGCGGTAGTGGCAGGCGAGCGCGAGCTCTAGCCCGCCGCCGAGCGCGAAGCCGCCGATCGCGGCCACCAGCGGCTTGGTCATCGCGTCCTGCTGGTCGTTCACGTCGGGCAGGTCGGGCTTCTCGCGCGGCTTGCCGAACTCGCGGATGTCGGCGCCGCCCGAGAACGCCTTCGCCGAGCCGATCAGCACCGCGGCTTTCGCCGCCGGGTCGGCCTCGACCTTCCGCAGGAGCTCGAGGAGGGCGGCGCGCAAGGCGTTGCCCAGGCCGTTGACCGGCGGGTTGTTCATCGCGATGACGGCGATGCCGTCGCGCACTTCGTAGGTCGCCACCTCGCTCATCCGGAGATCTCCACCGGCCGCATGCCCAGCCTGTCGAACAGCGCCCGGTCGCGGCCGGCCGCGGGATTTCCCGTGGTCAGCAGCTTCTCGCCGTAGAACACCGAGTTGGCGCCGGCCATGAAGCACAGCGCCTGCACCGCGTCGGGCATGCGCTCGCGCCCGGCCGAGAGCCGGATCCAGGCGCTGGGCATCGCGATGCGCGCCGCCGCGACCGTGCGCACGAATTCCAGCGGGTCGAGCCCCGCGGCGCCGGCGAGCGGCGTGCCCTCCACGCTCACCAGGTCGTTGATCGGGACGCTCTCCGGATGCGGATCGAGGCTCGCGAGCTGCGCGATCAGCGCGGCGCGGTCGCGGCGCGACTCGCCCATGCCGACGATGCCGCCGCAGCACACGCGGATTCCGGCGGCGCGCACCCGCTGCAGGGTCTCGAGCCGGTCGCGGTATTTCCGGGTGCCGATGATCGCGCCGTAGAACTGCGGCGAGGTGTCGAGGTTGTGGTTGTAGTAGTCGAGGCCGGCCTCGCGCAGGCGCTCGGCCTGGCCGGGCTTGAGCAGGCCCAGCGTGGCGCAGGTCTCGAGGCCGAGATCCTTCACTTCGCGGATCATGGCGATGACCTGTTCCAGATCCTTCTCCTTCGGCCCGCGCCAGGCCGCGCCCATGCAAAAGCGCGTCGCGCCGCTCGCCCTGGCCGCTGCGGCGGCGCGAACCACTTCGTCCAGCTCGAGCAGGGGCTCGTCGTCGACGCCGGTCGCGTAGCGCCGCGACTGCGGGCAGTACGCGCAGTCCTCGGGGCAGCCGCCGGTTTTCACCGAGAGCAGCGTCGAAAGCTGCACCTCGGCGGGATCGAAATGCAGCCGGTGGACCGTCTGCGCGCGATAAAGAAGCTCGGAGAAAGGCAGCTCGAAGAGCTGCGCCGCGTCCTCGACGTTCATGCCGCTAGGATAAACTACCTTGCAGCGAGAGGAGGCATTCATGCAGGGCCTGATGATGGACATGCCGCTGCTGCTGAGCGACCTGATCAGGCAGGCCGACCGGCACCACGGCGCCACCGCGATCGTGTCGAAGACGGTCGAGGGCGGCATGCACCGCTACAGCTACCGCGAGGCGCACGCGCGCGCCCGGCGGCTGGCCAATGCCTTGAAGCGATTGAAGATCGGCATGCACGAGCGGGTCGCGACGCTCGCCTGGAACGGCTTCCGGCACTTCGAGATCTACTACGCGGTGGCCGGCAGCGGCGCGGTGATCCACACCATCAACCCGCGGCTCTTCCCGGACCAGATCGCCTACATCGCGAACCACGCCGAGGACAGCTACGTCTTCTTCGACATCACGTTCGCTCCCCTGGTGGAGAAGCTCGCGCCCGAGCTGAAGAGCGTGAAGGGCTTCGTCGCCATGACCGACCGGAGCCACATGCCGCAGGCGAAGATTCCGAATCTGCTCTGTTACGAGGAACTGGTAGAAGTAGAGAAACCCGACTTCGAATGGCCCTCCTTCGACGAGCGGACCGCCGCCTGCCTTTGCTACACCTCGGGCACCACCGGCAATCCGAAGGGCGCGCTCTACGCGCACCGCTCGAGCATGCTGCACGCCTACGCCGCCGCGCTTCCGGATGCGCTCAATCTCTCGGCGCGCGACGTGGTGCTGCCGGTGGTGCCGATGTTCCACGTCAACGCCTGGGGGCTGCCGTACTCCTGCGCGCTGGTGGGCGCGAAGATGGTATTTCCCGGCCAGCATCTCGACGGCAGGAGCCTGTACGAGCTGTTCGAGTCCGAGGGCGTGACCATGAGCGCGGGCGTGCCCACGGTGTGGCTCGGGCTGCTGAACACCATGAAGGAGCACAAGCTCGGCTTCTCCACGCTCAAGCGCGTCGTGATCGGCGGCTCCGCCTGCCCGCCGGCGATGACGCGCGCGTTCCAGGAGGACTACGGCGTCGAGGTGCTGCACGCCTGGGGCATGACCGAGATGAGCCCGCTCGGCACCGCGTGCACCTTCAAGGCGAAGCACGCGGGCATGGGCAGGGAGGAGCGCAGCGCGCTGCAGGCCAAGCAGGGGCGGGTGCTGTTCGGCGTCGACATGAGGATCGTGGACGAGAACGCAAGCGAGCTGCCAACCGACGGCAAGGCTTTCGGCGACCTGCAGGTGCGCGGCCCGTGGGTGATCTCGAGCTACTTCAAGGGCGAGGGCGGCGATCCGCTGCGCAAGGACGAAAAAGGGCAGGCCTGGTTTCCCACCGGCGACGTCGCGACCCTCGACCCGGACGGCTATATGCAGATCACCGACCGCTCGAAGGACGTGATCAAGTCGGGTGGCGAGTGGATCAGCTCGATCGACCTGGAGAACATCGCCATCGCGCACCCGGCGATCGCGGAAGCCGCGGTGATCGGCGTCAAGCACCCGAAATGGGACGAGCGCCCGATCGTGGTGGCGGTGAGAAAGCCCGGCCAGGAGGTGTCGAAGGAGGAGCTGCTGCGGTTCTACGAGGGCAAGATCGCCAAATGGTGGATGCCCGACGACGTGGTGTTCGTTCCCGAGCTGCCGCACACCGCCACCGGCAAGCTTTCCAAGCTCACCCTGCGCCAGCAGATGAAGGACTACCGCTTTGATTCGAAGTGAGACCCGGCACCGCGTAGCGCGCATCGAGCTCGCGCGCCCGGAGAAGAAGAACGCGATCACCGCCGAGATGTACGTGATGCTCGCCGACGCGCTCGCCGCAGCGGAAGCCGATCCGCAGGTTCGCGCGGTGCTGCTGCACGGCTCGCCCGAGTGCTTCACCGCCGGCAACGACCTCGCCGATTTCCTCGCGCGCCCGCCGCAGGGCGAAAGCTCCCCGACCTGGAAGTTCTTCCGGGTGCTCCCCGCCATGGAGAAGCCGGTGGTGGCCGCGGTCGGCGGCCCAGCGGTGGGCATCGGCACCACGTTGCTGCTGCACTGCGACCTGGTGTACGCGACGCCCGGGGCGAGGTTCCAGCTGCCGTTCGTGCCGCTCGGCATCGTGCCGGAATTCGGCTCGACGCTTCTGCTGCCGATGCTGGCGGGCTACCAGCGCGCCGCCGAGCTGCTCCTGCTGGGGCAGCCTTTCGGCGCGCAGAAGGCGCAGGAAGCCGGCATCGTCACCGCGATCGTGCCGCAGGAATCGCTGCTCGAGGAGGCGGCAAAGGCGGCAGCGGCGCTCGCCGCGCTGCCGCCGGCGTCGGTCCGGCTCACCAAGCGGCTGATGAAGGCGCGCTACGCGCAGGGCGTGAATCAGGCAATCGCGGAGGAGGGACGGCTGTTCCTCGAGCGGCTCGCCTCGCCCGAGGCGAAAGAGGCGATGAGCGCGTTCCTGGAGAAGCGCAAGCCGGACTTTTCGCGCTTCCCGTGAGCGGCATCCGCGACCTGGCGCGCCGCGTCGGCGAGGAGGTCGCGGTCTCGCCCTGGCTCGAGGTCACCCAGGAGCGCATCGACACCTTCGCCAGGGCGGTGGAGGACTTCCAGTGGATCCACGTCGACCGCGAACGCGCCCAGGCCTCGCCCTTCGGCGGCACCATCGCCCATGGCTTCCTCACCCTGTCGCTGCTGTCGCACCTTTCGGAGATCACGTTTTCGTTCCACGATCGCCGCATGGGGATCAACTACGGGCTGAACCGCGTGCGCTTCACCTCGCCGGTGCCGAGCGGCTCGCGCGTGCGCGCGCGCTTCACGCTCGCGAATTACGAGAAGCTCGAGAACGACGGCGTGCAGGTGACCTGGAACGTGGTGATCGAGCGCGAAGGCTCCGACAAGCCGGCGCTGGTCGCCGAATGGCTCGGGAGGCACTACTACCGATGAGATGGAAAAACCGGCCTGCGGGCTCCAACTGGGGCGAGTTCGGGCCCGACGACCAGCGCGGGCGCATGAACCTGGTGACGCGCGAGAAAGTCCTGCAGGGCGTGGCCGAGGTGAAGGAGGGCATCGCGTTCCCGCTGTCGCTGCCGCTCGACTACCCCGGTGGCGCCGCGCTCAATCCGCGCCGCTCGCCGCCGCGGCTCGCCGCGACGCTGCGCGACGCCGGCCCGAACCGCGGCCGGCAGAACTTCTGCTACCCGCTCGCCGAGGACAATCCCGATCACAGCGACGTGGTGTGCGACGACCAGGCGCTGCTCGCGCTGCAGTACTCCACGCAGTGGGACTCGTTCGCGCACGTCGGCGGCCTGTTCGACGCCGACGGCGACGGCAGGCGCGAGGTGGTGTTCTACAACGGCTTTCGCGGCGGCGAGCATGTCCTTCCCTCTCCCGGCAGGCAGGGCGCCGAAGAATGGGCCAGGTACGAGGGTACCGAGGCGCGCGCGCTGGGCATCCACAACCTCGCCGAGCACGGCGCCCAGGGGCGCGGCGTGCTGGTCGACCTTCACGCGCACTTCGGGCGCAGCCGCAAGGCGATCGGTTACGACGACCTGATGCGGGTCATGCAGAAGGATGCGGTGCGCGTCGAGCGCGGCGACATGCTGTGCCTGTACACCGGCTTCGCCGACGTAATCCTCGAGCTGAAGAAGAACCCGGACCCGAAGCTGCTGCACGGCACCTGCAGCGGGCTCGACGGACGCGACGAGCAGCTGCTGCAATGGATCACCGACTCGGGCCTCGCCTGCCTGATCGCCGACAACTACGCGGTCGAGCTGATCCCGGCGAGCCTTTCGAAGCCGGCGCCGAGCGCCCTCATGCCGCTGCACGAGCACTGCCTGTTCAAGAACGGCATCCACCTCGGCGAGCTCTGGTACCTCAGCGCGCTCGCGCGCTGGCTGCGCGAGCACCGGCGCAGCCGCTTTCTGCTCACCGCGCCGCCGCTGCGCCTTCCCGGCGCCGTCGGCTCCCCCGTAACGCCCATCGCCACGGTGTGAGCCCGGGCCGTCTCGATGTGGGAGCTTGCCGCGCTCGTCGTCATCGTCGCCGCGATTTTCCTGTGGGCGGACAGCCTGCGGGCGCGCGAGCGGGCGGTGCGCGCCGGGCGCGCGGCGTGCGAGCGCTACGCGGTGCAGTTCCTGGACGACACCGTGTCGTTCGCGAAGATGCGCCTGGCGCGGGATGAGGCGGGCCGCGTGAAGATCGCCCGCACCTACACTTTCGAGTTCACCGAGACCGGGAACAACCGCCGCCAGGGCGCGATCGTGATGCTGGGGCGCGAGCTCGCCGAGATCCAGCTCGAGCCGTATCGGCTGCAATGAGAGCTACAGTCAACGCGCATGGCTGAAAACTGGCTCGAGGGCCGGGTGCTCGAGAACCGGCACTGGACCGGGGCGCTGTTCTCGCTGCGCCTGCAGGCGCCGGCGCTTTCCTTCGAGGCGGGGCAGTTCGTGCGTATCGCGCTCGATATCGGCGGCGAGCGCGTCGCACGCGCGTTCTCGTTCGTCAACCCGCCGCACGACCCGGTGCTCGAGTTCTACGGCGTGGTGGTGCCCGAAGGGCCGCTCTCGCCGCGGCTCGCGCGGCTCGCGCCGGGCGATGCGCTCTACGTCGCGCCCAACCCGGCGGGCTTTCTGGTGCTCTCCGAGATCCCGGATGCCGAAACCCTGTGGCTGGTGTCGACCGGGACCGGGATCGCGCCGTTTCTGTCGATCCTGAGGACCGAGGCGCCCTGGCGGCGCTTCGGTAACGTCGTGCTGGTGCACGCCGTGCGGCACGCGCAGGAACTCGCTTATCGCGAGACGATCGAACGGATCAATGAAGCCGGGAAGAACCTGAAGTACGTGACATTTGTCAGCCGCGAGGCGCACGCCGGCTCGCTCGCGGGGCGCATTCCGGACGCGGTGCGCGACGGCCGGCTGGAGGCCGCGGCCGGGACCGGGCTCTCGGCGCAGGGCTCGCAGGTCATGCTGTGCGGCAATCCGCAGATGCTGCGCGACGCGACCGCGGCGTTCGTCGAGCGCGGCCTGCGCAAGCACCGGCGGCGCAGTCCCGGCCATATCTCGGTGGAAAGCTTCTGGTGAGGATCGCCGCGGCGCTGGTGCTTTTGGGCCTGCTGTGCGGATGCAGTACGATGCGCCTCGCCTACGACAATGCCGACATTTACCTGCGGTGGCGCGCCGGCACTTATCTCGACGTCCATGGCGAAGCCGCCGAGGAGCTCGACCGGCGCATCGCGTCGTTCGTCGGCTGGCACCGCGCGCAGGCGCTGCCGCAGTACGCCGCGACCGCGGAGGAGGCGGCGCAGCGCCTGAGCCGCGGGCTATCGCCCGAAGACCTGGTTTGGGGTTACGATTCCCTGTTGGTGCAGGCGCGGGAGGGCCTGCACGCCGCGGCAGAGCGCGTTGCGCCGCTTCTCGACCGGCTGGATGCCGGGCAGCTGGCGCATCTCGAACAGCGCATCGCCGAGGACAACCGCAGGTTCGCACGCGAGAACCTGCAGGGCAGCGAGCACGAGCGCAGGCGGCGGCGCGCGCAGCGCATCGTCGAGCGACTGGAGGATTGGGTGGGGGAGCTGTCGCAAGCCCAGCTCGAGCGGGTCAGGCAATACTCGGATCGCGCGCCGCTCACGGGCGAGGCACGCGACCGCGATCGCCGGCGCCTGCAGGCCGAGGTCCTCGCGCTGGTGCGCGCGCGCAGGGCGAGGAGCGGCCTCGCCCAGCGCGTGGCGCACTGGCAGCACGGTCGCGATCCCGCGGTCGCCGAGCGCTTCGAGGCCTCGCGCAGCGAGCTGTTCTCCATGCTGCTCGACCTCGACCGCATGCTCGAGCCCGAGCAGCGCGCGCGGGCGGTGGCGAGCCTGCGCCGCTACGCCGCGGATTTCCGCTTGCTTGCCCGCCGCGCGCCGTGAACGAGCCCGCCCCGCGCCGCACCCGGCAGCCCGGCGTCGCCTCGCCGCCGGCGAACTACGCCGGGCGCACGCGCTACACGCAGCTCGAGTACGAGGCGCTGCTCGCGAATGCCTCGATCGGCATCGCGTTCACCCGCGAGCGCCGCTTCTTCCTGTGCAACCCGAAGTTCGAAGAGATGTTCGGCTGGCGTCCGGGCGAGATCATCGGGCAGTCCGGCGAAGTGGTGTACGCGAGCCGCGAGAGCTACGCGGCGCTCGGCCGCGTCGCGATCCCGGTCCTCACCTCGGGGCGCCAGCTCGACCTCGAGTGGGAGCTGCGCCGCAAGGACGGCTCGACCTTCCTGGCGCGCGTGATCGCCAAGGCGATCGACGCCGCGAACACGCAGCAGGGCACCGTCTGGATCGTCGAGGACATCACCGAGCGGCGCCGGCAGTCCGACGAGCTGACGCGCCTGCTGCGCGAGCAGGAGGCGATCCTTGGCACCGCGTCGGTCGGCTTCGTGTTCGTCAAGGACCGGCGCATCGTGCGCTGCAACCGGCGCTACGAGGAGATGTACGGCTACGGCTCGGGCGAGCTCGACGGCCAGATGACCGCGCTGCTCTACCCGAGCGCCCAGGCGCATGCCGGCGCCTCGGGCGTGTACGACGTGCTGCTGCGAGGCGAAACCTCGCGCCGCGTCGAGATGCGCCGGCGCAAGGACGGCAGCACCTTCTGGATCCGCGCCGACGGCCGCGCCGTCGACCCGCAGGAGCCGCACCGAGGCTCGGTGTGGACGGTGGAGGACATCACCGAGCAGCTGCGCGCCGAGGAGCAGATCGAGCGCGCCGCCGCCGAGCAGGAGCTGATCCTCGACAACGCCACGGTCGGCATCGCGTTCGTCCGCGGCCGCGTCATCCAGCGCTGCAACCGCTACCTCGAGGAGATGGTCGGCGCAGGCCCGGGCGAGCTGGTCGGGCAGAGCTCGGCGGTGCTGTTCGCCGAGCCCGGCGACTGGGAACGCGCGGGCGAGCTCGCGTATGCGAGCACCCCGCCGGGCGAGACGCACGACTCGGAGTGGCGCTTCCGGCGGCTCGACGGCACGGTGTACCGCTGCCGCACTCGCGGCCGGCGCATCGACGCCGGCGAGCCGGAGCAGGAGTGGATCTGGAGCTTCGAGGACGTGACCGCCGAGCGCGAGGCGGACCTGCGCGTGCAGCGCGTGCTCGACAGCCTCGAGCGCACCGTGGCCGAGCGTACCGCCGAGCTGCAGGCGGCGAACGCGCGCGCGCGCCATCTCGCCGACCACGACCCGCTCACCGGGCTGCCCAACCGGCGGCTGCTCGAGGACCGGCTCACCCAGGCGCTCGCCTTCAGCCAGCGCAACCGCAACCAGACCGCGGTGATGTTCGTCGATCTCGATCGCTTCAAGACGATCAACGACTCGCTCGGCCACGCGGTCGGCGACGTGCTGCTGAAAGAGGTGTCGCAGCGCCTGGTGAAGCAGCTGCGCGTGGGCGACACCATCTGCCGCATCGGCGGGGACGAGTTCGTGGTGGTGCTGCCCGAGGTGAAGCGCTCCTCGGACATCGCCAACGTCGCGCAGAAGGTGATCGAGCAGCTCTCCGCGCCGATCACCATCGAGGAGCGCGAGCTGATCGTGACGCCGTCGATCGGCATCGCCGTGTTTCCCGAGGACGGGCGCGACGCCGAGACCCTGATCCGCAACGCCGACGCCGCGATGTACCATGCCAAGGAGCTCGGCCGCGCCAATTACCAGTTCTTCACCGAGCAGATGAACCAGGCGGCCTCGCGCCGGCTCGCGCTGGAGGGCGACCTGCGGCGTGCGCTGGGCAAGGACGAGCTGCGCGTGCACTACCAGAGGATCGTCGAGGCGACGAGCGGCCGGGTCGCCGCGCACGAGGCGCTGCTGCGCTGGCAGCACCCGGAGCGCGGCCTGGTGGCGCCGGCCGAGTTCATCCAGATCGCCGAGGAGACCGGCCAGATCCTGAAGATCGGCGAATGGGTGCTGCACGAGGCCTGCCGCTGGGCCACCTTCATCGGCGCCGAGCGCGGCCTGCCGGTCGCGGTCAACCTCTCGCCGCGGCAGTTCAGCGACCCGAAGCTGCCACAGCTGATCGCCGCCGCGCTGCGCGACACCGGCCTGCCGGGGCAGCTGCTCGAGATCGAGATCACCGAGTCGACGGCGATGCGGCAGACCGACGCCACGCTCGGTACGCTGAAGAAGCTGAAGCAGCTCGGCGTCACCATCGCGATCGACGATTTCGGCACCGGCTACTCGAGCCTCGCCTACCTCAGGCGCTTCCCGGTGGACAAGGTAAAGATCGACCGCGCCTTGGTCGCCGAGTCGCACGAGGACCGCGATCAGGGGGCGATCGTGTCGGCGATCGTCGCCCTCGCCCACGCGCTGCAGATCCAGGTGATCGCCGAGGGCGTCGAGACCGAGGCGCAGCGCGAGTTCCTGCAGCGCTGCGGCTGCGACTTCATCCAGGGCTACCTGGTCGGCGCCCCGATGGACGCGGACAGCGCCGCGAAAGAATACGTCTAGCGAAGCGATCCAGTTCTCGCACGCCAACGGGTTCCCGGCGCCGTGCTACGCCGCGCTGCTCGAGCGCCTGGCGAGCCGCCATCGCGTGTCGTGGATCGAGGCGATCGGCACCGATCCGCGCTACCCGGTCACCGAGGGCTGGCCGCATCTGGTTCGTCATCTCATCGAAACATTGGAACGCGAGCACCGGGGGCAACCGGTCTATGGCGTGGGCCATTCCCTGGGCGGCTACCTCACCTTCCTCGCGGCGGTGCGCCGGCCGGAGCTGTTCCGCGCCGTCGTGCTGCTCGACGCGCCGATCATCGGCGCGTTCCGCGGCGGCATGCTCGGGGCCACCAAGCGCCTGGGCATCGTCGACCGGGTGACCCCGGCCGGCGCCACGCGCGATCGCCGCAGCCACTGGCGTTCCAGGGACGAGGCGAAAGCGCATTTCCGCTCGCGGCCGCTGTACCGCCGCTTCACCGAGCAATGCCTCGACGACTACGTGAGCCACGGGCTCGCCGAAGCGCCGGGGGGCGGCTTTCGGCTGCGCATCGATCCGCTCGCGGAATACCGGATCTACCGCACCATCCCGCACGACATGATGCGCCACCTCGGCGCGCTGCGGGTCCGGGCCGGGTTCATCGGCGGCGCGCATTCCGACGTGGTGCGCCGCGTCGGGCTCGCGGGAATGCGCGCGAAGTTCCTGATGCGCACGGCCCCCGGCGGGCATCTCTTCCCGTTCGAGCATCCGCGTGAGAGCGCCGCGGCGATCCTGCAGATGCTCGAAGAATTACACCCAGTCAGGTGGAGCGGGGACGCCTCTCCGCCAGGCGCTCCTCGATCGCCTTGATGTTGAGCTCGACCCCGACCATGTTGGGGTTCACCTCCAGCGCGCGCCGATACCACTCGAGCGCGCGCGCGAGCTCGCCGAGCGCGAAGTGGATCTGGCCCAGGCCCGAGAGCGCCCCGAAATGGCGGCTGTTGCGCTTCAGGACCTCGGCGCAGTCGGCGATCGAGTTGCGGTAGTCGCCGGCGAGGTAGTGCGCCGTGGCGCGCCGGTTCCAGCCCTCGGCGAACTCGGGTCTGCTGTTGATGATTTCACTGAAAGTCGAAACCGCCTTTGCAAGGTCGCCGGACTGCATTTCCTCTGTTCCTCGAAGCATCAGGCGGTCGATCTCGGGATCGCCCGAGCGGCTCCACAGCAGCCAAAGCCCCTGCTCGGCGTAGCCGCGCACGAGCGCGCTCTCGTCGCGCAGGCGCTCGTGCAGCAGCGGCGCGTCCGCCATGGCGCCGCGGTTCGCGATCCAGACGATCGCCTCGGCCCGCGTCGCGGCGTCCGGGCTGGCGAGCGCCGCGAGCGCCGCCTCGCGCGAGCCCGGCGGCTGCGGGAATGCCGGCGCCGGCGCCGCTGTTAGCGTTGCCGCGAGGAGTAGGATCGAGATCCTGGAGATGACCGCCATGCGCATCCGCCGTTACATTCTGATCTTATCCCTTTGCCTGCCGGGCGGCGGCTTCGCCGCGATGGACCCGGTCGAGCCGCAGAAGGACCCGGTGCTCGACGAGGTCGCCGCCGCCACGAAACGGCAGGACTGGGCTTCCGCCGCGGCCAGGCTCCAGGCTGCCCTCGCGGAGAACCCCGGCAGCGCCGACTACCACAACCTGTATGCCTACTCGATCCGCAAAGGTCCGAGCCCGGACATGGGCCTGGTTTTCAAGCACTACCACGAGGCGCTCAGGCTCGACCCGAAGCACCGCGGCGCGCACGAGTACATTGGCGAGGCCTACCTGATGATCGGCAACCTCGCCAAGGCGAAAGAGCACCTCGACGCGCTCGACCGGCTGTGCTTCTTCCCCTGCGACGAGTACACGGATCTCAAGAAGGCGATCGCCGAGCACGAGCGCAGGCAGGCCGCGCGCTAG
>DATKAX010000119.1:0-7464 GCA_035514595.1 Burkholderiales bacterium
GCGGCCCGCAGGTAGATCGGACGGCCGGCGAGGCGCGCGGGCGTCGCCGCCAGCGCCTGCCCGAACGCATCCTCGGCATGCCCGAAAGCTTCGTCCGCGGGGAATGGTATCGAGGGGCCGTGCGCGTAGGTGAGCGCCACGGTTTCGCCGTCCGGGCGGCGAAAGGCGAAACGGTATCGGCCATGGCGCTCGCCCTCGCGCGCGGGTAGCTGCGCTTCCACGAGCGTGCTCTCGCCGACCAGGTGCAGGAAGGCGCGCAGCATCGCGTAGGCCGGACGCGGCCGCCAGCCGCCCGGGTCTCTGTCGTCCACCAGCCCGAAGCCGTGGGCCACCAGGCGCCACCAGTACACGCTGTCGACCATCCCCGAGCCGAGCGCGAGGCACAGGTAGCGCAGCATGTAATCGCCGTACTCGTCTTCGCTGGCTCCTCCGACGTTGTGGTGCGCACCGGGCGGGAGGTAGGGCGCCAGGATGGGCGAGTACACGCCGGTTCCCGCGAGCGGCCAGTTGACCTCCGAAATCACCACGCGATCCGCGCATATGGGCGAGTGGCGCGCGATGGCGCGCGCCAGCGCGAACTTCTCGAGCGGGCCGAACGCGCCCTGGGGGTTCTCCGGCGCGCCGCGGCGGTCGACGTAGAGATGGTGCGACAGGGCGGCGAGCGGCACCGCCGCCGGCCATTCGCGCAACGCCGACAGCACGAACGGATATTCGAAATCGATCGCGCCCGGTCCGATGAAGCGAACTGCAGGAAAGCGCTCGCGCAGCTCGACGATCGGCGCATACAACGCCTTCACATCGCGAAAATCCCAGATGCCCCACTTCGCGCGGTTGATGTTCTGTCCGATCTCGACCGCTTCGACGGCCTGCCCCGCGCTCTCGAGCACCTCCACGGCGAACTCGCGCCATGCCGCCGGCTCGCGTACCGCCTTGCGATCCTGCACCAGCGCGATGACGACCGGGTGCCCGGCGCGCTGCAGGGCGTGCACCAGCCGCGCGCGAAACTGCCGTTGCTCCCGCCCTTCATGGTGATAGAAACGCACGAATGCCGGGATGCGGCCCAGCCCGGCGAGAAGGCTGATCTCGCGCTCGGCGTCCTCCGGCGAGGGGTTGACCGCCATTCCGATGCGACCCGAGAGTGCCACGGGTTGGGCGAACGCCTGCGCGAGGAGCGACCGGTACTCGCGCCAGACGCCGGGAGCGGCGCGCACCGTGTCGGCGATGACGCGGGCATAGCGCGAGGCGGGATAGAGTCGCAGCCGCTGGTTGCGCCCGACGGCGGCGATGGGCTGAGCCGAGCGCTCGTCCCAGATCCACATGTCGCGCAGCGCCGGGTAGTCGTTGCGGGGCGAAATGCGGGCCGCCGGACGCCGCAGGCGCGCCTCCTCGATCGGATGGCGCAGCCATCGGCTGCGGCTGTGCAGGCTGCGCAGCCACCGGTAGACGCCCTGCCAGCGCCGCAGCTCGGGGGGCGGGGATGCGCGCCAGTACATGTTCATGAACACCTGCAGCAGGTGCGACGGCAGGCCGAGCCGCGAAAGGTCGCGCGCGCGCTCGCGCAAATTGAGCTCGCCCGCCCGGATGCGGCCGCGGTTCAAGTCGACGACCTGAAAGTCCCGCCAGCGGCGTGGCGCCTCCGGGATCAGCAGGATGTTCTGGGCGCCGAGGTCGTTGTGCAGGAATCCGGCATCGTGCATGCCCCGCACGCCGTTCGCCACGCACTCGAGGAGCGCCATGAACGGCTCGCATTCCGGCGCCTCGTGGAACAGCTCGAGCAGCGCCGTGAGGAAGGTTTCCGCGCCGCCCTGATACCCGGCAATGAAATAGCTCTCGCGCAACCGGGTGCCCTCCCAGCGCTCGAGGTAGCCGATGGGCTGCGGCGTTCCGACGCCGTGCCGCGAGAGGTGCGTCGCGGCGAGCCAGGTGCGCCGCGCCTTAGAGCCCCGGCGATGGTCGCGCAGGTCCCGGAACCACGGCTGCGTTCCGAAGGACTTGACCATCAGCGCCGCGACACCGCCGTTCAAGGGGGAGTCGACGCGGATGTGGCGATTGCGGCCCCCTGCCACCACGCGAGCCGAGGGCGCCTCGAGCGGGGACGGCAGCCCGGCGAGCCACGCGAGGAGCTCCGGCGTACGGTACTTGGGCGCCAGCTCGCCGACGTACCGGCCGATCGTGATCGCCGCTCCTGTCAAGCCCAATCCCGGGGCCTGAGAAAGTCGGAATACAGCTTCGCTTCCGGCGAGCCGGGCTCGGGCTTCCAGTCGTAGCGCCAAACGGCCTGCGGCGGCAGCGACATGAGGATCGACTCGGTGCGCCCGCCCGACTGCAGCCCGAACAGCGTGCCGCGATCGTAGACCAGGTTGAACTCGACGTAGCGGCCGCGCCGGTAGGCCTGGAAGCTTCTTTCCCTGTCGGTGTACGGCGTGTCCTTGCGCCGCGTCAGGATCGGCGTGTACGCGCCGAGGAAGCCATCGCCGACCGAGCGCGCGAGGCGGAACGAGAAGTCGAAGTCGCGGTCCGCAAGATCGTCGAAGAACACACCGCCGATGCCGCGCGGCTCGCCGCGGTGCCGGAGGTGGAAGTACTCGTCGCACCAGCGCTTGAAGCGCGGGTAGTAATCCGCGCCGAAGGGCTCGAGCGCGCGCTTGCAGCTCTCGTGGAAATGGCGCGCGTCTTCCTCGAACCCGTAATAGGGCGTGAGGTCCATGCCGCCGCCGAACCACCAGGCCTCGCCCGCGGCGAAGAAGCGCACGTTCAGGTGGACCGTCGGGCAATAGGGGTTGCGCGGATGCAGCACCAGCGAAACCCCCATCGCTTCCCATGCGCGGCCGGCGAGCTGCGGGCGCGCCGCGCTCGCCGAAGGCGGCAGCTGCGTTCCCTTCACGGCGGAAAAGTTGACGCCGCCGCGCTCGAACACCTCGCCCTCCTCGAGCACGCGCGAGACCCCGCCGCCGCCTTCTGCGCGCTGCCAGGCATCGGTCTTGAATTCCCGGCCGTCGAGCGCCTCGAGCGAGGAAACGATCCTCCCCTGCAGCGCGGTGAAATACTCGCGGACCGCCTGCGCGTCCATGGCTAGGGCTTCTTCAGGGCGCGGTGGCCGATGTCCTTGCGGTACTGCATGCCGTCGAAGCGGATGCGCTCGAGCGCCTCGTAGGCTCGCGTGCGCGCGATGCGCACCGCATCGCCCAGCGCGGTGACGCAAAGCACGCGTCCGCCGTTCGTCACGAGCGCCTTGCCCTCCAGGCGAGTGCCGGCGTGGAACACGCGACAGTCGGCGCTCGGCTTGGGCAGCCCCTCGATGCGATCCCCCTTGCGAGGCTCGTCGGGATAACCCTGCGCGGCGAGCACTACGCCGAGCGCCGTGCGGCGGTCCCACTCGACCTCGACGTCCTTCAGGTTCCCGGCGAGCGCGCGCTCGATGAGCTCCAGGAGATCGGACTTGAGGCGCAGAAGGATGGGCTGCGCCTCGGGGTCGCCGAGCCGGCAGTTGAACTCGAGCGTCTTCGGGTTGCCCGCCCGGTCGATCATCAGCCCGGCATAGAGGAAGCCGACGTAGGGCGTCCCGTCCTGCGACATCCCCTGGACCGCGGGCAGGATGATCTCGCGCATCACGCGCGCGTGCAGCTTCGGCGTGACGACCGGCGCGGGCGAATAAGCGCCCATCCCGCCGGTGTTCGGGCCCTGGTCGCCGTCGCGCAGGCGCTTGTGGTCCTGGCTGGTCGCGAGCGGCAGCACGTGGGTGCCGTCGCTCATGACGATGAAGCTCGCTTCCTCGCCTTGCAGAAACTCCTCCACCACCACGCGCATGCCGGCCTCTCCGAGGCTCCCGCCGGTCATCATGCGCTCGATCGCCGCGTGCGCTTGCTCCACGCTGGAGGCGACCACCACGCCCTTGCCGGCCGCCAGCCCGTCGGCCTTCACCACGATTGGCGCGCCGCGCTGGCTGACGAACGCCTTGGCCGCATCGGCACTCTCGAACGTGCGATGCAGGGCGGTGGGGATGTTGTGCCTGACCATGAATGACTTGGCGAAGTCCTTGGAGGACTCCAGCCGGGCCGCGGCGCGCGTCGGACCGAAGATCCTCAGCCCGGCGGCGCGAAAGGCGTCGACCACGCCCGCCGCGAGCGGCGCCTCCGGCCCGACGACGGTGAGCTGGATGTTCTCTTTCTTCGAGAAGGACACCAGCTCCTCGATCGAGGTGAGCGGCACGTTTTCGAGCGCGGGCTCGGTGGCGGTGCCGCCGTTGCCCGGCGCGACATAGACCACCTGCACGCGCGGGCTCTGTGCGAGCTTCCACGCCATCGCGTGCTCGCGGCCTCCCGCGCCGATGACGAGGAGCTTCACCTCAATGCCTGAAGTGGCGCACGCCGGTGAACGCCATCGCCACGCCGCGCTCGTCGGCGGCGGCGATCACTTCCGCGTCGCGCACGCTGCCGCCGGGCTGGATCACCGCCGCGGCGCCGGCGTCGATCACCGCGTCGAGGCCGTCGCGGAACGGAAAGAAGGCGTCGGAAGCGACCACCGAGCCCTCGAGCGCGAGGCCGGCGCCGGCCGCCTTCATGGCGGCGATGCGCGCGCTGTCCACCCGGCTCATCTGTCCGGCGCCGACGCCGAGGGTCATGCCGTCGCGGCAGAATACGATGGCGTTGGACTTGACGAACTTCGCCACGCGCCACGCGAACAGCAGGTCCGGCCATTGCGCCGCCGTGGGTTGGCGTCTTGTCACGACACGAAGGTCGTGTTTCGCGATGGACTTCGAGTCGCTGCTTTGCACGAGCAAGCCGCCGCCGACGCGCTTGTAGTCGTGCGCCTGGCTCGCGTGGGACAGGGGGATCTCCAGGACGCGCAGATTCGCCTTTGTCGCGAGCTCGCCCAGGGCGTCGGGGGCAACGCGCGGCGCGATGACGAGCTCCGCGAACTGCCTGCCGATCGCCTCCGCGGCCGGGCGGTCGAGCGCCCGGTTGAAGGCAAGGATGCCGCCGAACGCCGACACCGGGTCGGTCTTGAAGGCCTTCTCGTAGCACGCCGCCGGGGTGTCTCCGGTCGCCACGCCGCAGGGGTTGGCGTGCTTCACGATGACGCAGGCCGGCTCGGCGAAGCTTTTCACGCATTCCCAGGCGGCGTCGGCGTCGGCGATGTTGTTGTAGGAGAGCGCCTTGCCCTGCAGCTGGCGATACGCGGCGAGTGCGCCCTCGACCGGCCGCTCGTCGCGATAGAAGGCCGCGCTCTGGTGGGGATTCTCGCCGTAGCGCAGGTCCTGAAGCTTGTGGAGCTGCAGGCTGAGCACGCCGGGATACTCGCGCCTGCCTGCGCGGCCCTCGAGCGAAGAGAGGTAGCTCGCGACTGCGCCGTCGTAAGCCGCGGTGTGCGCGAACACCTTGGTCGCGAGCGCGAACCGGGTTGCCTCGGACACCGCGCCGGTCCGGCGGATCTCCTCGAGCACGCGCGGGTAATCGGCCGGATCGACCAGGACCGTGACGCCGGCATAGTTCTTCGCCGCCGCGCGCAGCATCGTTGGGCCGCCGATGTCGATGTTCTCGATCGCGTCCTCGAGCCGGCAGGCGGGATCGGCCACCGCCGCGCGGAACGGATAGAGGTTCACCACCGCGAGGTCGATCGGCGCGATCCCGGCGGCACGGATTGCGGCGAGGTGGGCCGGGTCGTCGCGGCGCGCGAGCAGCCCGGCGTGGATCGCCGGGTGCAGGGTCTTCACGCGCCCGTCGAGCATCTCGGGAAAGCCGGTCACCGCGGCGACCTCGGTCGCGGCGACGCCCTCCTTGGCGAGCAGCTGCGCGGTTCCGCCGGTGGACAGAATCTGCACCCCCAGAGCGCCGAGCGCGCGAGCGAGCTCGACGATTCCCGACTTGTCGGAAACGCTGATGAGCGCCCGCCGGACTTTCGACTCGATCGCGCCTACCCCTTGATCCGCAGCTGCTGCATCTTCTTGCGCAGCGTGTTGCGGTTGATGCCGAGCATCTCCGCGGCGAGCGTCTGGTTGCCCTCGGCCTTGCCGAGCACGGTTTCGATCATCGGCTTCTCGATGTTCTTGAGCACCATCTCGTAGATCGAGGTCGGCTTCTCGCCGTCCATGTCCTTGAAGTAGCGCTCGAGCGAGCGCCTGACGCAGTCGGCGAGCTCGTTGGGGCGGCTCATTGGCTATCAGGGGGGCAACGACGATGGCTCATGCGGCGAGCCTCTCGAAATAGTCGTTGACCGCGGCACGCTGCGCGAGAGCTTCGCCGATCCGGTTGACCGTGCAGCGCAGCGCCTCGCCTCCGGGCAGCTCGCGCACCGTCCAGCCGATGTGCTTGCGGGCGACGCGCACGCCCTGCTCCGAGCCGTAGAGCGTGTAGAGCCCCTCGAGGTGCTCGTCGAGCAGCGCGCCGATCTCGCGCGGCGAGGGCGGCGCGAGCCGCTCGCCGCTCGCCAGGTAGTGCGCGATGTCGCGGTAGAGCCACGGGCGGCCCTGTGCGGCGCGGCCGATCATGACGCCGTCGGCGCCTGTCGCTTCCAGCACCCGTCTTGCGTCCTCGGGGGTGCGGATGTCGCCGTTCGCGATCACCGGGATGCGCAGCGCCGACTTGACCTCGGCGATGGTGCGGTACTCCGCCCGGCCTTCGAACATGCACGCGCGGGTGCGGCCATGGATCGCGAGCATCTGCACGCCCGCGGACTCGGCGATGCGCGCGATGCTGAGCGCGTTGCGACGCCCCGGGTGCGGGCCGGTGCGGATTTTCAGCGTCACCGGCACGCCGGTCGCGCTCACCACCGTCTCCAGGATGCGCGCGACCAGCGCCTCGTCTTCGAGCAGCGCCGACCCGGCGAGCGTGTTGCACACCTTCTTCGCAGGGCAGCCCATGTTGATGTCGATGATCTCGGCGCCCAGTCCGACGTTGTAGCGCGCGGCATCGGCCAGCATGGCCGGGTCCGCGCCGGCGATCTGCACCGAAATGGGGCCTGGCTCATCCGCGTGATCGACCCGCAGGCGCGACTTGCGTGAGCCGCGCAGCTCGGGCCGCGAGGACACCATCTCGCAGACCGCCAGCGCGGCGCCGAAGCGCCTTGCCAGCCGCCGGAACGGCGAATCGGTGATGCCCGCCATCGGAGCGACGAACAAAGCGTTGCGCAGCGCATGAGCGCCGATTCTCATCACAAAGATTTGGCGGCGTCCGGGGGGGGGGGAAGCGGATTCTAGCCGGTTCCATTTTTCTATGGAAGGGCGAAGGGGCCGAAAATCATGCGGCGCGCAAAAAAGCGCCGCGGGCCGGGAAGCAGATCGAGTGCCGTAAGCGCGGCGCCGCGCGCCGCGCGCGCGGCCCGGCCCGAGCCGAGAAATCCTCCGGCGAGCCAGTCGGTCACGCGCACCGTCGCAGCCGCATCGAGCCGCCGGCGCGCCGCGTAGCGCTCGAGCGTGGCTGCGTCTCCCGGGTCGGCTGCGCCGCGCAGCACCTGCGCCAGCTCCCA
>DATKAX010000120.1:0-12823 GCA_035514595.1 Burkholderiales bacterium
GATCAACCCGCGCCCGACCGAGGCGCAGTGGGACGAGGACCCGGCGCACGCGCGGCGCCTGGCGCGCGCGCTCGCGGCGCAGGACTTCCGCGACGTGAGCCTGGGCTACGCCAACGGCCGGCTGGAGGCCGCGCTCACCAACATCCGCATCTCGGAGATGCCGCGCGCGGTGGGGCGCGCGGCGAGGACCATGCTTTCGTTCGCGCCGCTGGAAGCGCGCGAGATCCGCGTCACGTACCGGCAGGGCACGCTCGCGGTCGCGACCTACACCTTCGTCGACGCGCGGCTCCTGCAGCGCTACTTCAACGGCATGGCCTCGCGCGAGCTGCTCGCGCCCACGGTGGCGATCGAGTACGCCGCGCCCCGGGCCGCCGCGGAGGAGACGGACCGCGCGCAGGCGCTCGCCGCCTTCGAGGAGCCGCTGCCCGAGGGCATCGTGGTGGGGCGCGACGGCGCGGACCTGGTGGCGCTGCGCGGCGAGAACGTGGCGGGCGGGCGGCTGCGGGTGCGCCCGGGGCTCGCCACCTACTTCAACGATCCGAGCGGGGCGTTCAAGTTCGATCTGTTCGCGCTCGGGAGCTACGACCGCTCGCTCGGGCGCCAGAGCTTCCTGCAGGCCGAGACCCGCCTCACCCTCTACGAGACGGTGAGCGACGTGACGCAGCCTTCCAACAGCCTGCTGCCGCACGTGCGCACCGACATCGCCGAGTACAAGCGCGGCGGCAAGTTCAAGCTGACGCGGCTTCTCGCGAACCGCTTCTTCCATCCGGGGAGCCGCGTCTATGCGCGCGCCTCGGCCGGCATCTACGAGGAGATGTACAGCGGCGCCGGCGGCCAGGCGCTGTGGCTCGCGCCGGGCGGGCGCTGGGCGGCGGACCTCGCCGCCGACTGGGTGAAGAGCCGCGACTTCGAGGGCTGGTTCGGGCACCGCGACTACCACACCGTGACCGCGATCGCTTCGCTCAACTACCGCATGGCGCAGGGCGTGACCGCGACGGTGCGCGCCGGGCGCTTCCTCGCGAAGGACGAGGGCGTGCGCCTGGAGGTGAAGCGGCGCTTTCGCTCCGGGTTCCAGGTCGGCGCCTGGTTCACGGTCACCAACGGCGAGGACATCACCTCGCCCGGCACGCCCGAGAGCCCGTACTACGACAAGGGCGTGTTCATGCTGATGCCCCTCGAGACGCTGCTCACCTACGACACGCAGGCGAGCGCCACCATGTCGCTCTCGCCGTGGACGCGCGACGTCGGGCAGATGGTGGCCTCCCCCGGCGACCTGTACCGCATCCTCGAGCGACCGGTGCTGCAGATGCACGCGCGTGACGGCCTCGTGCGCTTCGGCGACCGCGAGGACGACTACGACCTGCCGCGCCTGGGCGCCGATCGCGTGTGGCCGGATTTCCTGGCGCAGGATCTGTTCGCCGCGCGCGAGTCGGCGGGGCGCATCGACTGGGGCGCGAGCGCGGTGCTCGCGGGAGCTTTGGTGCTCGGCTCGGCGGCGCTCGACCGCCCGGCGTTCCGTGCCGCCGAGCGGCACCGGGACCGCGAGTGGCTGAAGGACGGCGTGCGGCTCGGCGACGCGCTGCCGGTGGCGGCGCTCGCGCTCTCGGGCGCGTTCGCCTTCGACACCTCGCGGCCGCAGCTCTCGGACACCGGGGTGGCGGCGTTGGAAGCCGGTTCTGTTGCTTTTTTAAGTAGTCATCTGTTGAAGCACATGGTGGGAAGAGCGCGACCCGACGCCGGCCTGGGCAGGAGCGAGTTCGATCCGGGGTCGGACGAGCGCTTCCATTCGTTTCCGTCGCGCCATACTGCGGTGATGTGGGCGGCGGTGACGCCCTACGCGAAGGAGTACGACATGCCCTGGCTCTACGGCGTCGCGGCGCTCACCAACGCCGCGCGCGCCGGCAGCCGCGAGCACTGGGTCTCCGACACCGTGGCCGGCGCGGCGCTCGGCTACGCGCTCGGCCACCTCGCCTGGGAAGCGCGCCGCGACTCGCGCCGCAAGGGCTCGCCGTCGCTCGCCCTCGGTCCGGGGACGGTGGGCGTGGCGTGGGAGCTGCAATAAAGGGGGTCAGATCAGGTTTTTCCCGGGGCGTAGAATCGCGCCATGAGCCGGGGCGACGAGTTGCGCGACTTCAGGCGTCAGTGCGAGCGCCAGCTTCGCCGGTCCGTCGCCGACAGGATCCGCTTCGGCTTCTTCCGCAACCCCGATCCCGTGCGCGACGCCGGGGTCAACCGCTCGTTCTCCTCGATGCGGGAATACCGGCAGTTCTGCGCGCGCAGCTATCCGGCGCACTTCGGGTACGCGCGACCGGCGCCGGAATGACCGGCAAGGCGTTCCGGCCCGAGCAGGCGAGGCTGGTCGCCGACCAGGCACGGCGTCGAGTACCTGTTCATCGGCAAGGGAGGCGCGATCCTTCTCGGCTACCCGGGCGCGACGCAGGACGTGGCCGTATTTCCGCGACGCTCCGAAGAGAACGGCCGGCGCATCGTCGCGGCGCTGCTCGAGCTTGGATTCGCGCTGTCCGCGACCGACCAGGCGGAAATCGTGCGCGGGAAGGACTTCGTGCAGATCGGCAGCGGTCCCTTCGACATCGACCTGGTCTTTGCTCCGGACGGCATCGAGTCCTTCGATAAGGCTCTGCGCAATGCCGAGCGCGTCGAGAACTTCCCGGTGATGGGCTTGGCGGACATCATCGCCAGCAAGCGCGCGGCAGGCAGAAAAAGAGATCTGGTCGAGCTGGACCTGCTGGAGGAATTCCGCAAGGTCTACGAGGCTTCCAAGCGCGAGCGGCTCAAATGAGGACCGCGAAAATGGGGTCTGTCCCCGTTTCCCTAATTTCCCGAACGGCAACCCCCCGCTCGCCTGCGGCTCGCTCCCCCCTTATCAGGGGGGCGGCGGTGGCGATCGCTCTTTTCATGACGAGCGCCTTCGCGCAGGAGTGCAAGGTGCTCGATCCGGAGCTGCAGGCGGCGTATGCCGGGCCGTGCGCGGCGGGGCTGGCGGAGGGCGAAGGGTACGCGCAGGGGACGGCGGAGTATCGCGGGGGGTTCAAGGCCGGGCGCAAGCACGGCCACGGGGTCAAGACCTGGCCGAGCGGCGATCGCTACGAGGGCGGGTGGCTCGACGACCGCAAGCACGGGGTGGGTACTTATCTCTGGGGACGCGGGCCCTGGGCTGGGGAGCGCTACGAGGGCGCGTTCGAGCGCGACCGGCGCCACGGCATGGGGACCTACCGCTGGACGAATGGCGACCTCTACAGCGGCCCCTGGGAGAACGACGCCGCGGTCGGCGCGCCCACCGGGATGATGCGGGCGCGCGCGAAGTTCGAGGAGGAGGCGCGCGCCGCGGTTGCAAAAGAAGGTCAGAAGGTGTGCCGCGAGATGCCGGTGGGGATCGCCGAGCGCGACTGGTTGCGCGGCGTGGTGGTCGCGGTCTCGCCCGACAAGGTCGCGGTGCGCATCGACGAGCCGGGGCGCCAGCCGCACGCGATCGCCAACGTCGAGGTGCGCCGCGGCGACACGGTGTGGGATGCGCCGGCGCTGTGGACGCCGTGCTGGTGAGAAAAGATCGGGCTCTGACCCCGAATTCGGAGGAAAATGGCGGCCGGGGGTTTTCGGTGAAGCAGGCCGTCATCGCAGCGCTCTTGATCGCGGCAGGCGCGGTGCTCGCGCATCTGCACGTGGTCGCGCAGACCTATCATCCGCTGGTGCGGCTCGCCGCGCCCGACGGCCTGGTGTACACCGCGCTGCAGGATCCGACGAGCGAGCGCCAGGCCTGCGGCGAGGCGAACGAGCGCTTCATCGCGCCGCTCAGGCAGCACTGCAAGGACTGCAAGGTGATGCTGGCGCGCTGCGAGCGCGAGCTCGAAGGCTTCGAGCGCGCGCTCTACGACGGCGCGCCGCTGGCGGTGCACCGCGTGCTCTCGCCCGGGCTGCGCATGGCGATCGCCGGGCCGCAGCCCGCGGCGAAGTCGAACTGCGACTTCCTCGCCAGAGCGCTGGTGAAGTACGGCTTTCCTTCCGCGACCTGCGTCGATCCGACGTCGGCGTCCTAGAAAAATCAGTGCGAGACGGTCGCGTCGCTCCTGGTGGCGGCTGCGCCGACCGCGGCCGAAGCCGCGAAGATGCCGATCGCAGGCGCTGCGGCGGCGACCCCGCGCGCCACCGAGCTCGCCGAGCCGGCGATCGTGCCGGGCGCGCCGCTCGAGGCGCCGCCGGCGGTGCCCGCCTGTGCGACTTGCGTGGGCGCGCGGGCCGGCGCGGTGGCGCCTTTCTGCGCGGTACTGTTGTCGGCAAGAGCTGTGGCTGCCGCGACCGCGGACAGCAGGATCGCTAACTTGAGGCTGTGGCGCATGTTTCTACTTCCCCCGAGCAATGAATCGTTATTTATTTAACGTATGCTTCTGGGGAGCGATCCTACACGCCGAATATTCCCAGCGCCATCCCCCTGTTTAGAAAGCATTGTGCATGCAGACCGCAATCGGACAGAAGGACAAAATCGCTCTTACCCCGCAAAGCGCCGCACGCCCTGCCCTGCAGTACCAGTCCGGCTTCGGCAACTCGCACAGCACCGAGGCGCTGCCGGGGGCCCTGCCGGTCGGCCAGAATTCGCCCCAGAAGGCGCCCAGGGGCTTGTATCCGGAGGTGCTTTCCGGGACCGCGTTCACCGTGCCGCGGGCCGAGAACCTGGCCACCTGGATGTACCGGCTGCGGCCCTCGGCGATGCATGCCCCGTTCCGGCGCATCGACAGCGCCCTGCTGCGCTCCGGGCCGTTCCACGAGGCGGAGGTCCCCCCGAACCGGCTCAGATGGGACCCATTCCCGATTCCGGAGTCGCCCACCGACTTCCTGGAGGGGCTGCTCACCGTCGCGGGCAGCGGCGAGCCGGCGGCCCAGGCCGGGATCGCGGTGCACATCTACCGCGCCAACCGCTCGATGGCGTCGCGCTACTTCTTCAACGCCGACGGCGAGATGATGCTCGTGCCGCAGGCGGGCGCGCTCGAGCTCGCCACCGAGCTCGGCCGCCTGCAGATCCGGCCGGGCGAGATCGCGGTGCTGCCGCGCGGCGTGAAGTTCAGGGTCGAGCTGCTGGAAGGCGAGGCGCGCGGCTACCTGTGCGAGAACTACGGCGCGCCGTTCCGGCTGCCGGAGCTCGGGCCGATCGGCGCGCAGGGGCTCGCGCAGCCGCGCGACTTCCTCGCGCCGGTGGCGGCGTTCGAGGACCTGGAGTCGCCTTGCGAGGTGCTGACCAAGTTCATGGGCGCGCTGTGGGCGAGCGAGGCGCGCCACTCGCCGCTCGACGTGGTCGCCTGGCACGGGCGCTACGTGCCCTACAAGTACGACCTCGCGCGCTTCATGACGATCGGCACCATCAGCTTCGATCATGCCGATCCCTCGATCTTCACCGTGCTCACCTCGCCCTCGGGGCAGGCGGGCGTCGCGAACTGCGACTTCGTGATCTTCCCGCCGCGCTGGCTGGTGGCCGAGCACAGCTTCCGCCCGCCCTGGTTCCACCGCAACGTGATGAGCGAGCTGATGGGCCTGGTGCACGGCGTGTACGACGCGAAGGCCGAGGGCTTCCTGCCCGGCGGCGTGTCGATCCACAACTGCATGAGCGCGCACGGGCCGGATGTCGCGACCTACGAAAAGGCGGTCGCCGCGGAGCTCAAGCCGCAGAAGATCGAGGACAGCCTCGCCTTCATGTGGGAGTCGCGCTACGTCTTTCGCCCCACCCGCTTCGCCCTGAGCGCCCACGAGCTGCAGGCGGACTACGACCGGGTGTGGGACGGCTTCAAGAAAAACTTCAAATAATTCGGGGTCAGAGCCCGAATTAACCCTTAAACCCCAACCAGGGAGACTGTCATCAAAGCCATGGTAACCGCCCTCTTCGCCGGCCACGGCCACGTTGCCCTGCTCCAGCAGTCCGGACTCCTCGACGTCGCCAGTATCGTGCAACGCTGAGTGACTTGATTTCGGGGCTCGGCGGAGATCGGGCTCTGACCCCGAATTCGGGAAATGTTGATCTGACCCCATTTTTGCCATGGACGACACGCACGATCCGAATCTGAGGAGCTGGGTGGAGTCGGCGAACGCGCCGGAGGCGGAGTTCCCGATCCAGAACCTGCCGTTCGGCATTTTCAGGTGCAAGGGCAGGCGCGAGGATGCGCGCGGCGGGGTCGCGATCGGCGACCAGATCCTCGACCTGGCGGCGGTGGGGATGAACACCGGCCCGACGCTGAACGGGCTCGCCGCGCTCGGCCGGCCGGCGTGGCGGCGGCTGAGGAAGGCGCTCTCGCGCGCGCTCTCGGTGAAGAGCACCGAGCGCAAGCGCCTCGCGAAGCTGCTGGTGCCGATGGCGAAGGCGGAGCTCTTCCTGCCGGTGGCGATCGGCGATTACAGCGACTTCTACACCGGCATCCACCACGCGCAGAACATCGGGCGCCTGCTGCGGCCGGACAACCCGCTGCTGCCGAACTACAAGTGGGTGCCGATTGGCTATCACGGCCGCGCCTCGTCGATCGTGGTCTCGGGCACGCCGCTCGCGCGCCCGAGCGGCCAGACCAGGGCGCCCGATGCGAGCGCGCCGGTGTTCGGCCCCTCGCGGCGCCTCGACTACGAGGCCGAGCTCGGCTTCGTCATCGGGCCGGGGAACGCGCTCGGCAAGCCGATCCCTATCGCCAAGGCGCTCGATCACGTGTTCGGCGTGGTGCTGCTCAACGACTGGTCGGCGCGCGACATCCAGGCCTGGGAGTACCAGCCGCTCGGGCCGTTCCTCGCCAAGAGCTTCGCCTCGACGCTCTCGCCGTGGATCGTGACGCTGGAGGCGCTCGAGCCTTTCCGCTGCCCCGCCTTCGAGCGCGAGGCCGGCGACCCGCAGCCGCTCGCCTATCTCCACGACGAAGCCGACCAGCGCGAGGGCGGCTTCGCGATCGAGATCGAGATGCATCTGCGCAGCCACAAGATGAAAGCCCCGGTGCGGCTCTCGCGCGCGAGCTTCCGCGAGTCGTACTGGACGCTCGCCCAGATGGTGGCGCACCACAGCTCGAACGGCTGCAACCTGAGGCCAGGCGACCTGCTCGGCTCGGGCACGATCTCCGGCCCGAGGCCCGACGCGCTCGGCTCGATGATGGAGCTCACGCAGGGCGGCAAGCAGCCGCTGTCGCTGCCGAGCGGCGAGACGCGCGCCTTCCTCGAGGACGGCGACGAGGTGATCGAGCGCGGACGCTGCGAGCGCTCGGGCTACGCGACTATCGGGTTCGGCCCGGCAGCCGGAGCCATCAAGTAGCGTCAGCGGTACTTGCCGTCGACCTCGGGGAAGGAGAAATCGGGCTCTGACCCCGATTTTCTTTTCAGCGCGAGCCACAGCGCGAGGGCGCAGAAGGCGACGAACCACAGGAGCGACCAGCCTGCGATCGAAAGGCCGAGGAAGGTCCAGTCGACCACCGCGCACTCTCCGGTGCCGGTGAAGAGCTTCTCCAGCGTGCGCGCGAGCGGCAGGTTGTCGAGCATGTAGAAAAGGTCCGGCCCGCACTGCGGCACTTTCTCCGGCGGCAGGTGCTGCAGCCACACCTGGCGCGCCGCGGTCGCGGCGCCGCCGCCGGCGAAGAGCAGCATCAGCCCCGCGTAGATCACCGTGCCGACGCGGCCCGGGCCGTGCAGCGCGGCGAGGAGCGAGACGCCCATCACCAGGTAGAAGAAGCCGCGCTGCACCAGGCACAGCGGGCAGGGCTCCAGCCCCTGCGCGTATTGCAGGTAGTAGCCGTAGCCGAGAAGCAGCGCGCAGGCGCCGGCAGCGAAGCCGAACACGGCGCGGGTCGTAGTTCTTTCGGTCCTCATCGCGGTCATCATTATCGCAGGCGCGCTGCCCCAAAAATGCGCCGAGCGGGACGCGGCGCGCAACCTACGCCGCAATACGCGCGCTCACACACTCTGGGAGATGAAACGTCTCCTGGGTGCGACACTCGCCGCCGCGTTTTGCGCGGGCTGCAACACGATGATCGATCACGAGAAGGTGCAGGGCTGGCCGCAGCTCGCGGTCTACGAGCACTACGTGCCGAACCTCCAGATGCGCGAGCGCTGCGTGAAGTACACGCCCATCGGCGCTTCGCCGCTCGCCTGCGCCGAGTTCAACTTCGTCGAGCGCCGCTGCGACATCTGGTACAGCGCCGACTTCCCGCCCTCGAAAGCCGTCATCGAGCACGAGCGCCTGCACTGCGACGGCTACGACCACGTCGGCGAGACCACCATGCGCGGCATCCTCGAGCGCTACCTCGCCGCGACCCGCGGCCCGCTCGCGCGGGCAGGCTCGGGCCCTGACTGAGAATCGGGCGATCCTGCGGCTCGGATCGCAAATCGGGCTCTGACCCCGATTTTTCAGGCCACCCGCCGGCGAAAGAGCGGCAGCGGCTGCGCGGCCGAGGCCTGGTAGGCCTCGCTGAAGTCCTCGAAGCCGGCGAGCGCCCGCGCCGCGTCCTCGCCGTCGCGCAGCAGGAAGGCGTCGAAGCCGCAGGCTTCCATGTACGCAAGCAGGTCGCGCGTCACTTCGCCCACCGCGCGCAGCTCGCCGCGGTAGCCGTGGCGGCTGCGCAGCAGGCGGGCGATAGAGTAGCCGCGGCCGTCGCCGAACTTCGGGAAGTTGACCTCCACGCGCTCGGCGTGCGGCAGGCGCTCGGCGACGCGCGCCGGATCGTCGGCGGGCTCCAGGCGCACGACCTCTCGCTTAAGCGGGGACGGGCTCTCGTAGACGATGCGCCGGCCCTTGATGAGCGTTGGCATAGACGCGTTCCTTGAAAGGTTGGATGCCGATGCGCTGCACGACGTCGACGAAGCGCTCGGACTCGCTGTCGCGGCTCTCGAGGTAGCAGGCGATGAGCTTCTCGATCACGTCGGGGATTTCGTGCCGGGCAAAGGCCGGCCCGATGACTTTGCCGAGCGCCGCCGGGGCCTGGCTGCCGCCGATCTCGACTTGGTAGCACTCCTCGCCGTTCTTGTCGACGCCCAGGATGCCGATGTGGCCGACGTGGTGATGGCCGCAGGCGTTCATGCAGCCCGAGATGTTGAGATCGAGCTCGCCGATGTCGAACAGGTAGTCGAGGTCCTCGAAGCGCTCCTGGATCGCCTGCGCCACCGGGATCGACTTGGCGTTGGCGAGCGCGCAGTAATCGCCGCCCGGGCAGCTGATGATGTTGGTGAGCAGCCCGATGTTGGGCGTGGCGAGCCCGAGCGCGCGCGCCTCGCGCCACAGCGCCGGCAGCGCCTCGCGGCGCACGTCGGCGAGCACCAGGTTCTGCTCGTGCGTGACGCGCAGCTCGCCGAACGAGTAGCGCTCGGCGAGATCGGCGATCGCGTCCATCGCGTCGGCGCCGACGTCCCCCGGCGGCACGCCGGTGCGCTTGAGCGAGAGCGTCACCGCGGCATACCCCGGCACCTTGTGCGCATGCACATTGCGCCTGAGCCAACCCTGGAAACCGGGGTCAGAGCCCGATTTCTGGACATGCGGCAATTCGGGCTCTGACCCCGAATTGTCGTAGCTCGGGCGGGTGAAGCGCGCCTCGACGCGCGCGATTTCCTCGAGGATCAGGGTGGAGGGACCGTCCCGGAGGTGCGCCCACTCGGCCTCGACCTCGTCGCGGAAGCGCTCCGGGCCGCGCTCCTTCACCAGGATCTTGATGCGCGCCTTGTGGATGTTGTCGCGCCGGCCGTGGCGGTTGTAGACCCGCAGGATCGCGTCGAGGTAGGTGAGGAGATGCTGCCAGGGCAGGAACTCGCGGATCACGTGGCCGACCATCGGCGTCCTTCCCAAGCCGCCGCCCACCAGCACGCGAAAGCCGACACCCTGCAATTCGGGGTCAGAGCCCGATCTTTCCTGGAATTCGGGCTCTGACCCCGATTTCCGGACGGCATGGAGCCCGATGTCGTGCACCCCGACGGCCGCCCGGTCCTGGAGAGCGCCGTTCACCGCGATCTTGAACTTGCGCGGCAGGAAGCTGAACTCGGGGTGGAAGGTCGACCACTGCCGGATCAGCTCGCACCAGACGAAGGAATCGACGATCTCGTCGGCCGCGACGCCGGCGAGCTGGTCGGTGGTGACGTTGCGCACGCAGTTGCCGGACGTCTGGATGGCGTGCATCTGCACCGTGGCGAGCTCGGCGAGGATCTCGGGCACCTCCTCGAGCCGCGGCCAGTTGAGCTGCAGGTTCTGGCGCGTCGAGAAGTGGCCGTAGCCGCGGTCGTACTTGCGCGCGATCGCCGCGAGCTTTCTCAATTGCCCCGCGGATAAAAGACCATAGGGAATGGCGATGCGCAGCATCGGCGCATAGCGCTGGATGTACAGGCCGTTCCTCAGCCGAAGCGCGCGGAACTGCTCCTCCGAAAGCTCCCCCGCCATGAAGCGCCGCGTCTGGTCGCGGAACTGCGCGACCCGCTCGTCGACGAGGCGCTGGTCGATGGCGTCGTAGCGGTACATGGCCGGAGGCGATGCTAGCCGCAGCCTTATTCAAAACAAAGACTATTGTGTTAGGATGTTATTCAGAAAAGACATATGAAGCTCCAGCAGCTGCGCTGCCTGACCGAGGTGGTGCGCCGCGGCCTGAACGTCTCCGACGCGGCCGACGCGCTGCATACCTCGCAGCCGGGGGTGTCGAAGCAGATCCGCGCGCTCGAGGAGGAGCTCGGCGTGGAAGTGTTCGCGCGCCACGGCAAGCGCCTGGTCGCGGTGACCGAGCCGGGCAAGGCGGTGATCGCGATCGCCGAGCGCATCCTCGCCGAGACGCACAACCTGCGCCGCGCCGGCGAGGAGTACGCCAACGACAAGCTGGGGACGCTGACGATAGCGGCCACTCACACCCAGGCCCGGTACGCGATGCCGCAGGCGGTCGCGGCCTTCAAGCGGCGCTACCCCAAGGTCGAGCTCGTGATCCACCAGGGCAACCCGACGCAGATCTGCGAGCAGCTGCTCGCCGGCGAGGCCGACCTGGGCGTGGCGACCGAGATGATCGAGCACCATCCCGGGCTGGTCTCGCTGCCGGTGTACCAGTGGAACCGCTGCGTGGTGGTGCCACCGAAGCACCCGCTCATCAAGGCCGGGCGCCTGACGCTCGAGAAGCTCGCCGCGTACCCGATCGTCACCTACGACTTCGCCTTCGCCAACCGCTCGCTGGTGCAGAAGGCCTTCGAGAGCCGCGGCCTCGCGCCGCACGTGGTGCTCTCGGCGCAGGACTCCGACGTCATCAAGACCTACGTCGAGCTCGGCCTGGGCGTGGGGATCCTCGCCCGGATGGCGTTCGACCCGAAGCGCGACCGCGAGCTGCGCGCGATCGATGCCTCGCACCTGTTCGAGTCGAGCACCACGCGCCTCGGGATCAAGCGCGGCGCCTACCTGCGCCGCTACGCCTACGAGTTCATCGAGCTGTTCGCCCCCCAGCTGCCGCGCTCGATCGTCGAGCGCACGGTGCGGGGCGAAGAAGGCTCGCGCTACGAGCTCTAGGAATTCGGGGTCAGAGCCCGATCTCTCCTGGGTGAGGAGGGTGGGGGCGCTGGGCTTCTGGTGGATCGGATCGCACAGGCGATCTGAGGCGCGGTGAAGCTGCCGGGCTGCGTCAAAGAAATCGGGCTCTGACCCCGAATTAGACGTTGGCCCTTATGAAGTCGCGCACGCGCGGGAAGATCATCTCGCGCCAGCGCCGGCCGCTGAAGATGCCGTAGTGGCCGACGCCCGGGGCGACGTAGTGGTCGCAGCGGCCGCGCGGGATGTTGAGGCACAGCACGTGCGCCGCCTCGGTCTGGCCGTCGCCGGAGATGTCGTCGAGCTCGCCCTCGATGGTGAGCAGCGCCGGCTCGCGGATCGCCTGCGGGCGCACCAGCTCCTCGCGCACGAACATGCGGCCCTTGGGCAGCGCGAACTCCTGGAACACCGTCTTCACGGTGTCGAGGTAGTACTCGGCGGGCATGTCGAGCACCGCGTTGTACTCGTCGTAGAAGCGCCGGTGCGACTGGGCCGAGTCGCCGTCGCCCACCAGGAGGTGGTTGTAGTAGTCCCAGTGCGCGGAGAGGTGCCGGTCGGGGTTCATCGCCACGAAGCCCAGGTGCTGCAGGAAGCCGGGGTAGACGTTGCGCATGTAGCCCGGGTACTTGGGCGGTACGCGGTGGATCAGGTGCCGGTCAAACCAGGAATGCGGCTTCTTGACCGCGAGGTTGTTGACCGCGGTGGGGCTGCGCCGCGCGTCGATCGGCCCGCCCATCATCACCATGGTGCGCGGCTGCGCCTCGCCGTTCGCCGCCATGAGCGAGACCGCCGCGAGCACCGGCACGGTCGGCTGGCACACCGAGATGACGTGCAGGTCCGGTGACAGCAGCGCGATCCACTCGCGTACGTAGTCGACGTAGTCGTCGAGGTGGAACGGACCCGCGCTGAGCGGCACCATGCGCGCGTCCACCCAGTCGGTGACCCACACGTCGTGCTGCGGCAGGAACGTGCGCACCGTGTCGCGCAGCAGCGTGGCGTGGTGCCCGGAGAGCGGCGCCACGAGCAGCACCTTGGCGCCCTTCTTCGCCGGCTGCCTGAAATGGATCAGCTTGCAGAACGGCTTGTCGAGCGCCACCTCGATCTCGACGCCGGGGATGTTCCACTGCGGCTTCTCGTAGCGCCCGGTGAGCCGCAGGAAAAGGTCGCTGCCGGCCGCGAGGCGGCGCGACATCGGCAGGTGCGCGAGCGGGCTGAACGGATGCCCGAACCAGCCGCGCGAAAACTCCGCCCAGAACCGCCAGGGCGCAAGCGCCATGTGCTGCGCTTCGAACAGGCTGTAGAGCACTCGAAAATACCCCC
>DATKAX010000121.1:0-4549 GCA_035514595.1 Burkholderiales bacterium
GACGGTCAAGCGCACACCCGCCCGGAAGCACCGGATCGAGCGGCAAGGCGGCTGATTAGGGGCGCGATCGCGGGGCGTGAAAAGGGCGGAAACCATGCTAGGTTCCGCCTCCCGTCCGGGGTGGGGCCGATTTTTGCGAGGAACCGACGATGAGCAACTACCTCTTCACATCCGAATCCGTCACCGAGGGCCATCCCGACAAGCTTTGCGACGCCGTGTCCGACGCGGTGCTCGACGCCGCCTTGGCCGGCGATCGCTACAGCCGCGTTGCCTGCGAGACGCTCTGCAAGACGGGCTTCGTCGTCATTGCCGGTGAGATCACGACCAAGAGCAGCATCGACTTCGGAAAGGTCGCGCGGCAGACGATCAAGGAAATCGGTTACACGAACTCGGACATGGGGTTCGACAGCCACACGTGTGGTGTGCTCATCGCGGTCGAGCCGCAATCGCCGGACATCTCGCAGGGCGTGACGCAAGGCAAGGGGCTCTACAAGGAGCAGGGCGCGGGCGATCAGGGCCTGATGTTCGGCTACGCCTGCGACGAGACGCCGAGCCTGATGCCGATGGCGATCTATCTCTCGCACCGCCTGGTCGAGCGCCAGGCCGAGGTGCGCCGCGACGGGCGGCTTCCCTGGCTGCGCCCGGACGCGAAGTCCCAGGTGACGATGAAGTACGTGAACGGCAAGCCCGACTCGATCGACACCGTGGTGCTCTCCACCCAGCACGCGCCCAACATGACGCACAAGCAGATCGAGGAGGCGGTGATCGAGAGCATCATCAAGCCGGTGCTGCCGAAGAACATGGTGAGGGGCAAGGTGCGCTACCTTGTCAACCCGACCGGCAGCTTCGAGATCGGCGGGCCGACCGGCGACTGCGGCCTCACCGGCCGCAAGATCATCGTCGATACCTACGGCGGCTCGGCGCCGCACGGCGGCGGCGCGTTCTCGGGCAAGGATCCGTCCAAGGTCGACCGCTCGGCGGCCTACGCGGCGCGCTACGTGGCGAAGAACATCGTCGCCGCGGGCCTCGCGTCGAAGTGCCTGGTGCAGCTCTCCTACGCCATCGGCGTCGCCCAGCCCACGAGCGTGATGGTCACGACTCAGGGCACCGGCAAGATCTCCGACGACAAGCTGGCCGAGCTGGTGACGGCGAACTTCGACCTGCGGCCCAAGGGCATCATCCAGATGCTGGATCTCCTGCGCCCGATCTACGAGAAAACCGCCGCCTACGGGCATTTCGGCCGGGAAGAGCCTGAATTCACCTGGGAAGCGACCGACAAGGCGCTCGCGCTGAAGCAAGCCGCCTGACGGGCGCGCGAAGGAGGAGAGCATGCAACAGCGAAACCTGGAGGAACTGCTCAAGGCCGCCGGCAATCCGGTGACCATGCTGCGCAATTCGCAGATCGGCGCCTATGTCTATCCGGTGGTCCCGGCCGAGTTCTCGAACTGGCGCGACGAGCAACGCGCCTGGCGGGAAACCGCCGTTCTTTACGACCAGTCGCACCACATGGTGGAGCAGTACGTCGAAGGCCCCGACGCCCTCAAGATGCTCTCCCACCTCGGGACCAACAGCTTTGCGAGCTTCCCGGTCAACCGCGCCAAGCAATTCTCTCCGTGCAGCTACGACGGCTACGTGATCGGCGACGGCATCCTGTTTCACCTCGAGCCGAACAAGCTCGTCTTCGTCGGGCGCGCCCCGACGGCGACCTGGATTCAATTCCACGCCGAGACCGGCGGCTACAAGGTGAAGACCGAGAAGGACGACCGCTCGCCTTCCAACCCGCGCGGCAAGGCGGTGGTGCGCAGGAATTACCGCTTCCAGATCCAGGGGCCGAACGCCCCGCTGATCATCGACAAGCTGAACGGCGGCCCGCTGCCGGAGATCAAGTTCTTCAACATGGGCGTCATCGACATCGCGGGGCGCAAGGTGCGCGCCCTGCGCCACGGCATGGCCGGCGCCCCCGGGCTCGAGGTCTGGGGACCGTACGAGGAGCGCGAGGAGATTCGCGCCGCGATCGTCGAGGCCGGCCGGGGCTTCGGGCTGAAGGAAGTCGGCTCCAGGGCCTACGCCACCAACACGCTCGAGTCGGGCTGGATTCCCTCGCCGCTTCCGGCGGTCTACACCGGCGATAAGATGAAGGCCTACCGGCAGTGGCTGCCGGCGACGGGTTACGAGGCGACGGGCTCTCTCGGCGGCAGCTTCCATTCGAGCAAGGTCGAAGACTACTACCTGACGCCCTACGAGCTGGGATACGGACCGTTCGTCAAGTTCGACCATGACTTCATCGGCCGGGAAGCCCTCGAGACGATCGCCGGCAAGCCGCATCGCAGGAAGGTGACGCTCGCCTGGAACGCGGAGGACGTCGCCAAGGTCTTTCGCTCGATGCTCGAGCCGGGCGGCGAAGCCTACAAGACCATCGACTGGCCGCTTTCGAACTACGCTTCCGCCTCCTACGACAAGGTGCTGAAGGACGGCAAGACCGTGGGCATGTCGATGTTCAGCGGCTACACCTACAACGAGCGCTCGATGCTCTCGCTCGCGGTGGTCGATCCGGAGGTCGCGCTCGGCGCCGAAGTGAGGCTGCTGTGGGGCGAGGAAGGCGGCGGCACGAAGAAGACGACCGTCGAGCGCCACCAGCAGATCGAGATCCGCGCGATCGTCAGCCCGGTGCCCTATTCCAAGATGGCGCGCACGACGTACGCACAGGGCTGGCGCACCGCCACGGCGTGACAGCCCGCCCGCCTTTCCGCGCCGACCATGTCGGCAGCCTGCTGCGCCCGGCGGAGCTGCACGAGCTGCGCGAGAAGGTTCGCCTGGGAAGCGCGTCTGCCGCCGAGCTCAAGCAGGCCGAGGACCGCCACATCCGCGAGGCCGTCGAGCTACAGGAGGACGTCGGGCTGTCGTCGATCACCGACGGCGAGTTCCGCCGCGACTGGTGGCACATCGACTTCCTGCACGGCTTCGACGGCGTCGGGCTTACGTATGCGGGTGACGCGCACTTCGACACCCGGTTCAAGGGCGGCGACCCGAAGCCGCCGACCATGGTGCTCACCGGCAGGATCCGGCGCTCGAAGCCCAGCATGGTTTCGCATTTCCAGTTCCTGCAATCGATCGTGAGAAGGGGAACCGCCAAGTTCACCATGCCCTCGCCGGCGATGCTGCATGCGCGCGGCGACCGCCCCTCGATCCGGAAAGCCTATCCCGACGAGGCGCAGTTCTGGGCCGACCTCACGCAGGCCTACCGCGAGGAGATCCGCGACCTCTACGAGGCGGGCTGCCGCTACCTGCAGATCGACGACACCACGATCGCCATGTGGGGCGATCCCGAGATCCAGGAGCAGTTCCGCAGGCTGGGCGACGATCCGAAGAAGGACGCGGCGATGTACGCCGACGCGGTGAACGCGGCGGTTCGCGACGTTCCCGACGACATGACGGTGGCGATCCATACCTGCCGCGGCAACTTCAGGAGCACCTGGCTCGCGAGCGGTGCGTACGCGGACTTCGTCGCCGAGCGGGTGTTCACCGGCCTCGACGTCGACGCCTTTTTCCTCGAGTACGACACCGAGCGCGCCGGCGGCTTCGAGCCGCTGCGCTTCGTGCCCAAGGGCAAGAAAGTGGTGCTCGGACTGGTGAGCTCCAAGGTGCCCGAGCTGGAGGCCAAGGACGCTCTCAAGCGCCGCATCGAGGCCGCCTCGAAATTCGTGCCGATCGAGAACCTCTGCCTCAGCCCGCAGTGCGGCTTCTCGAGCACGCACCACGGCAACAACCTCACCGTCGAGCAGGAGAAGGCCAAGCTGCGGCTTTGCATCGACACCGCCCAAGAGGTATGGGGATCTCGCTGAAGGAAATCCCGGATACCACCATCTTCGACCTGCGCAAGTCGCGGCGGGGGTACCGGCTCAACAAGCTTTGCGGCTCGCTTTGCTCGCCGGAGAACCGCGAGCGCTTCAAGCGCGACGAGGAAGCCTATCTGGCGCGCTTCGGCCTCACCGAGGCGGAGAAGGACCTCATCCGCAAGCGCGACTTCGCGGGCATGATCCATGCCGGCATGAACATCTACTGGATGCTCAAGATCGGCTCGGTCACCGGCAACAGCCTCTACCGCATGGGCGCGCAGATGCGCGGCGAGAAGTACGAAGACTTTCTCGCCACGCGAAACTTCAAGGATGCCGTCTAAGATCGTAGCGGGACTGGGGCTGTCGCACGTGCCTTCCGTCGGTGTGGCGGTGGACCGCGGCAAGATGCAGACGCCGGCCTGGCAGCCGCTCGCGGACGCCTATGTCCCGGTGCGCGAGTGGCTCGAGCGCCTTGCGCCCGAGGTCGCCATTGTCGTCTACAACGACCACGGCGCCGATTTCATGTTCGACAAGTACCCCACCTTCGCGCTCGGCGCAGCGGAGCGCTACGCCATCGCCGACGAGGGCTTCGGCACCCGGTCGCTGCCGGAAATCCGGGGCGACGCGGATTTTTCGATCCATCTTTGCGAAAGCCTGGTCGCGGACGAGTTCGACCTCACCGTGTGCCAGGAGATGGGCGTCGAGCACGGCTT
>DATKAX010000122.1:0-3213 GCA_035514595.1 Burkholderiales bacterium
GAGGGCGTCACGGTGTGCTCGAGCTCCATGCGCGGCACGTCGAGCGCGGTGGGCAGCAGGTAGTCGGCGAGCGAGGCGTTGAGGAGCTGGCCGTCGCTGTCGAACACGAGCTGCTCGTAGAAGGCGTTGCCGATGCCCTGGGCCACGCCGCCGTGGATCTGGCCGGCGAGGATCAGCGGATTGATCACCGTGCCGCAGTCGTGCACCACGGCGTAGCGCTTGATCTCGATCATGAAGGTCTCGGGGTCGACCTCGACGATCATGGCGTGCGCGCCGGCGGCGGTGGCGCCGATCGGCGGGCCGAAATAGCGCGTCGCCTCCAGCCCCGGCTCGGTGCCGGGCGCTACCGCGCCGCGCGTGGGATTCGCGAGCCCGGCGAGGGTGCCGAGCTTGACCGCGCGGCCGGGGACGCCGACCACCGAGACCGCGCCGTTCTCGATCACGAGGTCGGTCTCGGCGCATTCGAGATGCTCGGCGGCGGTGTGCAGGATTTTCTGCCGCACCACCTTGGCGGCTTCGTGGACGGCGCTGCCCGCTACTACCGCGCCGCGGCTCGCGAAGGTGCCGGCGCCCCAGTAGAACTGGTCGGTATCGCCGGTGACCACCTCGACGTCGCGCACATCCACGCCGACCTGGTCGGCGACGATCTGCGCGAAGGCGGTGTAGTGCCCCTGTCCCTGCGTGCCGATGCCGGTCGCCACGCTCACCTTGCCGCTTGCCTGCACCTGCACCCTGGCGCCTTCGTAGGGGCCGATGCCGGTGCCTTCGACGTAGCACACCACGCCGATGCCGACGCACTTTCCCTGCGCGCGCAGCCGCGGCTGCTCCTCGCGCACGAAGCGCTCGTAATCGATCATCGCGAGCAGCTTCGCGAGCATTGGGGCGTAGTTGCCGCTGTCGTACTCGAGTGGCGTGAAGTCCTGGTAGATGATCTGGTTCTTGTAGGGGAAGGCCTCCGGCGGGATGAAGTTGCGGCGACGGATCTCGTTGCGATCGAGGCCGAGCTCGCGCGCGGCGATGTCCAGCAGCCGCTCCATCACGAAGATCCCGTGCTGGCGCCCGGCGCCGCGATAAGGCGTGACGATCGGCAGGGTGGTGAAGACCGCGGTGAAGGTGCTGTCGTAGGCCGGCACCACGTACAGGCTGAGCAGCGTGCACTGGCTGTTGATCGGCACCGTCAGCCCGTAGGGATCGTAGGCGCCGGTGTCGTGCAGGAAGACGTCGCGGATGCCGAGGATGCGCCCGCCGGCGTCGAGCGCCATCTCGGCCTCATGGATTTGCGAGCGCTCGTGGGTCGTCGCCAGGAAATGCTCGGCGCGATCCTCGATCCACTTTACCGGGCGGCCGAGGCGCATCGCCGCCCACGGCACCAGCACCTCCTCGGGGTAGAACATCATGATCTTGGGGCCGAAGCCGCCGCCGATGAAGGGCGCGACCACGCGCACCTGGCGCTCGGAGAGGCCGAGCATCGCGGCGAGGCCGTCGCGGATCACCACCGGCGCCTGCGTGGTGTCCCACACCGTGAGCCGGTCGGCCTTGGCGTCCCACTGCGCTACCACGCCGCGCGTCTCGATCGGCGAGGAGGTGCCGCGGTCGTAGACGAAGCGCCGCCGGATCACGAGGTGGGCGCGCTTCGCGGCTTCCGCATAGTTGCCGCGCGCCTGGCGCACGTGCGCGGCGACATTGCCGGGCACGTCATCGTGCACGCGCGGCGCCTCCGGCGCGACCGCGCGCTCGAGGTCCACCACTGCGGGCAGCGGCTCGTAGTCCACGACGACCTCGGCAGCCGCATCCTCGGCTAGGTAGCGGCTCTCGGCGATGACGAGCGCCACCGGCTCGCCGGCGTGGCGCACCTTGTCCTTGGCGAGCGGCACCTGGCAGCGCTCGTTGAACACCGCGCCCGCGATCGGCGGCGGCGGCACGAGGAGCGGCCCTGGCTTCCAGTAGTCGCCGAGGTCCTGCGCGGTGTACACCGCGACCACGCCCTCACGGCGTAGCGCCGCCGAGACGTCGATCGCGCGGATGCGCGCATGCGCGTGCGGGCTGCGCACGAAGGCGGCGTGCAGCATGCCGGGCAGCTCCACGTCGTCGACGAAGAGCGCGCGCCCGGTGAGCAGGCGTGCGTCCTCGTTGCGCGGCACCGGGGCGCCGAAATAGCGGGTGCTCATCGCGCGCCTCGATGCGAGGCGAGCAGCACCGCGTCAACGATGTGCTGGTAGCCGGTGCAGCGGCAAAGGTTGCCGGACAGCGCTTCGCGGACCTGCGATTCCGTGGGAGACGGGTTTTCGGCAAGAAAAGCTGTCATCGTCATGAGGATCCCGGGCGTGCAGAACCCGCACTGCAGCGCGTGCGTGGCGCGGAAGGCCTCCTGCAGCGGATGCAGACGATCGGGAGCGGGCGCGAGCCCTTCGACGGTGGAGAGCTCGCGGCCGTTCGCCTGCACCGCGAGGAGCAGGCAGGAGCGCATCGGGACGCCGTCGACCAGGATGGTGCAGGCACCGCACACGCCGTGCTCGCAGCCGACGTGCGTGCCGGTGAGGCCGAGCTCGTGGCGGATGAAGTCGGAGAGCAGCATGCGCGCTTCTACACGGCGCGTATGGCGCTTGCCATTCACTGTCGTGGAAACCGAATGCGTCATCGCCTGCCCTCCGCCCGGGCGAGGGCGATCTGAAGCGCGCGGCGAGTGAGCACGCCGGCGAGATGGCGCTGGAAGGCCTTCGACGCATGCACGTTGCCGGGCGGGTCGATCTTCGCCTGAACCTGCGCCGCGGCGTCCTGGATCTGAGCGAGTTCGACCAGCAAGGGCGTCTCGCCGGCGTTGCAGAAGGCAAGGCGCACGTTGGTGCGCGCGCCGAGGGTGATCACCGCGGCGACCCCCATCATCGCGTAGTCGCCGCGGCGCCGCGCCACTTCGAGGAACGCCGTGCCGGTGCGCGGCGCGAGCGCGGGCAGCTCGACTTCGACCAGCATCTCGTCGTCGCGCAGCGCGGTGGTGAGCGCGCCGACGAAGAAATCGCGCGCGTCGATCGAGCGATGGCTGTTCCTTTGATTTGAGATGAAGACGGGCATCGAACGCGAGCATCACCGCAGGAAGCTCGGAGGCCGGGTCGGCGTGCGCCAGATTGCCGCCGAGCGTGCCGCGGTTGCGGATCTGAGGGTGAGCGACGTGCCGGACCGCCTCGGCGAGGAGCGCCGTGTGCTCGAGTTTCCGCA
>DATKAX010000123.1:0-15996 GCA_035514595.1 Burkholderiales bacterium
GGGCTCTGACCCCGATTTCTAGCCGCAGATGCCGACGTAACCGCAGGCGGTGCAGTAGTCGCAGCCGTCCTTGCGGATCAGGGTGGTGTTGCCGCATTCCGGGCAGCGGGCGCCGGCGAGGACGGGATTCTTGTCCGTCGAGGGCGCTTCGAGGATGCCCATCTGCTGCCGCGGGAGGCCCTCCTCGTCGAGGATGCCGAGCATGGCGTAGCGGTGCAGCATCAGCCGCGCGACGTACGACACGGTCGAGGGGAAGGTCTGCTGGCGGCGGCTGCCGGGCACGAAGGCCATGAAGTCGCCGTTGGGCTCCGGGAACTCCAGCAGCTTGCGCAGCTTCATCCCGATCCAGGCCGGGTCGAGCACGCGCATGTCGAGCGAGAGCAGCTTGCACAGGCCGTCGAGGGTGCGCGGGTACTCGCCGGAGAGCCAGACCGAGTAGGGGCGCGTGTTGCCGTCGGGGAGCGTGATCTCCTTCAGGCCGAGCACGAAGTCGTCGCCGGTGCGCGCGTTCAGCAGGTCCACCGTCCAGGACATGGTGCCGTCGGTGCCGGTCTTGGGCTCCTTCAGGGCGAACATCGCGTCGAGCACCGGGGTCGGACCGCCGCCCGGCACCAGGCTGAAGGCGTCCTGCGCGAGCCCGGCCTGGAGCTGCTCGACGCGCCAGCGCACCACCTGCGCGAAAGCGGACACGATCGAGGGCATGCGCTTTCTCTCGCCGCGCGGCGGGAACGGCATGTCGAAGCCGTCGTCGCCGCCCGCCTTGGCGAGCGCGTCGAGCTTGAGCCTGAGCCAGGCGTGGTCGTTCGCGCGCATGTCCATCGACAGCGTCTTCGCGAGCGCCCCGAGGCCGCGCGGCTGCTCGCTGCCGTTCACCCACACCTCGAATGCGTGCGGCGCCCCGTTCTCGACGTGGCCGACGAACACCGCGAAGCGGTACTGCGGGTGCTCGATCATGAAGGTCCACGCCGGGTTGCCGGCGGGAAGCTCGGGCCGGCCGGGCCAGCGCAGCGAGGCGAGCACCGGCGCCGGGATCGACTTCACCTGCAGCCTGCGGTTGACGTCGTCCTGGACGAAGTCCTCGGTCTTGTGCACCGACAGCACCGAGCCGAGCACCTTGTTCGGGCGGTAGGTGGCGAGCCCTTTCAGGCCGGATTTCCACGCCAGCAGGTACAGGTCCTGGAACTCGCCGTACGGATAGTCTTCGGGGACGTTTACCGTTTTCGAGATGCTGGTGTCGATGAACGGCGCGACCGCGGCCACCATCTGCTCGTGCGCGCGCGCCGAGATCTCGAGCGCGGTGACGAAGTAGGGCGGCAGCGCCTGCGGGTCGCCTCCGGTCGCCTTGTAGCGCCGCCAGGCATGGTCCTCCACCGGGAACTCCTTGAGCTGCCCGTCGGGCATGCGCTTCTTGCGCGTGTAGGCCCAGGAGAAAGGCGGCTCGATGCCGTTGGAGGCGTTGTCGGCGAAGGCGAGGCTGATGGTGCCGGTGGGCGCGATCGACAGCAGGTGCGAGTTGCGGATGCCGTTCTTTGTTATGAGGGATTTCACCTCTTCCGGCAGCCGCGCGGCGAAGCTGGTCCCGGAAAGGTAGAGATCGGCGTTGAACAACGGGAACGCGCCGCGCTCGCGCGCGAGCTCGGCCGAGGCGCGGTAGGCGGCGTCGCGCATGGCCTCCGAGATGCGCGCGGCCATGGCGCGCGCCTCCTCGGTGTCGTAGCGCAGCCGCAGCATGATGAGCGCGTCGCCCAGCCCGGTGAATCCGAGCCCGACGCGGCGCTTCGCCATCGCCTCCTTGCGCTGCTGCTCGAGCGGCCAGGCGGTGACCTCCAGCACGTTGTCGAGCATGCGGACCGCCACCTGGACCACTTTTCCGAATTTTTCGAAATCGAAGCTCGCCGCCGGGAGGAACGGATTCGAGATAAACCTGGTCAGATCGATCGAGCCGAGGCAGCAGCAGCCGTAGGGCGGCAGCGGCTGTTCGGCGCAGGGGTTGGTCGCCTCGATGGTCTCGCAGTAGTTCAGGTTGTTGTCGCGGTTGATGCGGTCGAGGAACAGGATCCCGGGCTCGGCGTGGTCGTAGGTCGAGCGCATGATCTGGTCCCACAGCTCGCGCGCGGGCAGCTCGCGGTACACCCACAGGCCGTCCTCGCGCTGCCTGCCGCCGTTCTCGGGCCAGGGTTTCGCCTTGTGGACCAGCTCGATGGCGGCGTCCTTCTCCACCGCAGCCATGAACTCGTCGGTGACGCCGACCGAGATGTTGAAGTTGGCGAGGTCGCCCTGGTCCTTGGCGTGGATGAACTCCTCGATGTCGGGATGATCGCAGCGCAGCACGCCCATCTGGGCGCCGCGGCGCGAGCCGGCGGATTCCACCGTCTCGCACGAGCGGTCGAACACGCGCATGTAGGACACCGGGCCGCTCGCGCGCGAGTGCGTGCCCTTCACCTCGGCGCCCTTGGGGCGGATCGCCGAGAAGTCGTAGCCGACCCCGCCGCCGCGGCGCATGGTCTCGGCCGCCTCCTGCAGCGCGGTGTAGATCCCCGGCTTGCCGTCGACCACCTCCGAGATCGAGTCGCCCACCGGCTCCACGAAGCAGTTGATGAGAGTGGCCTGCAGGGCCACCCCGGCGGCGGAATTGATGCGGCCGGCCGGGATGAAGCCGTCCTCCTGGGCTTTCAGGAAGCGCCGCTCCCAGGCGGCGCGCTTGTCCTCGGGCTCGGCCTGGGCGAGCGCGCGCGCGACGCGCAGGCGCACCTCTCCCAGGGTGGCTTCCTTGCCCTTGGCGTATTTCTCGAGCAGCGCGTCGCGGCAGATCTCCTGCTCGGCGGGCTGGGTGGCGGTGGCGCTTTCCATACTGAAAGCGCATACAGTACCAAAAAAAGCTAGCTTGCGGCTTGCGCTTCCGCAGGGCGAACTTCGGCCGGCTCGGCGCCCCGGCGGGCGCGCTTGAGCAGGTCGGCGGCCTCGGCGTGCCCCATGCGCAGGGCGAGCTCTACCGGGGTGTCGCCTTCGCGGGTGAGCATCGCGGCGTCGGCCCCGTTGCGCAGCAGCAGCTCGATCATCGGCACGGCTCCCTTGAGTGCCGCGTAGGCGAGCGGCGTGTAGCCGTTGTCGTGGTGCAGGTTCGGGTCGAAGTTCATCGCCAGCACCTTCTGCGCGTACACCAGGTTGCCTTTCTCGATCGCGTAGAACATCGCCCGGACGCCCTCCGGGCTCTTCTCGCGCGGCCTGGGCTCGAGGCCGGTGGGCAGCAGCTTCACCACGGCATTGATCAGCCCGAGGCCGACCAGCCCGGCCAGCGCGAGCACGATCGGCACCTTGGAGAGGTTGAGGCCCTCGGCGATCTGCTCCGGCAGGTTGGCGCCCGCGACCAGCAACACCACGGCGACGAACAGGCCGAACTTGAGGTACAGGAACAGCCCGACGATGACCGCGATGGCGAGGACCGCCAGAACGGTGGTGGGGTCGATGCCGAGGCGCTCCCGCACGTAGTCCTCGGGCAGGTTGGCGAGCACCGCGGAGAGCGTGATCAGCCCCATCAGGACCAGCTCGCGGATGCGCAGCCTGGTCAGGAAATCGATCGGCTCCCGTTTTGCGGCCATCCTTGCCCTCGCGGTGTTGTCCCCGTTTTCGGCCCCAATTCTGAAAGGGGGTGACGGCACTTGCAAGCTAAAATTCGGCTTCCGATGTCGAAGGCTTTTGTCAAGGAAGAAAGCGGCGATCAGGACGACGCCGAGCTCGAGGCGCCGGCGCTGCCGGTGGGGGCTCGCAATTACATGACGCCCGAGGGCTACGCGCGCCTCGAGGCGGAGCTGCGGCGCCTGGTCGAGGCCGAGCGGCCCGAGGTGGTGAAGACGGTCGCCTGGGCGGCGTCCAACGGCGACCGCTCCGAGAACGGCGACTATATCTACGGCAAGAAGCGGCTGCGCGAGATCGACCGCCGCGTGCGCTTCCTGATCAAGCGGCTGGAGAGCGCCGAAGTGGTGCGCTCCGCGGGGCGCGACACCGACCAGGTGTTCTTCGGCGCGAGCGTCAGGCTGAAGAGCGCCTCGGGCGAGGAGCGGACCATTACCATCGTCGGGGTCGACGAGGTCGACCCGCCGCGCGGGCGCGTGTCGTGGATCTCGCCGGTGGCGCGGGCATTGCTCAAGGCGCGCGCGGGCGACACGGTGCGGGTGCGCACGCCCGGCGGCGAGCAGGCGCTCGAGGTGCTGGAGGTCAGCTACGGGGAGGCCGGGCAATGAGCATCGCAACGGAGTTCCGCGAGTTCGCGGTCAAGGGCAATGCGGTGGACCTCGCCGTCGCGGTGATCATCGGCGCTGCCTTCGGCAAGATCGTCGCCTCGCTGGTGGGCGACATCGTGATGCCGCTCGTCGGCACGCTGCTCGGCGGCCTCGACTTCAGCGGCCTCGCGCTCCAGGTCGGCGCGGCGAAGATCCAGTACGGCAAATTCCTGCAGACCTGCGTCGACTTCGTGATCATCGCCTGGGCGATCTTCGTCGCCGTCAAGCTGATCAACCGCCTCAAGCGCCGCGAACCGGAAGCGGCAACGCCGACGCCGCCGCGGCAGGAGCAGCTGCTCGAGGAGATCCGCGACCTGCTCAAGCGGCGGTAGAAATCGGGCTCTGACCCCGGTTTTGGTCAGGGCTTGCCGAAGTCGCCGGCGAAGATCAGCGACAGCCGCGCCGGGTCGAAGTGGCGCCTGAGCGCCGCGTCGACCTGCTGCGCGTCGAGCGCCGCGATGCGCGACTCGAGCTCGATGTCCCAGGCGAAGCTGCGCCCGACGTACAGGTAGGACGCGAGCCGCTCGGCGAGCGCGCGGTCCTGGGCGCGGGCAAGTCGCCGCGCCTCCAGCACGCCCTGCTTCCCGGCCTCGACCTCGGCCGCGCCGAAGCCCTTGCGCAGCGCGCGCTCCAGCTCCTCGCGGATCGCGCGCTCCACGCGGCCGCGGTTCTGCGGCGCGAAGATCGAATGCACGCGGAACGCCGCCGCCTGGTCGAGCGAGCTGGCGTGGAAGCTGGTGTAGGTGCTGTAGGAGAGGCCCTCCTTCTCGCGCACGCGCTCGGTGAGCCGCGCGGTGGACGAGCCGCCGATCAGCCAGTTGGCGAGCACCAGCGCCGGGAAGTCGGGATGGTCGTCGCGCATCGGAACGTCGAAGCCGCCGCGCAGCACGGCGTTCGCCTTGTCGGGCGTGAGGAGCTGGTTCTCGAACGAAGGCCGCTCGAAGTAGCGCGCCGGGACGCGCTCGAACGGCTGCGGCGTGCGCCAGCTCCCGAACAGCTCGTCGAGCGTGCGCGCGAGCTGCTCGGCGTCGAAATCGCCCACCGCGGCGAACTCCGCGCCGGTCGCGCCGTAAAGCTCGCGGTAGCAGGCGACGGCGTCCTCCAGCGTGGCGGCGCGCATCCACTCGATGCGCTCGTCGAGGGTCGGCGTGTAGCGCGGGTGGCCGGGCGGGTACTCCTGCAGGTGGCGCGCGAGGCGCACGCGGGCGAGAACGGCGGGGTCGCTTTTCTGGCTTTCCGCGCCGGTGAGCGCGGCGCGCTTCATCTCCTCGAACTCCTGCGCCGGGAACGAGGGCTCGCGCAGCGCCTCGGCCACCAGGCGCAGCGCGGGAATCAGGTTCTCGCCGCGCACCTCGATGCTCGCGCCTTCACCGCTCAGCGACACGCTGGCGTTCAGCCGCTCGAAGGCCTGCTTGAGCTCGGCCCGGCTGCGCCTGAGGGTGCCGCGCGCGAGCATCGCACCGGCGAAGCTGCACGCCACCTCGCGGTTCGTGAGGCTTTTCTCGTCGCCCCAGTGCAGCGCCAGAGTCGCGACGACCCTGCCGCCGCGCGTCTTCTTCGGCAGCAGCGCGGCGCGCATGCCGTTGGAGAGGCTGCGCCGCGCGAGGCGCGCCTCGATGTTGCGGGGCGAGGGGTCGAAAGCCTCGCCGAGCCGCACGCCGTCGCCGCCGCGGTAGCCCTCGAGCGCCGCCTGGAGATCGGGCCGGGGCGGGATCTCGGCGCGATCGGGCGCCGCGCTCGGTACGAACGTGCCGAGGACGCGGTTCGCCGGCTTGAGATAGCGCTCGCCGGCGCGCTGCACGTCGTCGAGGGTGACCTTGCGCAGCCGGTCGCGGTACAGGAAGAACAGGCGCCAGTCGCCGATCGCCTCGAACTCGGAGAGCGCGCGCACGTAGGGCCCGGTCTCGAGCTGCACTTTCTCGAAGTCGTTCAGCAGCGGCGTGCGCGCTCGCTCGAGCTCCTCGGCGCTCACCGGGTGCGCCTTGACATCCTCGAGCGTCGCGAGCAGCGCCTCGCGCGCCGGCGCGAGCGGCGCGTCCTTCGCCACCGAGGCGCCGAAATAGACGTAGCCGGGATCGTGCAGCCCGCGCTCGTGGCCCCACACGACACTCGCGAGCCCTTTCTGGACGAGTGCCCGGTGCAGCCGGCCGGAAGGCACCTCGCCGAGCACCTTCACCATCACGTCGAGCGCGGGATAGTCCGGGTGGCTCGCCGCCGGGGCGCGGTAGAGCGCGGCGACGATCTGGTTGTCGCCGATGCGCCGCAGCGTGACCTCGCGCTCGCCGTCCTGGGTCGGCTCCTGCGTATAGAGGCGGGGCAGCTCGCGCGCGGGCTTCGGGATCGCGCCGAAGTGCTTCGCCACCAGCTCGAGGGCGCGGCGCTCCTCGAAGTTGCCGGCGATGATCAGCAGCGCGTTGTCGGGCTGGTACCAGGTGCGGTAGAACGCCTGCAGCCGCTCGATCGGCATGCGCTCGATGTCGGAGCGCTCGCCGATGATCGGGTTGCCGTAGTTGTGCCAGGCGAAGGCCGCCTGCTGGATGCGCTGGAACAGCACGGCGCCGGGATTGTTCTCGCCCATCTCGAACTCGTTGCGCACCACGGTCATTTCGCTGTCGAGGTCGCGCCTGGAGACGAACGAGTTGACCAGGCGGTCGGCCTCCAGATCGAGCGCCCAGTCGAGGTTCTCCTCGCTGGCGGAGAAGGTCTCGAAATAGGTGGTGCGGTCCTGCGAGGTGGTCCCGTTCCAGCGCGCCCCGCGGCGGGCGAACTCCTGCTTGATGTTCGGGTGGCGCGGCGAGCCCTTGAACAGCAGGTGCTCGAGCAGATGCGCCATGCCCTTCTCGCCATAGCCTTCGTGGCGCGAGCCCACCTGGACATTGACGTGCACCGTGATGGTGTCGATACCGGGATCCGCCACCGTGAGCACGCGCAGCCCGTTGGCGAGCCGGTACTCGGTGACGCCCTCGATCGAGACTACCTTCTGCGGCAGCTCGGCCGCGAAGGCCGCGGCGGCCGCGAGCAGGAGGAACGTGGCGGCGAAAAGCCGTTTCATAGCAGCCAGTCGAAAAAGTGAAGGGCCACGAGGCCCGAGATTATCGTAACGAAGGTCAGGCGCCAGCGCCACGCCACGGCGATCGCCACCGCGCCGGCCAGCAGCCGCTCGTTTTCCAGCGACAGCACTAGGACCTCCTTTTGCACCACCAGTTCCGGCGCCCAGATCGCGGTGAGCACCGCGGCCGGCACGTAGCGCAGGGCGCGGCGCAGGAGCGGCGGGGTCTCGATCCCGGGCGGCAGCAGCAGGAACGAGGCGCGCAGGCCGTAGGTTACCAGCGCCATCCCGGCGAATGCGAGCCACAGGCTCACCGCGGCCTGCGCTCGAAGGCGAGCCCGCTCGCGATGCCGGTGATCGCGGCGAGCGGGATCGACAGGCGCAGCGGCAGGCCGTGCGCGAGGATCACCGTGATGCCCGCGGCGAGCGCCGCGGCCAGCATGGCGCGGTCGCGGATCAGCGGCACCGACATGGCGATGAAGGCGAGCGGCGCGGCGAATTCGAGCCGCCAGGCGGCCGGCATGCCGGCGCCGACCAGCACGCCGGCGGCCACCGCGGCCTGCCACACCGCCCACACCATCACCCCGGCGCCGAGGTAGAAGCCGAGCTTGTAGCGGCTGTCGGGGTGCTCGGCGACGCGCGAGAGCAGTACCCCATAGACGTTGTCGGCGATCAGGTACGCGACCACGAGGCGCCAGCCGAGCGACGCGTGCGCGAAGTGCAGCCGCAGCGAGGCGCTGTACATCATGAAGCGCAGGTTGATGAACAGCGTCGCGAGCACCACCATCAGCGCCGGCGTGTCCGAGGCGAGCAGCTGCGCCGAGGCCACCATCGAGGCGCCGGCGAACACCACGATCGACATCAGCATCGCCACCAGCGGCGCGATGCCGCTCGCCACCATCGCCACGCCGGTGATCAGGCCGAAGGGCGCGACGCCGAGCAGCACGGGCACCGAGGCGCGCGCGCCGGCGGCGAAAGCGGGGCGGTGGAGCGTCACAGGAGGCCGGATTCTACCGGCCTGCCGGGTCGGCCCCCTGACAAAGGGGGCGACAACCGAGGGTTACTTTCTACCGCGTTGCTCGCGAATACAGGCGCGCAGCGCGTCGCCGGTCTTGTCCTTGCAGGCTTCGCGCATCTGCGCGCGCCGCGCGACGCGCTCCTTTGCGCCCGCCTCGCACTTCGCCGGGTCGGCGGACTGGGCGCACACCTGCGTGCGCATGCAGGCGCCGTAGTCGTCGCCCTGCCTGCCTTCGCAGGCGGCGCGCGCCTTCTGCATCGTTTCGCGGCGCTGGGCGACGCGCTCCTCGCAGGCCTTGGGGTCCTGCGCCTTCGAGCAGTCGACCCGCGCGCCGCGCGGACCCTTGGGACCGTCGCCCGGCGCAGGCGGCTGGGCGAGCAGCGCCGGGCTGGCGGCGAGCAGGCAGGCGGCGGCAAGCGCCGGAACGAGGGACTTCAGCATGAGGCAAGCTCCTTTCTTGAGGTTGACTCATGCTTCAACGCCGCTCGCGGCGATCGGCTGACGCCGCAGTTGTAACGCTTTGTTTCGCGCGCTAGCCGAGCTGCTTGAGCATCGTTCCGGCGTCCGAGACCTCGAACTTGCCCGGGCCCTCGACGTTGAGCTGCTTCACCACGCCGTCGTCCACCAGCATCGAGAAGCGCTGCATGCGCGTGCCCATGCCGCGCGCGTTGAGGTCGAGCTCGAGGCCGAGCTTGCGGGTCCACTCGGCGCTGCCGTCGGCGAGAAAGCGGATCTTGCCGAGCGCCTTCTGGTCGCGGCCCCAGTGCGCCATCACGAAGGCGTCGTTGGTGGCGAGGCACCACACTTCGCTCACGCCCTTCTTCTTGAGCTGGTCCATGTTCTGCACGTAGCTCGGCACGTGCTTCGCCGAGCAGGTCGGCGTGTAGGCGCCAGGCAGGCCGAAGATCGCGACCTTCTTGCCCTTCGCCGCGTCTGCGACGTTGACCTCTTTGGGCGGCATCGCGCACTGCGTGGCGGAATCGAACTCGGTGCTTTCCATCAGCTTGCCGTCGGGCAGCCTGTCGCCGACCTTGATGGCCATCGGAATTCTCCTGTGTCGTCTTTGGGGGGAGGGCAGATGATACTCTCCCGCCATGGATGAGGCGCGCTTCCACGGCGTTTTCCCCTACCTCGCTTCTCCCATCGACGAGGCGGGCGAAGTGAAGGCGCAGGTGCTCGCGCGGCTGTGCGACGACCTCATCGGCGCCGGCGTGCATGGGCTCACGCCGCTCGGCTCCACCGGCGAGTTCGCCTATCTCTCCTGGGCGCAGCGCCGGCGCGTGGTCGAGGTCGTGATCGAGGCGGCGCGCAGACGCGTGCCGGTCGTCGCCGGGGTCGCTGCGACCACCATCGCGGACGCCTGCTTCCAGGCGCGAGAGTTCGAGCGACTCGGCTGCGACGGCATCCTCGCGATTCTGGAGGCCTATTTCCCGCTGCCGGACGAGGGCGTGTTCGCCTACTTCAAGGCGATCGCCGAGGCGGTCTCGGTTCCGGTGGTGCTCTACACCAACCCGAACTTCCAGCGCTCCGACCTCAGCCTGCCGGTGATCGAGCGCCTGAGCCGCATCGCCAACATCCGCTACATCAAGGATGCGTCGTTCAACACCGGGCGCCTGCTTTCGATCCTCGAGCGCGTGCAGGGCCGCCTGCAGCTGTTCGCGGCCTCTTCGCACATCCCGGCCTGCGTGATGCTGATCGGCGGCGTCGGCTGGATGGCCGGCCCGGCCTGCGTTGCGCCGCGCCGGAGCGTCGAGCTCTACGAGCTTTGCCGGCGCGGCGACTGGGCCGCGGCCATGGAGCGGCAGCGCCCGCTGTGGGCGCTCAACCAGGCCTTCGCGAAATACAACCTCGCCGCCTGCATCAAGGGCGGCCTCGAGCTGCAGGGCTACCGCGTCGGGGCGCCGCTGCCGCCCCAGGCCCCGCTGCCGCCCGAAGGCGTCGAGGAGGTGAGGCGCGCGCTCGCCGCGGTGGGGGCGCTGTAGTCATCTGGCTCAGGCTCGTCGTCCTCGCAGCCGCGGTGGCGGCGGCACTGCTGCTCGCCGCTTCCGGCCCGGGTGCTCGCCTCGGCCTGTGGCACTGGCGCACCGGCTTCGAGCTTCTCGCCTGGGCGGTGTACCTCGGCATCGCCGCTGCAGTCCTCGCCCTGATCTTTCTCCTGACGCCCCGGATTCGTCGACAGGGGGCGATCGTCCTGGTCATGGCATTCATTCTGGGAGCGGCGAGCGCGGCGGGGCCGCTCGAGTTCCGCCGCCAGGCACGCTCGGCGCCGCCGATCAACGACATCGCCACCGATTCGCAGAGCCCGGTGCAGCGCGCGGCTTATCCCGACATCGCGCCGCTCGAGCTCGCGGCGCCGGCTGCTGCCGCGTTCGAGCGCTCGCTGGCGGCGGTGCGAGCGATGGGCTGGGAGATCATCGAAGCCGATGCGGCTGCCGGCAGGATCGCGGCGGTCGATACCACGTTCTGGTTCGGCTTCAAGGACGACGTGACGGTGCGGGTTTCGTCGGCGGCGGCGGGCAGCCGGATCGACGTGCGCTCGACATCCCGGGTCGGGCGCGGCGACGCGGGTACTAATGCACGGCGCATCCGGGCCTTCCTGGAGCGCCTGAAGTGAATTAGGAGTACGCTTAAGGGCGTTGCGCCGCTTGGAGGTGCAGGCCCATGAAAGCATTGGTATTGCTGGCCGGCATGCTGCTCGGATTCCCTGCCTGGGCGCAGGCCGAGAAGCCGGAGCCCGCCATGCAGGAGGCGCCCAAGGAGGCCGCGAAGGCGCCGGCGAAGATCGCATCGCGCAAGCCCAATCCCAAGCGCTTCGAGGACGCGAGGCATTGCCTCGAGCGCCCGACCAACGTCGAGATCATCAAGTGCGCAGAAGAGTACCTCTAGACGGCCAGGGTTCCTCCGGAGGCTGCGCGGCCAGGTCGAGCGCCACGTAGACGTCGCTTCCGCCCCGGCGCACCAGCAGGGCGAGGGTGTCGTCGACGCGCTCGGCGACCAGGCGCCTGAAGTCGTCGAGGTTCCGGATGCGCTCGCGATTGACGCCGTAGACGATGTCGCCTACGCGCAGCCCGGCGCGCTCCCCGACGCTTCCGACTTCCGCCACCGCCAGGCCGTAGGACAGACCGACGGAGCGCAGCGCGGCCGCAGGCAGCTCGTGCAGGCTCAGGCCGAGCGCCGGCGGGTCGGCCAGCGTGACCTGGCGCAACTGTGCCGGCGGCTCGCACGCGGCGAGCGCTGCCAGCAGCAATGCGGAAACGATCAGACGCATGATTGCTTAAGACCTGCCTGCAAGCGCCGCGCCCGTTGCGGGAGCGCGATTTGCTCATTCGGAACGTACGTCCACGAACCGGAGGCAGGACATGGCGAGCGCAGTCGAGCACAGGCAGTTCCACGAGCGGCGCAGCGCGGAGCGGCGGCGCATCTCGCATTCCCCGAAGGGGCTTGCGGCGGACGGGATGCGCGTTTCCTGGGGCGGAATCTTCGGCGGCGTACTGGTCGCCCTGGGGGTGCTGCTCCTGCTCGCGGCGCTCGGCCTGGCGGTCGGCATCACGGCGGCGGACCCGGGCCAGACCGACGCCCGCACGCTGGGCACGGGTGCGGGCCTGTGGGCGGCCGCGTCGCTGCTGCTCGCCCTGTTCGTCGGCGGCATGGTATCGACGCTGATCGGCGCGATCTACGATCGCGCCACCGGCGTGTTCGAAGGCGCCCTGGTATGGATCGTGAGCGTGCTGCTCATGGCGTACATGGCGGCGAGCGGCGTCGGCATGCTCGCGAGCGGCGCCTTCAGCCTGGTCAGCGGCGCAACCCAGGCGGTCGGGGCGGTGTTCCAGGGAGCGAGCGGAGATCTTTCCTCGGACGACGTCGACCAGATGCTTGAGCGCCTGAAGGACCCGAATACCGCGCAGCAGCTCGCCACCGCGACCGGCGTGCCGCGCAGCGAGGTGCAATCGACGCTGTCCGAGATCGCCCAGCGCGTGGAGAACGCCCGCGAGAACCCGGCGCAGGCCGCGGCCGAGGTGAGGCAGGGCGTCGCGCAGATCTACGAGAAGGCGCGCGCGAGCGGCGCGATCGAGCGCAGGGCCGAAGAGCTCCAGCCGCGCGCCTCGCAGGCGGCGTGGATCACCTTCGGCGCGCTGCTGCTGTCGCTTCTCGCGGCGGTGCTCGGCGCGATGCTCGGCCGGCGCCGCGCCCACGTGCAGGCGCGCTCCGCCTAGCCCACCTCGATCGGCACGTAGAGCGCGCCTTCCCCGCGGCGCACGAGCAGGGCGACGCTCTCGCCCTTCTTGCGCTGCGCGATCAGCTTGTTGAACTCCTCGAAGCTCGAGAAGCGATCCTGGCCGACCGCGACGATGACATCGCCGGGCTGGATCGGCGTCCTCGCCGCGGGCCCTTCGGCGATGTCCACCACCTCGAGGCCGTACTCGATGCCGAGCTCCTTGCGCTCGGCGGCAGGGAGCTCGCGCACCGAGAGGCCGAGACTGCTCTTCGCTCCCTCCCGCCGCGTGGCGCCCGCCGGCGCCGTAGCCTGGGGAGCGAATTCGCCGATCGTCGCCGTGAGCTGCTCGCGCTTGCCCTTGCGCCAGAGTTCCAGCTTCGCCTGCGTGCCGGGCTTGGTGCCGGCCACCAGCCGCGGAAGCTGGTTGACGCCGTCGATCTGCTTGCCGTTGTAGGAGAGGATGATGTCGCCCACCTGCAGCCCGGCCTTGTCGGCGGCGCTGCCCGGCTCGACGTTGACCACCGCCACGCCGTCGGTGGACTCGAGGCCGAAGGACTTGGCGAGCTCGGAGGTCACTGGCTGGATGCCGATTCCCAGCCGCCCGCGCGTCACCTTGCCGTGCTCGCGCAGCTGCTTGGTGATGTCCATGGCGACCTCGATCGGGATCGCGAACGACACGCCCATGTAACCGCCGGTCTGGCTGTAGATCATCGAGTTGATCCCGACCGCCTCGCCGGCGAGGTTGAGCAGCGGCCCTCCCGAGTTTCCCGGGTTGACCGCAACGTCGGTCTGGATGAAGGGTACGTAGGTCTCGGCGGGGAGCGAGCGCTCGGTCGCGCTCACGATGCCCGCGGTCACGGTGTTGGCGAAGCCGAAGGGCGATCCGATCGCCGCTACCCACTGGCCTGGCTCGAGCTTGCTCGAATCGCCGAGCGGCATCGTCGGCAGGCCGTTCGCGTCTACCTTGAGCACCGCGATGTCGGTTCGCTCGTCGGTGCCGATCACCTTGGCCCTGAACTCGCGCTTTGCATCCGCGAGGCGCACCGTCACCTCGTCGGCGCCGGTGACCACGTGCGCGTTGGTCAGGATATAGCCGTCTTCGCTGATGATGAACCCTGAGCCGACGCCCTGTCCCGGGCCGGGCGCGCCGCGCTCGGGCATGTCGGGAATGAAGCGCCGGAAGAACTCGTAGAAGGGGTCTTCGTCGGGCAGCGGTCCCTGCGCCCCCGGCCCGCCGCCGCGCGCCGCGCTCGCGCGCCGCGTGGTGATGATGTTCACGACCGCCGGACCCTGCTGCTTCACCAGCGCGGTGAAATCCGGCAGCCCGGCCGCCGGGCTGCGCGAGGCCGCCTGCTGCTGCGCAGGGGCCTGCGCGGTCACCTCGGGGTCGGAGGCGCCGCAGGCGAAGAGGGAAAAGCACACGAGCAGGGCGAGGGGTCTCATCGGGAGCTCCTTTCAGTCCTCGGAATGCAATGTGCAAGATCGGTTCCAGATCAGGTCGATGTAAAAAAGCGCAGCGGGCTGTAAATGTTGCCCGGAAGCGACGCCTGGCGCGGCGTCGTCGGGCGGGAACATTTCGTGCGGCGCTGCCTGCATTCCCACGCTCCAGGAGGACTTCCCCATGCTGAGGATCGCCGCGATTACCTGCGCGCTCGCGCTCGGCGCTTGCGCCGCGCCGTACAAGCCGGTGGCCGAGCTCGCCGCCGCGCGCACCACGGTCGAGCACGCGCAACCTGCGGCGGCGCGCTACGCGCCGCAGGAGCTGCGCGCGGCGCAGGCCAAGCTCGAGCGCGCCGAAGCGGCGATGGCCGCCGAGAACTATGAAGCCGCACACCGGCTCGCCGAGCAGGCGGAGGTGGACGCCAAGCTCGCCTGGTCGATCGCCGAGTCCGAGCGCGCGCGGCGCGCGGTCGCCGAGCTCAACCAGAGCATCGATGCCCTGAACCAGCAGCTTCAAAGGAGGAGTCAATGACGCCCCGGAATTTCCTGCTCTGCGCAATCGCCGCGGCAGCGGCCGCGGCCTGCGCCTCGACGCCGCCGGCAAACGAAGCCCTCGACCAGGCGCGCGCCGCCTACCGCGGCGCGCAGTCCGACCCGCACGTCACGCGGTACGCGCCGGCGGAGCTCGACCTTGCCGGGCGCAGCCTCAACCACGCCGAGGCGCTGTGGCGCAACCAGTCGCAGGCCGAGCAGATCGCCCATCAGGCCTATCTCGCCGAGCAGCAGGCGCGCATTGCGCGTCAGACCGCGATGCTGCGCGCGGCGGAAGAGGAGGTGGCGCAGGCGAGCACGCGGCGCGAGCGCGCGGTGCTCGAAGCGCGCGCCCTCGCCGCGGAAGCCGAGCGCGACAGGGCGCAGGCCGAGCGGGAGCGCGCGCAGGCCGAGCGCGAGCGCTCCGAGGCCGAGCTGCGCGAGCTGCAGGCCGCGCGCGAGGCCGCGGCGGGCGCCCAGCAGTCCGAGCGTCTGGCGGCCGCCGAGGCGCTCGGCGCCGAGCTGCGCCGGCTCGAGTCCCAGGTCGCCGAGTTGGATGCGCGCCAGACCGACCGCGGGTGGGTGCTCAGCGTGGGCAACCACCTGCTGTTCGACGTCGGCGAGTCGACCCTCAAGTCGGGAGGCCGGCGCGCGCTCGACAATGTCGTGCGCTTCCTGCGTGAGCACCCGGAAAGGAGCATCGTGATCGAGGGCTTCACCGATAGCACCGGCTCGAGCGAGCTCAACCGCTACCTGTCGGAGCGGCGCGCGCAAGCGGTGCGCAACGCCCTGGTGCTCGCCGGGATAGACGCGGCGCGCATCGAGGCGCGCGGCCTGGGTGCCTCGTTCCCCATCGCGAGCAACGACACGATCGCCGGCCGCCAGCTCAACCGGCGCGTCGAGATCCTGATTCCGCGCGACGCAAGCGCGGCGACCGGGGGCTCGCGATGAGGGCGACGGCAAGGATGCTGCTCGCCGCCGCGCTGTGCGCGCCGCTCGGCGCGTGGAGCGCCGCCGAGATGCGGGTGAGCGAGCTCATCGGCAAGCCGGTGCAGGACGCCCGCGGCAAGCCGGTAGGCGAGGTCACGGAGGCGATCGTCGACCTGCGCGAGGGCCGCGTGGTGTACGCCGTGATCGGCGGCCCGCAGCGCTATTACACCTATCCGATGCGCGCGCTGCAGGCAAGCCGCGACGCAGGCGTGCTGGAAGTCGACACGACGCTTTCCGGCGCGATCGCGCGCAGCGACGGCGACGCGGTGCGCTTCGCGCGCGCAAGCCGGCTGATCGGCCAGGAGGTCGGCGAGCCCGGCGGAGAGCGGATCGGCGTGATCGACGACTTCGCGTTCGGCCTCGAGAACGGCCGTATAGCGGGGGTGCTGGTGCGTACCCCCGAAGGCGTGCGCGAGTTCCCGAGCGCGGTGCTCGCCTCCGGCAACTTCCCGCCGCTCACGCGCTGGCAGGC
>DATKAX010000124.1:0-4232 GCA_035514595.1 Burkholderiales bacterium
CTTCCGGCGGCTCGCCGTGCGCCGGGTCGCCGAGGATCAGGCTCGAAGGCCCGAGCGGCAGCTCGGCGGCGAAGCGCGCCACGTTCTGCCAGTCGATCGCCGCCAGCACCTGGAAGCGGTCGTCCTGGCCGTCGCTGGCGAAAGTCGAGACGCGCAGCATCGCCGCGGCCTCGCCGCCGCGGATCTGCGGACCGCTGGTGCGCGTCATCAGGCCGTAGTAGCCGGCGCGCGCCGCCGCCTCCAGCAACATATTGCCGGCGGTCATGACGCCGGCGCCGCCGCTGCCGGCAAGCGCCAGGGAAACCGATGCGCGCGTGTCCATGACGCAATTTGGCCGCATCCGGATGAGGTTTCTTTGAACTAGATCAAATCGGGCCGCTTTTTCCGGGGTTATCTATACGCACAGGCTTAAATCGGTACTTGAATGCCGAATTGACCGAAAGGACGCCATGAGCGCACCGGAAACGCGTTTCCTCCGCAACCACGACCTCGCCCCGGCCGAAGCGCCGGGCGTACGATACGAGCGCCGGCCGGCGCGCATGCCGGACGGCAAGGAAGTCCCGGGCCTGTACAACGCCTGGATCTGGCTCGACAACCCGGCGCAGTACAACTCCTACACCACCGACATGGTGAAAGGGTTAATCCTCGCTTTCCGCGCCGCATCAAACGCGCGCGACGTCAACTGCGTGGTGTTCACCGGGGCGGGCGACAAGGCGTTCTGCACCGGCGGCAACACCAAGGAGTACGCCGAGTACTACGCCGGCCACCCGCAGGAGTACCGCCAGTACATGCGGCTTTTCAACGACATGGTTTCGGCGATCCTCGCCTGCGACAAGCCGGTGATCTGCCGCGTCAACGGCATGCGCATCGGCGGCGGCCAGGAGATCGGCATGGCCTGCGACTTCTCGGTGGCGCAGGACCTGGCGCGCTTCGGCCAGGCCGGCCCGAAGCACGGCTCGGCGCCGATCGGCGGCGCGACCGACTTCCTGCCGGTGGTGATCGGCGCCGAGCGCGCCATGGCCGCGTGCGTGCTGTGCGAGCCGTTCTCCGCGCACGAGGCCTACCACGTCGGCATGCTCACCGACATCGTCCCGGCGCTCAAGGTTGACGGCGCCTTCGTGGCCAACCCGCTGGTCGAGACACAGAAACTTTTTGATGAGTTCGGGCGGCTTGCTTTCGGCAAGCCGAAGACCGGCGATGCCTTGAAGGCAGGCAAGGAGATGATGAAGAAGGGCGCGGTCGACCTGTCGCTGCTCGACCAGAAGGTGGAAGAGCTGTGCACCAAGATGCTGCTCACCTTCCCGGACTGCACCACCAAGACCGTCGAGGAGCTGAGAAAGCCCAAGCTCGAGGCCTGGAACCGCAACAAAGAGAACCACCGCGCCTGGCTTGCGCTCAACATGGTGACCGAGGCGCGCGCCGGCTTCACCGCGTTCAACGCCGGCAGCAAGGACGAGCGCGAGGTCGACTTCATCCTCCTGCGCCAGAAGCTCGCCGCGGGCGAGGGCTGGGTCGGCGGCCTGCACGACGCCATCCAGCCGAAGGCGGGGAAACGCGCATGAACCAGTCGAAAATCGGGGTCAGAGCCCGATTTCCTTCAGGCAGAACCCCACGCTCGCCTGCGGCTCGCTCCCCCCTTGTCAGGGGGGCGACCCGATGAGCGAAGCGCCGCTCAAGGTGTGGCTGGAGCGCGACGGGGCGCTGCTCAGGCTGCGGCTTGCGCGGCCCAAGGCGAACCTGATCGACGCCGCGATGATCGCGGCGCTCGCCTCCGCCTTCGCCGCGCACCGCGCCAACGCCGGGCTGCTGGCCGCGCTCGTCGACCACGAGGGGCCGCATTTCTCCTTCGGCGCGAGCGTCGAGGAGCACCTGCCCGGCGCCTGCGAGCAGATGCTGAGGGGCCTGCACGCGCTGATCGAAGCCATGCTCGACTGGCCGCACCCGATCCTGGTGTCGGCGCGCGGCCAGTGCCTGGGCGGCGGGCTCGAGCTCGCCTGCGCCGGGCACCTCCTGTTCCTCGGCGCCGATGCGCAGCTCGGCCAGCCCGAGATGAACCTCGGCGTGTTCGCGCCCGCCGCCTCGGTGCTGCTGCCGCTGCGCATCGGGCAGGCGCGCGCCGAGGACCTGCTCTACTCGGGGCGCTCGATCGACGCGCAGACCGCGGCGGCTTGGGGCCTCGCCAACGAGGTGGCGCAGGAGCCGGTCGCCGCGGCGCTGGCCTATTTCGACCGCAACCTCGCGGCCAAGAGCGCCGCCTCGCTTGCGCTTGCGGTGCGCGCGGCGCGCGAGCCGTTCGCGGACCTCGCGCGCGCGCGGCTCGCCGACGTCGAGTCGCTCTACCTCGAGAAGCTGATGGCGACGCGCGACGCCAACGAAGGCCTGCAGGCCTTCATCGACAAACGCAAACCCGTGTGGGAGCACCGATGAGCGTCCAGGACGTGGTGAAACGCTGCGAGCAGCTTTTCGAGGACCTCGATTTCGGCGCCGTCAAGGCCTGGAAGGCGGCCGCGCCGGGCCGCAAGGCGATCGGCTACATGCCGATCTACGTGCCGCGCGAGATCATCCACGCCGCCGGCATGCTGCCGGTGGGCGTGTTCGGCGGTGGCGACCAGCTCGAGGTGATCCAGGGCGACGCCTACTACCAGAGCTACATCTGCCGCATCCCGCGCTCGACCCTGGAGCTCGGCCTCACCGGGCGCCTCGAGTGCCTCGACGGCATGCTGTTCCCGTCGATCTGCGACGTGATCCGCAACCTCTCCGGCATGTGGCAGATCCTGTTCAAGGACAAGTACGTCAAGTACTTCGACCTGCCGCAGAACTACGACGACGACACCGGCGGGCGCTTCTACATCCAGGAAATGGAGGTTTTGCGAAAGGATCTTTCTTCCCTGGCTGGACGAGAAATCAGCGACGAAAACCTGAGAGCTTCCGTTGCCGTCTACAACGAGAACCGCAGCGCGGTGCGCGAGCTCTACCTCTACCGCGCGCAGAAGCCCTGGCAGGCGCCGACCTCCGAGGTCTACCTCGTGCTGCGCGCCGGCTGCGTGCTGCCGCCGGAGGAACACACGCTCCTGGTCCGTGAATATCTCGCGGAAACCGAGAAGCAGAAGCGGCCGCAGCGCGACAACGCGCGCGTCATCCTCACCGGCGCGTTCTGCGAGCAGCCGCCGCTCGCGCTCATCAAGTCGATCGAGATGGCGGGCTGCTACGTGGTGGACGACGATTTCCAGCTCATCCAGAGCTGGCTTCTGGACGATGTTTCCCTCGAAAACGATCCCCTGGAAGAGCTCTCGAAGGCCTTCCTGCACCGCTCGGCGTCCACCTCGTCCAAGTACGACGAGAAGAAGGAGGACAAGGGCAAGTACCTGCTGCGCCAGGTGAAGACCCGCGGCGCCGAAGGCGTGGTGTTCGCCGCGCCCTCGTTCTGCGACCCGGCGCTGCTCGAGCGCCCGATGCTGCAGGAGATCCTGGCGAAGCACAAGATTCCCTACACCGCCTTCAAGTACGCCGAGAACACCGGCCAGATGGCGCCGATCCGCGAGCAGGCGGGAACCTTCGCCGACTCGATCAAGCTATGGAGCGCCGCATGAATACCGTGACCGCGAAGAAGGAAGTCGTCAAGGAAGACGCCATGCTCCTGCAGAAGGAGCTCATCAACCGCAACTACCACGAGCTCGCCACCGCGCACCAGACCGGAAAGAAGGTCGCCGCGACCTTCGTGCCGGGCAACCTGAACGAGCTCCTGATGTGCTTCGACTTCGCGCGCAGCCTGCCCGAGACCAACGCGCTGCAGAACGCGATGCGCAAGAAGTCCGGGAAGATGGTGCTGGATGCCGAGCGCGACGGGCATTCCGAGGACGTGTGCACCTACGTGAAGGCCGACCTGGGGATGATGCTGCAGGGCGAGAAGGGCCCCACCGGCGAGCCGCTGCCGCGCCCCGACGTGCTGCTGCTTTCCTACACCGGCTGCTTCACCTTCATGAAGTGGTTCGAGCTGATCCGCCAGAAGTACGACTGCGAGACCGTGATGCTGCACGTGCCCTACCAGGGCGACGGCAAGATCTCGAAGAACATGCGCGACTACGTTCTCAAGCAGCTCAAGGAAAAAGTCATCCCCACGCTGGAGAAGGTGTCCGGGGTCAAGTTCGACATACACCGGCTGCGCCAGTACATGCGCGAATCGGCAAAGGCGGAACAGGACCTGGTCTGGACGCTGCAGTCGGCCAAGCACA
>DATKAX010000125.1:0-5790 GCA_035514595.1 Burkholderiales bacterium
GCTCACGGTGTACCACGCCACCCAGGCGCCGCACATGATGCAGGACATCTTCTCGCGCCACCTCGACATCCCCGAGGCCAACGTGCGCGTGATCGCGAAGGACGTCGGCGGCTCCTTCGGCATCAAGGTGCACGTCTACCCCGACGAGATGGCGACCGCGGCGCTCTCGGTGATGCTGCGCCGGCCGGTGAAGTTCGTCGCCGACCGGCTGGAGTCGTTCCTTTCCGACATCCATGCCCGGGAACATCGCGTCAAAGTGCGCCTCGCCTGCACTTCTTCAGGTGAAATCCTCGCGTTCGATATGGACGACCTGACCGCGATCGGGCCGTACTCGGTCTATCCGCGCACCAGCGGCATCGAGGGCAACCAGGTGGTGAACCTCACCGGCGGCCCCTACAGGCACCAGAAGTACCGCGCGAAGATGCACGTGGTGTTCACCAACAAGAACGTCACCTGCCAGTACCGCGCCGTCGGCCACCCGATCGCGGTCGCGCTCACCGAGGGCATCGTCGACATCGCCGCGCACAAGCTCGGCATGGACCCCGCGGAGTTCAGGCGCAGGAACCTGATCGCCGACGACGCGTATCCGTACACCTTTCCCTCCGGCGTCAAGTTCGAGAAGCTGTCCCATCATCAGACGCTGGATAAGCTTTTGAAGTTGATGTCCTATGAAAAACTGAGAAGCGAACAGGCCGAGCTCAGAAAGAAGAAGATCTACCGCGGCATCGGGCTTGCGGCGATGATCGAGGTGACCAACCCGTCGCCGGCGTTCTACGGCGTCGGCGGGGCGCGCATCTCGGCGCAGGACGGCGCCACGCTGCGCCTGGAGCCGACCGGCATGCTCACCGTGATGTGCAGCGTCACCGAGCAGGGACAGGGCACCGAGGGCATCTTCGCGCAGATCGCGGCGAGCGCGGTGGGCGTGACCCTCGAGAAGGTGCGCGTCATGACCGGCGACACCGGGGTGACGCCCTATGGCGGCGGCACCTGGGCTTCGCGCGGCGCCGGCATCGGCGGCGAGGCGGTGCTGCTCGCCGGCCGCGCCCTGCGCGCGAACGTTCTGGATGTCGCCTCCAGGATCCTGAGCGTAGACAAGGCAGAGCTCGAGATCCTCAACAACGAAATCGTTTCGAAACTGACCCTGGAATCGAAGCTGCCGCTGGCGGAGCTCGGCCGGGTGGCGTACTTCCGGCCCGACACGCTGCCGATGGACTTCCAGTCCGAGCTCACCGTGACGCGCCACTACACGCCGCGCCAGTACGGCTTCACCTTCACCAACGGCATCCAGGCCTCGCTGGTCGAGGTGGATCCCGACACCGGCTTCGTGAAGCTGCTCAAGCACTGGTGCGTCGAGGACTCGGGCACCGTCATCAACCCGATGCTCGCCGACGAGCAGATCCGAGGCGGCGTGGTGCAGGGAATCGGCGCCGCGCTCTACGAGGAATGCCTCTACGGGCCGGACGGGCAGCTTCTCAACGGCAACCTGGCGGACTACCTGGTGCCGATGAGCGGCGAGATGCCCGACATCGTCTGCGCGCACGTCGAGACGCCTACCAAGCAGTCGCAGCTCGGCGCGAAGGGTATCGGCGAGGCCGGCACCGCCGGGGCCCCGGGCGCGATCCTGAACGCCGTCAACGACGCCCTCGCGCCGCTCGGCGCGCGCGTCACGGCGATGCCTTTTACGCCGGAGCGCATCCTCAGGGCCTTGCGCAAAGTGTGATCGCCGATCCCTGGTTCTGGGCGCTCGCGCTCCCCGCGGTCGCCCTCACCGGGATCTCGAAGGGCGCCCTGGGCGGCGGTGCGGCGATCGCGGTGCCGCTCATGGCGCTCGCCATCCCGCCGGCGCAGGCGGCGGCCGTCATGCTTCCGGCGCTGTGCCTCATGGACCTCGCGGGGATCCGCGCCTACCTCGGGAAATGGGACGCGCGCATCATGCGCATCATCGTGCCCGCGGGCCTTGCCGGCTGCGTCATCGGCGCGCTCACCTTCCGCCACCTGAGCGAGCACTGGATCCGCATCCTGCTCGGCTCTATCGCGCTCGGGTTTCTCGCCTGGAGCTACTACCCGAAAAAGCGCCTGGCGAGGACGCCACCGCCGGCCGCCGGCTGGTTCTGGGGCACGCTCTCGGGCTTCACCAGCTTCCCTGTGGCTCGGCCTGTTCGACGCGCGCGTGCTCGCCACCGCGGCGGCGCTCGCGCCGCTGGGCATCGGCGGCATCTACGCCGGCCTGTGGCTGCAGCGGCGCATCGATGCGCGCTCGTTCTACCGCGCCGTCCACGCGCTGCTCCTGGTGGCCGGTGCGAAACTGCTCTATGACGGGCTGAGCGCGGTGCTTTCCTGATCAAGTAGACTAGGCCGTCCGTCTTGGAGGAGGAGGGACGCATGCGGTGGCTTCAGGCCGCGATGCCGTTCGTCGTGGTTGCGGCAATCTGGGAGGTCGTCGCCCATTCCGGCGCGTTTCCGCCGCGGCTGTTTCCGCCCCTGGAAGAGGTGGCGACGACGCTGGTTCGCCTCACCGCCGCGGGCATCCTGCCGCATCACGCCGCGGAGACGCTGTTTCGCCTCGGCGCCGGCTTCGCGTTTGCCGCGACCGCGGGGATCGCGCTCGGCATCGCGATGGGGCGCTCGCGCCGCGCCGAGGACTTTCTGATGCCGCTGGTGTCGATCGGCGCGCCGATCCCGGGGCTCGCCTACGCGCCGCTGTTCCTGCTGTGGTTCGGGCTGGGCGACACCGGCTCGATCGTCCTGGTCGCCTTCGTCGCCGCGTTCCCGATCATCCTGAACAGCTGGACCGGGGTGAAGGCGGTGAAGGAGATCTGGCTGCGCGCCGCGCAAACCATGGGCGCGGACGGCCGGCGCCTGTTCCGCCATGTGATCCTGCCCGGCGCGCTGCCCTACATCCTCACCGGGCTGCGCCTGGGCCACGCGCAGGCCTGGCGGATACTCGTCGCGGTGGAGATGCTCGCCGCGGTGGACTGGGGCCTGGGGTGGCTGATCTTCGGCGCGCGCGAGTTCCTCAATACCGACGCGATGCTCGCCGGCATCGCGGTGATCGGCGCCATCGGCCTCGCGCTCGAGAAGGTCGTGTTCCAGCGGCTCGAGAACTACACCGTGGTGCGCTGGGGGATGATGGCCGCATGAAGGCAGCGATTTCCATAGGGTTTTTTCTACTGCTCTATGAAGCCGTCGCCCGCAGCGGCTGGTTCGCCGCTGCCCTCGTCCCGACGCTTCCCGTGGTGGCGAAGACCCTGTGGTGGATGCTCGCCGACGGAACGATGGCGCGCCACGCGCTCGCCACGCTGTATCGCGTGTTCGCCGGGCTCGCCGCCGCGGCGGCGACCGGCCTGCTCCTCGGCTTCCTGATGGCGCGCTACCGCCCGGTGGAGCGCTTCTTCCTGCCGCTGGTCAGCGCGCTGATGCCGATCCCCTCGCTCGCCTGGGCGCCGGTGTTCATCCTGTGGTTCGGGCTGGGCGACACCGCGACCATCCTGGTGGTGTTCTACGCCGCCAGCTTTCCGATGATCCTCAATACCTGGACCGGGGCGCGCGCGGTGAACCCGCTGTGGCTGCGCGCGGCGGGCGCCATGGGCGCCGGCGGCGCGGCGATGTTCTGGAAAGTCGTCGTGCCCGGCGCACTGCCGTTCATCATCACCGGGCTGCGCCTCGCCTTCCAGCGCTCTTGGATCGCGGTGGTGGGCGCCGAGATGCTCGCCGCCTCGGCCTTCGGCCTGGGCTGGGTGATCTTCGACGCCAAGGAGTTCCTCAACGCCGACATCATGCTCGCCTCGCTCGCGGTGATCGGCGCCATCGGCTTTCTGTTCGAGCGCCTGGTGTTCGGGTCGCTGGAGCGCTCGACGGTCCTGCGCTGGGGCATGGTGCGCGCCGCAAAAGCATGATCGAGATCAAGAACGTCACTCTCGAGTACGACACGCCGGGCGGCAAGGTCCTCGCCGTGGAGGACGCGAGCTTCGCGGCGAAAGCCTCCGAGTTCGTATGCCTGGTCGGCCCGAGCGGCTGCGGCAAGACTACGCTGCTCAACATGATCGCCGGCTTCTTCGCCCCGACGCAGGGCGAGATCCGCGTCGGCGGGCGCGCCGTGAGCGGGCAGGGGCAGGACCGCGGCGTCGTGTTCCAGGACTTCGCGCAGCTCTTCCCCTGGCGCACGGCGCTCGGCAACGTCGCCTTCGGCCTGGAGATGAAGGGCGTGTCGCGGGCCGAGCGCGAGCGCATCGCGCTCGAGCAGCTGCGCCTGGTCAAGCTGGAGAAGTTCGCGGGCTCGTATCCGCACCACCTCTCGGGGGGCATGCAGCAGCGCGTGGCGATCGCGCGGGCGCTCGCCTACAACCCGGGGGTGCTGCTGATGGACGAGCCCTTCGCCGCGCTCGACGCCCTGACCCGCGACGAGATGCAGCGGCTGCTCGCCGAGGTCTGGCGCGAGACCCGCAAGACGGTGGTCTACGTGACCCACAACGTGGCCGAGGCGGTGTACCTCGCCGACCGGGTAATCGTCATGACCCCCCACCCCGGGCGCATCCGCGCCGAGGTGGCGGTGCGCCTGCCCCGGCCGCGCGACCCGCTGAGCGTAGAATTTCTCGAGCACCAGAAACAGCTGTTGCGTCATCTCACTCAAAAGGAGGAGGAACGATGAAAAGGCGACATTTCCTGGCGGCCTCGGGCGCGGCGGCGCTCGCCGCCGGCCTGCCGGCGTTCGCGCAGTCGGTCGTGGTGCGCCAGGGCTACCAGACCAACATGTGGGGCATGCCCACCTATTACCTGCTGCGCTCGGGGGCGCTCGAGAAGCAGGGCATCAAGTTCGAGGAGTTCGCGGTCCCCTCGGGCAACATCACCATGCAGCAGATGGTCGGCCGCCAGGTCGACCTCGGCACCTACGCCGGGCCTTCCTTCATCATCGGCCATGCGCGCGGCGAGCTCGTGGCCATCGCGCAGATCGAGGAAGTGGGCAAGACCACGCGCGTCATGGCGCGCAAGGAGCTCGGCATCCGGCGCATCGAGGACCTGAGGGGCCGCAAGATCGCCAACCAGACCGGGTCGTCGATCGGCAACGTGTTCGTCGACCAGATCGCGCCCAAGGCCGGCCTGAAGAAGGAGGACTGGCAGGAGGTGCGCATGAACGTCAACGACATGGTGGCGGCGATGGCGGCGAAGACCGTGGACGCCATGATCAACGTCGAGCCCTACAACTCGATCGCCGAGGCCGACGGCATCGCCACCACCATCATGAACTACTGGGACGTGGACCGCATGCCGGTGTTCATGGCGGCGACGCCGGAGTTCGTCGAGCGCAATCCCGACACCGTGGTGCGCTACCTGCGCGCCTGGCTCGCGGTCGCCGACGACTTCAAGAACAACAAGAAAAAGGTCTCGGACACGATCTACGCGTTCTACACCTCCAAGGGCTACAAGATGTCGCCCGACACCTTCGGAGCCGCGGTGTCCACGATCGAGGTGAGCCCGGGCTTCCCGGAAGGGGTGCGCGGCTACATGCAGCGGCAGGCCGAGGTGCTGCTGCGCGAGAAGAAGATCAAGCAGATCCCGGACTGGTCGAAGGCGCTGCGGCCGGAGTTCATGCAGCGTGCCCGGGGCTGAGCCCCTGGGCGTTGCGCTGGTCGGCCTGGGGTGGTGGGGCCGCACCATCTTCTCGCTTCTGGAAGCAAGCGCGAAGCTGAAGGTGGTGCGGCGCGTCGACCCGTTCGTCGACGAGCCCGGCATCACTGCCGACTACGACGAGGCCTTGCGCGACCCGCAGGTCGAGGCGGTGATCCTGTGCAC
>DATKAX010000126.1:0-32576 GCA_035514595.1 Burkholderiales bacterium
TGATGATCAGCCGCGCGTCGCGCGGACGCATGACAGGAAAAGCCACTACCCGCCATCCGCAATCCGCCAGTCACCGACGCGCAGCGTCCTGGGCAAAGCCCTGCCAGCCGCCGCCCAGCGCCTTGACGATGTCGGCCACCGCCGCGCGCTGCACGCGCAGCGCGTCGGTCCGGTTCAACTGCGCCTGCAGCAGGTTGCGCTCGGCGTCCATCACCTCGAGCTGGGACAGCAGCCCGTTCTCGTAGCGGATACGGGCCAGCCGGTACGCCTCCGTCAGCGCCGTGACGCGGGCGGTTTCCGCCTCGAAGGCTTCGCGCGCGCGCGCCTGGACGTTCAATGCCTGGCGCGCTTCGCGGAACGCTTCCTGGAGCGTCTTCTGGTACTGGGCCACCGCCTGCCGCTCGCGCGCCTCGACCGCCTGGATCCCGCCGAAGAGGCGCCCGCCCTGGAAGATCGGCTGTGCCAGCCCGAAGGCGAGCTGCCAGATGCGCGCCGGGCCGGAGAAGAGATCTCCGAGCGATGCGCTCTCGCTGCCGAGTAAGCCGGTCAGCGCGATGCGCGGGAACAGCGATGCCCTCGCGGCCGAGATGCGCGCGTTGGCCGCGATGAGCTGCTGCTCCGCGGTCACCACGTCGGGCCGCCGCAGCAGCAGGTCGGACGGCAATCCCTCCGGCACGACGGTGGGCGCCAGCTCGCCGCGGTCGGCGCCGCGCGCGACCGTGCCTTCCATGATCGCGCGGGGACTGCGGCCGAGCAGCACGGCCAGCGACAGCTCCTCGTTCGTGCGGGTCCCTTCCAGCTGCGGCAACTGCGCCCGCGCGGCGGCGACCTCGGCCTCGAGCTGGCGCAGGTTGAGATCGTTGATGAGCCCGGCCTGGTGGCGCACTTTCTGGAGTCCGAGCGCTTCGTTGCGCAGGCCGAGCGAGCGGCGCGTGGCTTCGACCTGGGCGTCGAGGCCGATGAGCGTGTAGTACGCGCGCGCCACTTCCGTGGCGAGCGTGATGCGGACCGTCTCCCGCGCGGCCTGCGTGGCCAGCAGCTCCGCGCGCGCGGCTTCCGATGCGCTTCTCAGGCGGCCCCACAGGTCCACCTCGTACGCCACGTTGACCTGGGCGCGGTAATTGTTGCGCTCGAGCGGCACGTTGGGCGGCAGCGGCGTGGAGGAGCGCGAGGAGGAGCGGGTGCGATCGCGCTGGAAGCCCGCGTCTATGGCGGGAACGGCCTCCGAATCGGCAACCCGTGCCAGGGCGCGCGCTTCGTCCACGCGGGCAGCGGCCAGCGCGAGATCCTGGTTGCCCGCAAGCGCTTCCTCGATCAGCCGGTCGAGGACCGGGTCGCTGTAGAGCGTCCACCAGCGCTCGCTCATGACGGCGGCGCCGTGATCGGGGGCCTGCTGCCACGACGCGGGCAGCTCGGCGGCGGGGCGCCGGTAATCCGGCCCCACCGCGCAGCCGGCCAGCGCCGCGGCCAGCAGCGCCGCCGCTACCATGGCGAATGGCGAATGGCGAATGGCGAAAGGGTTTGCTGACCCCGTCCACCGTCCATCGTCCACCGTCCACGCTTTTCCGCCAGATACTGGCGTCTGGCGTCTGGCGGCTGGCAGCTTGCAGTCGCCATCCACCATCCACGATCCACGCTTCAGGAGATCAAACATCAGCATCTCCTCGCTGCACGGGGTGATGGTGCGGCCCGAGCACCGCGCGCTGGCCCGCTTCGCGATGGCGCCTGGCTTCCTCCTCGATCTCGGCCGTCGAACGCGGCTCCGACAACTTGCGATCCACGATCAGGTGGAAGAACCACGGAATGAAAAAGATCGCCAGGAACGTCGCCGACAGCATGCCGCCCATCACGCCGGTGCCGGCGGAATGGCGCGCCCCGGCGCCGGCGCCGCTCGAGAACACGAGCGGCATCACGCCGAGAATGAAAGCGAGCGAGGTCATCAGGATCGGGCGGAACCGCAGCCGCGCCGCCTCGATCGCCGCCGCGGACGTGGATATCCCCTCGTTCTTTTTCAGCACCGCGTATTCGACTATCAGGATCGCGTTCTTCGCGGCCAGCCCGAGCAGCGTCACGAGGCCGATCTGGAAGTACACGTCGTTGGAGAGGCGCGCGATGCCCGCGAGGGGCGCAAGCAGCCACTGCAGCCACGGGATGCCCTGGGCCATGTAATACGGAACCGGCAGGAAATTGTTGACGGCAATCGCCGCCAGGGCGCCGAAAGTGCCGAACGGCAGCGCCAGCATCACCGCCAGCGGCAGCGCCCAGCGGTCGTACTGCGCGGCAAGGATCAGGAACACCATCAGCGCCGCCAGTCCCAGCGCCAGTATCGACGTGCCGCCCGAGCGCTTCTCCTGGAACGAGGCGCCGCCCCAGTCGAAGCTGAACTCCGGCGGGAGCGTGTCCCGCGCGATTTTTTCCATGCGCTCGATCGCCTGCCCGGAGCTGTAGCCGGGCCGGGTCTCCCCGAAGATCTTGACCGAGGGCAGGTTGTTGAATCGGTCGAGCGAGTCCGGTCCGGAGGAATAGCGGACACGCGCGAGCGAGGCGAGCGGGATCATGCGGCCCTGGTCGGAGCGCACGTAGATCGCGCCCACGTCGTCGGGGCGCTTGCGGTACGCCGGCTCGGCGGACATCAGGACCTGCCACGTTCGCCCGAACTTGTTGAAATCGTTGACGTAGAACGTGCCGAGCGTGGACGCCAGCGTGCCGTACAGCTCGTCGAGCGGCACGCCCAGCGTCTTCGCCTTCTCGCGGTCGGTTTCGACGAACAGCTGCGGAACGTTCGCGCGCCAGAGCGTGTTCACCTGGCCGAACATCGGGTCCTGCGCCACCGCGCCGAGCAGCTGCTGCGTGACTTCCTGGAGCCGCGGCGCGCCGCCCTCGCCGCGGTTCTGGAGGTAGAACTCGAACCCGCCGGCGCTGCCGAGCCCGAAGATCGGCGGAGGCCCGAATGCGAGCACCAGCGCTTCCTTGATGTGCCCGGTCTTCATGAAGAACTCGCCCACGAGCTGCGGGGTCGCCACCGCGCGCTCGTCCCAGTGCTTCTGCGTGACGAAAATGGTCGCCGCGCTGTTGCGGAAGCCGCCGCCGAGAAAGTCGAAGCCGGTGAAGGCCACGGCATTCTCGTTGGCGGGATTCGACTTGATGATCTCGACGACTTCGCTCACCACCTTGTCGGTGCGCTCGAGCGTCGCGCCGTCGGGCAGGAACACCGCGGCGATGTAATAGCCCTGGTCCTCGGGGGGCACCAGGGAGCCCGGGGTGGCGCGCCACAAGCCGACCGTGACCGCCACCATGCCGGCGAACAGCAGGGCGGCGATGGCGCCGCGGCGCAGCATCCAGGTAACCCCGTCCACGTAACGCCCGGTCATGCGCTGGAACCAGCCGTTGAACCACCGGAAAAAGCGCCCCGGCTGCCGGTGCTCGCGCTTGAGGATCAAAACACACAGGCTCGGCGTGAGCGTCAGCGCGACGATGCCCGAGATTATCACCGCGATCGAGATCGTGACCGCGAACTGGCGATAGAGCTCGCCGGTCAGTCCGCCGAGGAACGCGATCGGGACGAACACCGCGCACAGGGTGAGCACGATGGCGATGATCGGGCTGGTGACCTCGCGCATCGCCTTGATGGCGGCGTCGCGGGCGGCCAGGCGCTCCTCGTGCATGATGCGCTCGACGTTCTCCAGCACCACGATCGCGTCGTCGACCACGATGCCGATGGCGAGCACCAGGCCGAACAGCGTCAGCGTGTTGATCGAGTAGCCGAGCAGGAACAGTCCCGCGAAGGTGCCGATCAGCGACACCGGCACCGCGGCGAACGGGATCAGCGTCGCGCGCCAGCTCTGCAGGAAAAGGTACACCACCAGGAACACCAGGATCATCGCCTCGACCAGCGTCTTCAGCACCTCGCGGATCGACACCTCGACGAAGCGCGTGGTGTCGTAGGGGATCGAGTAGGCGAGCCCCTCCGGGAAGCGCTGCGCGGCCTCCGCGAGCGTGTCGCGCACCTCCTGCGCCACCTCGAGCGCGTTGGCGCCCGGCTGCAGGAAGATGCCGACCAGCGTGGTGGGCTGGTTGTTGACGCGGCCGATGAAGTCGTAGTCCTTGGCGGCGAGCTCGACCCGCGCCACGTCCTTCAGCCGCAGCGCCGAGCCGTCGGCGTTCGCGCGCACGATGATGTCCTCGAACTCCCTGACCTCGGCGAGGCGCCCGCGCGTGGTGACCGTGTAGACCAGCTCCTGGCCCTCCGGCGCCGGCGACTGCCCCACCTTGCCGGCGGCGAACTGCGCGTTCTGCTCGTTCAGCGCCCGCACCAGGTCGGAAGTGGCGACGCGGTGCTGCGTCATCCGGTCGGGCAGCACCCAGATGCGCATCGCGTAGTCCTTGGCGCCCCAGTTCTGCACGCTGGTGGTGCCGGGCACGCGCTTGAGGCGGTCGAGCACATTGAGCGTGACGTAATTCGACACGTAGATGTCGTCGAAGCGCCCGCCCGGCGAGAAGAACGCGACCACCTGGAGGAAGGCGGACGAGCCCTTTTCCACCGTCACGCCCTGGCGGCGCACTTCCAGCGGCAGGCGCGGCTCGGCCTGCTTGACGCGGTTGTTGACGTTGAGCGCCGCCTTGTCGACGTCGGTGCCGATCTCGAAGCTGACCTGGATCTGCACTGCGCCGTTCGAGGTCGAGGTCGAGCTCATGTAGATCATGTCCTCGACGCCGTTGATCTGGGTCTCGAGCGGCGCCGCCACCGTCTGCTCGAGCACCTGCGCAGAGGCCCCCGGGTAAGCGGCGGTGACGGTGACCACGGGAGGCGCGATCTCGGGGTACTGCGCGATCGGCAGGCTGCGCATCGCGGCGAGGCCGGCGAGCACGATGAACACCGAGAGCACCGCGGCGAAAATCGGCCGGTCGATGAAGAAGCGGGAGAGCATGATTCTTTTTTCTTTTATCTATTTCTAATTCTTTTCAACCGCCTTTACCGGCGCGCCAGGACCGAGCTTCATCAGGCCGTCGACGATCACGCGCTCGCCCGTCTTGAGGCCCGAGGTGACGATCCAGTCCTCGCCCGACCACTCGCCGACCTCGACCGGGCGCGGCTCTGCCTGGCTCTTGTCGTTCACCACGTAGACGAACTTGCCCTGCGGGCCTTCGAGCACCGCGCGTTGCGGCACGGTGAGCGCGCCCGGCCGCGTCGCGCCGCGCAGCAGCACGCGCACGAACTGCCCCGGGCGCAGCCACCCGTCGGGATTCGGCACCTCGGCGCGCGTCTCCCGCGTGCCGGTGGCGGGCGAGATGCTCACCGCGGTGAAGTCCACCCGCCCGGCATGCGGGTACGCCGAGCCGTCGGCAAGGCGCAGCTCCACCTCGAAGCGCCCGCCTTTCGGCGCCGCGATGCGCCCCTCCTGCATCTCGCGCTGCAGGCGGAGCTGCTCGTTGTCGGGGATGCCGAAATTGACCCAGATCGGGTCGACGCGCGTGACGGTGGTGAGCAGCACCTCGGGCCCCGAGACGAGCGAGCCCTCGGAGCGCAGCGAGCGTCCCGCGATGCCCGAGAGCGGCGAGAGCACCTTGGTGTACTCGAGGCTCAGGTTCACCTCGTCGAGCCGCGCGCGCGCCGCCTCGACGTCGGCGGCGTTGATCGCCTCGGCCGACACCGCGTCGTCGAAGTCCTTCTGGCTCACCGCCTTCTCGGCGTACAGCGGCTTGAAGCGCGCGGCGTTGCGCCGCGCCTGGTCAAGGCGCGCCTGCGCCGCCGCGAGATCCGCCGCGGCGCGCGCCGCCGCCGCGCGGTAGGGCGCTGGATCGATGGTGAACAGCGACTGGCCTTGCTTGACCCTCGCCCCTTCCTCGAAATTGCGCTTCTGCAGGATGCCGGTGACGCGCGCACGGACTTCCACCTCGCGCGAGCCGGCGGTCTGGCCGACGTACTCGAACTCGACCGGCAGCGAGCGCGGCGCGAGCGTCACCACGTTGACTTCCGGCGGCGGCATGCCGCCGCCGGGTCCGCCGGGGCCCTTCTCCTGCCCGGTGGAGGGGCTGCACGCCGCGACGGCGAGCGCAACCAGGGAGATCGCGATCTGTTTGAAACGCATTTGTCCGATGAAGAAGCGAATAGGCGCGAAGGGGCGCGATTCTACGCCGCGAGCGTCGCTGGAATGTTGCGGTTCTGTTTCCACGGCCTCATCCCAGCTCGGCGAGCGCGCGCTTCAGCGCCGCGGGATCGATCGCGCCGAGCGCCTTGGCGAGCTGGCGGCGCACCTCTTCCACCTGCTTCGCGCCGGCGGCCTGGCGCTCGCGGCCGAGCGGCGTGATCGCCGCGCGCAGGCTGCGCCGGTCCTGCGGGTCGTCGACGCGGCGCACCAGCTTCTCGGCTTCCAGCCGGTCGACGAGCTGCGTGATGTTGGAGCGCACGCAGGCGCAGCGCTCGGCGAGCTCGCCGAGCGCCACCGGCTCGCCCGCCTCGACGAGCTGGGTGAGCGCGGCAAGGCGGATGCCCGAGAGCCCGACCTCGGCGAGCGAGCGCTCGAGCCGATGCTCGACCGCGTGCGCCGCCTGCATCAGCGCCCCCATCACGTCGTCGGCGGCGCCGCGGCGCCGCGGGGCGCGGGATTTGTTCATGCATGAATAATACAGGAGTGAGCTAAAAGCCCGCCAGAGCGGCCGGGCGCGCCAGTCAAATCAGCCACTTGCGCCGCCGATTGCCGCGGCCGGCGCGACGTTATATTTTTTGGCCAGCCATGCTCCGCAAACGCACCGCGCGCCGCCAGGACCTCGGCCTCACCCAGGCCGAGTTCGCCGCCCTGCGGCGCCTGGACACGCCGCAGAAGATCCAGGATTTCCTCTACCGGCTGAAGCAGAACTTCGAGGTCGGCGGCGAGACCTGCCGCCCGGTGCGCGCGGTGCTGCGCGCGGGCAACGCGCACTGCATCGAGGGCGCGATGCTCGCCGCCTGCGCGCTGTGGATCCAGGGCGAGCCACCGCTGCTGCTCGACATGCGCGCGGTGCGCGACTTCGACCACGTGGTGGCGCTGTTCCGCCGCGGCGGGCGCTGGGGCGCGATCTCCAAGACCAACGGCATCGCGCTGCGCTGGCGCGACCCGGTGTACCGCACGCTGCGCGAGCTCGCGATGTCGTACTTCCACGAGTACACCAACCGGCGCGACCACAAGACGCTGCGCGAGTACTCGCTGCCGTTCGACCTGCGGCGCATGCACCCCGGAATCTGGGTGAGCGGCGAGAAGAGCGCCTGGCAGATCGCCGAGAAGCTGGACGAGCTGCGCCACTTCCCGCTGATGAACGGCCACCACCTGAAGACCGTGACGCGGAGCGACCCGTTCGAGCGCCGCGTCGCGCTGCTCCTGCAATACCGCCAGCCGCGCGCGCTGCTCGAGAAAGCGGCGCGGCTGAAGCAGAAAAGGAAGAGCCGGCGCTAGGCGCTACTTCTTCGGCTCGATCGCGCCGATCCGCTGTACGGCGGCCTTGAGCCGCGCCGCGTCGGCGTCCCAGAAGCGCTTGAACTCGGGGGCGTCGAGGTAGCTGATCGGCGTTCCCACCTTCTGCATCGCGCCTTTGAACGCGGGATCGGCGGCCGCCGCGCGCAGCGCCTCGCGCAGCCGCGCCTGAGCCGCGGCGGGCGTCGCCGCCGGGACCACCACGCCCGACCAGATGTAGAACTCCACGTCCTTGAAGCCGAGCTCCTTGAACGTCGGCAGATCGGGCATCAGCGCAAGGCGCTTGTCGCCCCAGCTCGCGAGCGCGCGCATCTTGCCGGCGTTGATCTGCCCGATCGCCGCCGCCGGGCCCGAGGCGAGCGCCTGTACCTCTCCCGCGAGCAGCGCCCGCACCGCCGGCCCGCCGCCCTGATAGGGGATGTGGAACAGCTTGATGCCGGCCGCGCCGGCGAACATCTCCATCGCCACGTGCAGCGTGCCGTACACGCCCGAGGAGGAGAAGTTGATCTTGCCCGGATTCGCCTTCGCCGCGGCGACGAAGTCCTGGATCGTGCGGTAGGGGCTGTCGCCGCTGACCACCAGGACCGTGGGATCGGCGGTGACCAGCGCGATGGGCGCGAAATCGGCGAGCTCGTAGGGCGCGGTCTTGCCGTTGAGCGGGTCGGAAACCGGGAAGATCGAGATCGACGACAGCGTCATCAGGATGGTGTAGCCGTCGGGCGCGGCCTTCGCCGCGGCGGTCATGCCGACCGCGCCGCCGGCGCCGGTGCGGTTCACCACGATGACCGGCTGCTTGAGCGTCTTTTCCATCGTTGCGGCGAGCGGGCGGCCGACGATGTCGGCCACCCCGCCCGGCGGGAACGGCACGATCATGGTGATCGGCTTGGACGGGTAGTCCTGCGCCCACGCGGCGAGCGGGAGCAGCGCAGCCAGCAGGAATGTTGCGATGCGTGACATAGGTCTCCTCCTCGGGCGCGACGTTAACACGCTGTTACAGATGTTGCACTTCCTCGGTTTACGGCGCGCCCTGCGGGGCGTGAAATGGCATCGGCACACTTGATAAGGAGGATGCCATGTGGAAGAAGACACTACTCGCCGTTGCGGCGCTCGCCGTCTCCGCCCCCGCCCTGGCCGACCGGGGACACAGGGACTACCGGGACTACCGGCACGCGAAGCCGGCGAAGCATTACGTGGTCAAGCATCACCGGCCGTACGTTCAGCACCGCGTGGTCCACTACAGGCCGGTGCATCGCACCGTCGTCGTGCACCGGCCACAGCCGGTGATCTACCAGAGCCACCCGAATACCGGGGCGGCGATCCTGTTCGGCGCGGTGCTCGGCGCGGTGATCGGCCAGCACATCGCGAGCGGCTACTGATCGAACTCGGCGCGAAAGCCCGGCGGCGGCGAGTAGGCGAAGCTGCCCCGGGCAATCACCGCCTCGCGGCCGCCGTTCGCGGCCACCAGCTCGGCCTGCCGCCGCTTCGCGCGGCGGTCGACCTCCTCGGGGTCGAGCAGCGCGCGCAGCCGCTCGTCGCACGCCTTCCTGACTTTCTCGAATGAAGGATCGGCGCCCCGGTCGCGCAGCTCCTCCGGGTCGGCCGCGAGGTCGAAGAGCTGCGGCCGGTCCGGGTAGTGCACGAAGTACACGTACTTCCATTTGCCGTGGCGGATCATGAACTCGCCGGCGCGCGAGGAGGAAGCGTGGTACTCGGAAAGCACGATCCGATCCGGGTTTTCTTTCATCGATCTGAATAACGAAATACCGGAAGCCTCGGGCGCCTCGGCCAGCATGGATTCCATGATCGTCGGGTAGACGTCCACATGGCTCACCGGCGGGGTGCGCACTTCGCCCGCCGGGATGCCGGGCCCGGCGAGGATCATCGGCACCGCCGCGGCTTCCTGGTAGAGCACCTGCTTGCCCCATAGGCCGCGCGCGCCGAGGTTGTCGCCGTGGTCCGAGGTATAGAGGATCCTGGTGCTTTCCTCCAGATTCAGATCTTCCAGCGTATCCAGAATGTGGCCGATGTTCTCGTCGAGCGAGCTGATGAGGCCGAAATACCCGGCGCGCGCGCGCTTCACCGCGGCGGCGTCCTTGAAGTACCGGTCGTAGCCGGTGTTCTCGGCCTGGTCGACGACGTAGGGATGGTCCGGGCGCTCGCGCTTCGTGTAGAGCTTGGGCATCGGGACGCGCTCGAACGGGTAGCGGTAGTACCAGTGCGGCGGCGCCATCAGAGGGAAATGCGGCGCGACGAACGACACGAACAGCACCCACGGCTGCCCGGCATGCTGCGCCGCCTCCTCGCGCAGCCAGATCTGCGCGCGCGAGGCGATCTCGCGGTCGTACCAGGTGTACTCCGACTCGCCCGGGCCGGAGAGCGCGGCGAGCTTCTTGCCGTCGGAGCGCGGCGGCATGTCGTCGCCGCGCAGCAGGCCGTAGAGATCGCCTTTGCCCTCGACCACGTTCATCGGCACGATCTCCTGCGAGAAGCCGTGGTCATCGTCGCCGGAGCGGAAATGCAGCTTGCCGACCGAGACCACGCGGTGGCCGAGCGCGCGCAGGCGATGGTGCCAGCTCGGGACCGCGCCGTCGTACGCGTCCGCGTTGTCCCAGTAGCCGATCTGGTGGTTGTACTTCCCGGTGGCGAACGCGGCGCGCGCCGGGACGCAGATCGGGCAGGCGGTGGTGGCGTCGGTGAAGCGCGTGCCGCGCGCGGCGAGCCGGTCGAGGCTCGGCGTGCGCGCGAGCGTGCTGCCCGAGCAGCCCATCCAGCGCGGGTCGTGCTCGTCCGACATGATCACGATCAGGTTGGCGGGCTTCATGCCATTCCCACCTGCGGCAGGCGCGGCACGATGTCGTCCGGGCGGCTTCGGATCATGTCCATCAACTCGGTTCTGCTCTTCGATGTCTCGAAAATGTTGTCCATCTCGTGCGGGTCATTCACCAGGTCGTAGAGCTCGCCCGCGCCCGAGCGCAGGTCGAGCGTGAGCTTGTGCGTGCGGGTGCGCACCGTGCGCAGGTCGAGGTCGACGCCCGAGCGCGAGGCGCGCAGGTCCCACTCGCTGCAGGCGAAATCACGGCTCGCGCCTTCGGTTTCAATCAGTTCTCTCAAGCTCCGGCTGTGCCGGGCCGCGGGAACCTCAATGCCGGCGTAATCGGCAAAGGTCGCGGCAAGGTCGACGGTGGAGACCGGATCCGGGACCACCTTAGCCTTCGGAATCCCGGGCCCGGAAAAAATCAGCCCGACGCGAAGCAGCCCCTCGTAGGCCATCGGCCCCTTGAGGATCAGGCCGTGGTCGCCGAGCCAGTCGCCGTGGTCGGTCGAATAAACGACCAGGGTATCTTTCAGCAGATCGAGATTCTCGAGATGCAGGAGGATGCGGCCGACGTTGTGGTCGATGAGCGAGATCATGCCGTAGTAGTTGGCGATCAGCTCGCGCAGCTGCCGGTCGCTCTGCACCGGGATACGCGAGTACTCCTCGCGCACCTTGCGCAGGTGGGAAACGATCTGCGGCTTGCCTTCCAGGCTCTGGCGGTGCCACCACGGCCGGCGCTCCAGGTCGAGCGTGCGCTGCGGGGGCAGGTCGACCTCGTCCGGATGGTGCATGCGGCTCCACGGGTCGGGCGCGTCGAACGGGTGGTGGGGATCGGGGAAGGAGGCCCACAGACAGAAAGATCTGTTCTTGTTTTGCGTCAGAAAATCTATTGTCCGGTCCCCGATCCAGGTGGAGTTGTGGAAAGCCGGCGGCAGCGCCGAGTGGAAGGTCTGCAGCGCCGTGCTGCGCGGCTCTAGCTGCGTTTCATAGAGCCGTTGCAGCTCCTCTCCCCGCCCGTCCCGGTGGAACCAGCATTCGTAGTGCTGGCCGCGCGGCGGCTTCATCGGCGGCCAGTGGTTGTGGCCTTCGACCATCAGCTCGACATGCTGGAAGCCCATGTAGGGCCCGAGCCAGTCCTGCGGCTGGTCGGTGTTGCGGCACTCGGGGGTGCCGGTAGGCGCGAAGGTGTGCGAGGTGGCGAAGTGCGCCTTGCCGATGAAGCCGGTGCGCTGGCCGGCGCGCGCGAACGCGCCGGCGAATCCCGCCTCGCCCAGCTCCGGATCGAGGTCGATGCCGTTGTCGGAGACGCCGTGGGTGTAAGGCAGCAGGCCGGTCAGGATCGACGCGCGCGAAGGCTGGCACACCAGGTTCGGCGTGATGCAGGCCGAAAAGCGAGTGCCGCCGCGCGCGAGCGCGTCCAGGTGCGGCGTCTTGATCCTGCGGCCCTCGAACCCGTAGCAGTCGCCGCGCTGCTGGTCCGAGGTGATGAGCAGGAGATTCAGTTATCGACCCTCGCACCCGCGGCCTTCACGACCGGCGCCCAGCGCGCGATCTCGGCCTTGATGAAGCCGACGAAGGCCTCCGGCGAGGCGCTCGGGGTGACTTCCAGCCCGGCCTTGTTGTAGCGGTCGACGAGCACCGGGTGCGCGAGCGCCTTGACGAACTCGTCGTACACGCGCTTCACCACCGGCGCGGGCGTGCCGGCGGGCAGCGCCGGGCCCCACCACTGCACCGTCTCGAATCCCGCGATGCCGGCTTCCTGGAACGTCGGCGTATCGGGCAGCAGGCGCTGGCGCACCTTGCTCGTCACCGCGAAGGCCTTCAAGCGGCCGGACTTGATGTGCCCGGCGGTCGGCGGCAGCCCGAGCGAGGCGAGCGGGATGGTTCCGCCCACTACGTCGCCGATCGCCTGGCCGCCGCCCCGGTAGGGCACGTGCGTGATCTGCAGGCCGCCCGCGATCGTCTTGAAAAGCTCCGCGGCGAGGTGCTGCGGCGTGCCGTTGCCCGGCGAGCCGTAGGCGAGCTTGCCCGGGTTCTGCCTGGCATAGGCGATCAGCTCCTGCAGCGTGTTCGCCGGCACCGATGGGTGGCCGACGAGGATGTGCGCGCCGCTGATCATCTGGGTGATCGGGATGAAGTCCTTCACCGGGTCGTAGGGCAGCGTCTTGAAGAGCGAAGGCGCGATGGTGTACGCGTCGGCGTAGAACAGGATCGTGTAGCCGTCGGGCGCCGAGCGCGCCACCGCCTCGGCCGCGATGTTGGCCGCGCCCCCGGTGCGGTTCTCCACCACCACCGGCTGGCCAAGCTGCTCGGACAGGATCGGCGCGATGACGCGCGCGCTCATGTCCATCGCGCCGCCGGCCGCGTAGCCCAGCACCAGCCGCACCGGCTTCGCCGGCCAGTCCTGGGTAAAAGCGGCGCCGCTCCATGCAGCGGCCGCGCACAGAAAAATCGTGGCAATGCGCTTCGGGCTCATCGGGTCTCCTCCCCATGACAGAAACGTCCAAACGTTTATACAACGGCGGCGCCGCCCATGTCGACGCCTGCCGCGCTTCCGCGGGCGCGGCACCTTCGTCCCCCAGCCGCGAACAGCTCGGCATCAAGCCGCCTTGGGCGGGCCCGCCACGCCCAGCCCGACGCGCGTGGTCTCGAGGTCGATCAGGTCCGCGGGCATGACGTTGGCGAGGTTCACGTCCGGGCCGAGCGCTTCGATCAGCAGCTTCTTCAGCGCCTCGACGTCGCAGCTCCGCACCTCCGGGATCCACGGCCCGGGCAGCTCGAACATCACGCGCTTCAGATCCAGGTTTTTCGCAATCATGTCTATCGTGGCCCGGTGCGGGCGGCCCCTGCGCACGACTTCGGCAGCCTCGACCAGCACCAGCGCGGCGCCGGCGGCGAAGCAATCTTCCGCCTGCGCAATCAGAAGCTTCGGATTCGTGAGGGTGTCCTTGGAGCCGACCTCGCCGTAGACGATGAGCCCGGCCTCGCGCGCCGCCCGGATCTGTTTTCTTCTTTCAGGGGAAGTGAGCGGGACGACGTTGTCCGAGATCTCGATCGCCTCGAAGCCGACGCGCAAGGCTTCCGCGTAGAAGCGGGGCAAGGCCTTGCTGCCCTGCGTGGCGAACACGTACTCGTGGAACTGGCCGCCGAGAAAGGGCTGGACGCGGTGGCGTCGATATCGCTTCAGCTTCATGACCAGGATTTTTTCATCGTAAAGGCGGGCCGTGCCCGTCTTGATCTTCGCGAGGTCGACGTAGTCGCCGGCGAGCGCCAGCACGTCGGCCTGCCCGCCGGGCGGCAGGCCCGGGTCGAGCATCATCGTGAGGCCGGCGCGGCGCGGCTTTGCGCTCCTCGCCGCCGGCAGGGGTACCATGGCGAACGGTCGCTTCGGCATGGCGCGTATTGTATTGTCAGGATTTGCGCCTCCGATCGACCAAGGTCAAAGCCAATGAGGACACCATGGAACGACGCACATTCCTGTTCGCGCTGGCGGCCGCGCCCTTCTGTGCGCATGCCGCAGCACCGCGCACCATGAAGGACATCCAGCAGATGCAGGGCAACTGGAAGGCGTTCCTGCCCGCCGGGGCCGACGCGCCGGCGCCGGGCGAGCCGCTCAAGCTCTCCAAGGAGGAGTGGCGCAAGCGGCTGCCGCGAGAGGCCTATCACGTGCTGCGCGAGGAAGGCACCGAGCGCGCCGGAACCAGCCCGCTCAACGGCGAGAAACGCCCCGGCGTGTTTGCCTGCGTCGGCTGCGGGCTGCCGCTGTTCACCTCCGAGATGAAGTACGAGTCGGGCACCGGCTGGCCGAGCTTCTTCACCACCATCCCGGGCGCGTTCGAGACCAAGAAGGACTTCTTCCTGATCTACCCGCGCACCGAGTACCACTGCGTGCGCTGCGGCGGCCACCACGGCCACGTGTTCGACGACGGTCCCCCGCCCACCGGCCAGCGCTGGTGCAACAACGGGGTCGCGCTGCGCTTCATCCCGAAGGACGGCGCCGCCTAAGGCAGCCTAGTCGCGGCCCGAGCGCCAGATCCCGTAGACGATCCACAGGCTGTTCAGGAACGCGAGCAGGTAGCCCGCGAGCCCCAGCGCCGGCAGCACCGGCACGCCGAACACCACCGGGCCTTCGGGCACCGTCAGCACGATCGCCGAGCCGATCACGAGCGACGCGGTCATGATGCCCACCGTGACGCGGTCGAGGGTGCGGTCGAGCTGGCGGCCGAAGCTGTCGAGCCGCTTGAGATCCAGGTCGACGCGCAGCCTGCCGCGCCGCGTCTCGCGCAGCAGCCGCGCGAGGTCGCGCGGCACGCTCGCCACCGCCTCCGCGATCTCGAGCGCCGCGGCGCGCCCGCGCCGCGCGAGCTCGGCCGGCCGGGTGCGGCGGCGCAGCGCGCGGCGCACGAGCGGCGCGAGGTGGGTGGCGATGTGGAAGTCCGGGTCGTACTGCCGGCCGAGGCCCTCGAGCGTGACGAGTGTCTTGAACATCAGCGACAGGTCGGCGGGCAGCACGATCGAGTGGCTGCGCAGGATCTCGGCGAACTGCCGTACCAGCGCCGCGATGCGGATGTTGCGCAGCGGCACGCCCTCGTACTCGAATACCAGCTCGTCGACGTCGGCGGCGAGCCTGGCCTCGTCGACCGACGCGTCGCCCGCCCAGTCGAGCAGCACGTCGATCATCGGCGCTTCCGCCATGCGCGCGAGCCCCGCCAGCAGGTCGACCACCTGCCGGTGGCGCGGCGGCGAGAGCCGCCCGACCATGCCGAAGTCGATGATCACCATGCGGTTGCCCGGCAGGTAGAACACGTTGCCGGGGTGCGGGTCGGCGTGGAAGAAGCCGTCCTCGAGGATCATCTTGAGGAAGGCGTCGACGCCGCGCGCCGCGAGCAGCCTGCGGTCGAGCCCCGCGGCGTCGACCGCCGCGGGGTCGGTGGCCGCGATGCCTTCGACATGCTCCTGCACCAGCAGCGCTTCGCTCGTGAACTGCGGGTATACCCGGGGAATGACGATGTGCGGATCGCCCGCGAAGTTGTGTGCGAAGCGCTCGACGTTGCGCGTCTCGGTGTTGAAGTCGATCTCGCGCTCCAGGGACCGCGCGAACTGCGCCGCGACCTGCACCGGGCGGTAGCGGCGCGCCTCGGGCATCTCGGCCTCGATCAGCTCGGCGATGCGCCTCACCAGGCGCAGGTCGGCCTCGATCTTCGCGCGCACCCCGGGGCGCCGCACCTTGAGCACCACCGGCGTGCCGTCCTGCAGCCGCGCGCGGTGCACCTGGGCGATCGACGCCGCGGCCTGCGCGCGCGTGTCGATGTCGCGGAACACCTCGAACGGCGAGCGCCCGAGCGCGCGCGTGAGCTGCGGCAGCAGCTCCTCGAAGGGCACCGGCGGCACGTCGGCGTGCAGCTTCTCGAGCTCGGCGATCCAGCCCGGCGGAAAAAGATCGACCCGGGTGGCCATCAGCTGGCCCAGCTTGACGAAGGTGGGGCCGAGCTCCTCGAACGCCGTGCGCACGCGGCTCGCCGGATCGAGCGCGGCCGAGGCGCTCGCCGCCTTCCAGTGCAGGATCCGCCCGGCGCGCTCGAGCGCCCCGGCGACGCCGATGCGCCGCACGAACTCGCCCAGCCCGTGCCGGATGAACACCGAGCTGATCTCGTGCAGGCGCGGCAGCTCCCGCATGAAGCCGAGGGTTTCGCGCAGCATCTGCGCGGCTACCGCGGGCCGTCGCCCTCTTTGCCCTTCGGGCGCAGCGCGTCGGCCATGCCGGCGAGCACGCCGCCCGCGAGCTGCGCGAAGCGCAGGCTGAACTCGCCAGCGAGCTCGATGCCGGCGAGCGTGAACTCGGCCATCAGCCGCGCGCTCTGGCGCCCGGTCTCGGTGCCGGCGTGCAGCGCCTGCCGGATCGCCCGGCGCAGCTCGGGAGCCACGCGCTCGTTCGCCGAGTCGGCGACCTGCTCGAGCGTGGCGATGAAATCCTCCTCGATCTTCTTCACGCCGGCGAGCCCCTGCCTGAGCTCGTGGTCGGACAGATCGCGCCCGGCGGCGGCGAGCTGGCGCAGCGCCTCGTGGCCCGCCTCGACCGAACGGGTGAGCGCCTGGTCGATGCCGCGCAGGCCTTCGGCGAGCGCCTCGCGCACGCCGAGCCGGCTCGACTCGGCGCCGAGCGTGATGCCCTCGGTCGCGGCGCGCACCACCTCGCGGATGCCGGCGCGGTCGAAGCGCCGGCTGCGCAGCGCCTCGAGCGTGACGTCGTGCACGCGCCGGCGGATCTCGTCGCCCGAGCGCACCGACTCGGCGGCTGCCCGCCGGATCGCGTCTTCGGGGGTTTCGCTGGAACGCTCTTCAGCCATGGCGGGCCTCCGGGTGTGTGCGCCTCACGAGCTGATGCCCAGGTCGCGCTCCAGCGGCGGAGCGGGAAAGTGAAAGCGCACCGGGCCGTCGGGAAGCGCGTTCAGGAACTGCTTGAGGTAGGGATCGTCGGAAGCGGCGACCTCGGCCGGGGTGCCCCTGCCGAGCACCACGCCGTCGCACAGCATGTAGACGTAGTCGGCGACCTTGAGCGCCTCCTTCACGTCGTAGGTGACGACGATCGAGGTGAGGTCGAGCGCCTGGTTGAGGCTGCGGATCAGCTCGACGATCTGGTTGAGCGAGATCGGGTCGAGCCCGGCGAAAGGCTCGTCGTACATCAGGAGCTTCGGATCGGTGGCGACCGCGCGCGCGAGCGCGACGCGGCGCGTCATGCCGCCGGAGAGATCCCCCGGCATCATGCCGTGGGCGCCGCGCAGGCCGACCGCGTGCAGCTTCATGAGCACCATGCGGCGCACCAGGGACTCGGGCAGGCGGAAGTTCTCGCGGATCGGGAACGCGACGTTCTCGTACACCGTGAGGTCGCTGAACAGGCCCGAGGCCTGGAGCATCATCCCCATCTCGAGGCGCAGCCGGTAGAGCGCGTCGGCGTCGAGCTCGTGCACGCGCTTTCCCTCCACCGTGACCGAGCCCGACTGCGGCCGCAGCTGGCCGCCGATCAGCTTGAGCAGCGTCGACTTGCCGCAGCCGCTGCCGCCGAGGATCGCCACCACCTGGCCGCGCGGGATCTCGAGCGACAGCCCGCGGAAGATCTGCAGGTCGCCGTAGGAAAATTCCAGCTCGGAGACTTCGACCACGTTCGCCATGGTGGAGAATTCTAACCGTGGATGCCCACCCCTACGCCGGCCTGACGCCCGACCGGGTGCTCGATGCGCTCGACAGCGCGGGGCTGCGCCCCGACGGGCGGCTGCTCGCGCTCGCGAGCTACGAGAACCGCGTCTACCAGGTGTGGATGGAGGAGGGCGCGCCGCTGGTCGCCAAGTTCTACCGCCCGGGGCGCTGGAGCGACGCGCAGATCGACGAAGAGCACGAGTTCGCGCGCGAGCTCGCCGGGCACGAGATCCCGGTGGTCGCGCCGACGCACTCGTTTCGCTTCGGCGATTTCAGGATCGCGCTCTACCCGCGCCGCGGCGGCCGCGCGCCCGAGCTCGAGGACCCGAAGACCCTGGAGTGGATCGGGCGCTTCATCGGCCGGATCCATGCGGTGGGGGCAACCCGGCCTTTTCGGCACAGGGAGACCCTTTCCGTTCAATCGTTCGGCCACGAGCCGCGCGCCTGGCTCCTCGAGCAGCGCTTCATCCCGGACGACTTGCGCCCGGCGTGGGAAGCCGTCACCGGGCAGGCCCTGCAGGCCGCGGCGCGCTGCTACCAACGCGCAGGCGCCGTCAAAGACATTCGCCTGCACGGCGACTGCCATCCGGGCAACATCCTGTGGACCGAGCACGGAGAAACGAGGGGCCCGCATTTCGTCGACCTCGACGACGCGCGCATGGGCCCGGCGCTCCAGGACCTGTGGATGCTGCTTTCGGGCGATCGCGCCGCGATGACGCGCCAGATGCTCGACGTGCTCGCCGGCTACGAGGACTTCATGCGCTTCGACCGGCGCGAGCTGCACCTCCTCGAAGCGCTGCGCACGCTGCGGCTCATCCACTACTGCGCCTGGATCGCGCGGCGCTGGGACGACCCCGCGTTCCCCGCCGCCTTCCCCTGGTTCGGCAGCCAGCGCTACTGGCAGGACCGGATCCTGGAGCTGCGCGAGCAGATCGCCCTGATGGACGAGGAGCCGCTCGCGGTGGACTAGCACCGCGGCGCGGCTCAGGCCGTGCGCAGGCCGAGCCGCGCGAGCAATGCGACCGTGGCGAGCGGCAGCGCCACCGTCACCAGTGCTGCGGCGATCATGAGCGCGCCGATTTCGCTGTAGTCGGCCGCCACCTTCACCGCCCCGGTGAGCGGGTCGCGCACCTCGCGCGTCACGACGTAGATCTGGTTCAGGTACTTGGTGCCGAGCTGGGAGCCCGAGAGCGCGAGGTTGGTGAAGGAGGCCATTACCGCGAAGTAGGTCGCCTTGAGCTGCGGCGGCGCGGAGTTCGCGATCCAGGCGAGCATCGGGATCATCGCGATCTGCCCGAGCGGCGACTCGAGCGCGGTGTCGATCAGCGCGATCACGCGCGCATCGACCAGCCCGCCGGTGAGCCTCGCGGTCCACTCGTGCAGCCCGTAGACCATCCCGATGTTGGGCAGCGAAAGCACGCCGGCGGCGATGGCCAGCATGACGATGATCTGCGACACCGAGTGCTCGGCCATGTAGCGCCGCAGCACGAGCATCCCGGCGAGCGTCAGGATCGAGGCGACGAGCGACAGGCGCGCGATGAACGACTGGTCGAAGCCCAGCACGTCGATCATCCACCAGGTGGTCCCGGCCCCGGTGCCCGGCATGGCGCGGAACATGAACACCGCGAGCGCGGTGGCCACCATGGTCTCGCGGGCCTGCGGCTCGAGCTCGCCCGCCAGGCGCCACAGCAGGAACAGGATCACCGACAGCGAGCCGAAGAACACGAGCTCCTGGCCGTAGCGCAGGTCTGAGAGCCCCACCGTCAGGGTGATCACGACGAACACCAGGCTCCCGCCGAGCACCGCCCAGCTGGGCTCGGTCTTCTCCGCGCCGGCAAGCGGATGCTTCAGGAAGTGGTGCAGCAGCACGCCGCTCACCGAGAGCAGGGGGATCATCAAGGCGTACGCGTAGACCTCCGCGTAGAGCGCCGCCTTCGCCGCCTGCGGCAGCCGCTCGGCGCCGCTGAACAGCCACACGTTGAGCCCCGCCACCAGCACCGAGCCGCCGATGATCGCCACGCGCCCCAGCGTCTGCATCGTGGTATGCATGCTCTTCAGCGTTGCCGGGTCGTAGCGCGCGCCCTGCGGGTCGAAGCGCGGCACCGCCTCGACCGTCATCGCGTCGGCGACCGCGTCCTGCACCACGTAGCCCACGGGCGCGAGCAGCGTGGAGAGCACGAACCAGTGCTCCGCGCTCATGAAGCGCCGCATCTCGTCTGGACGGCTGACGAGCCCCGCCATGATGAGCAGGCTCGCCGCGATCAGCGCCGCGCCCAGGTACACCAGCGCCGCCTTCCAGCGCCAGATCAGGTCGACGAGGTGCCCGACCGGCATCTTGAGCGCCCAGGGGATGCCCGCCCAGAAGCCGAGCGCCGCCAGGAACTCGGCCGAGATCCCGAGGTACTCCTTGACGAAGAACGTGCCGACGATGCCGGTGAGGCCGGATACGCCCGCCGCCAGGTACACCATCAGCGGCGGCAGGTACGACAGCCGCACCGGGCGTCAATCCGTCTTGACGCCGTGCTCCTTGACTACCCTGCTCCAGCGCTGCATCTCGCCGACCAGGAACTGCCGCGTCGCCTCCGGACGCGCCGCGACGATCTCCATCCCGAGGCCCTCGCCGAGCGTCTTCCTGACGTCGGGCAGGCCGAGCGCCTTGTGCAGCTCGGACCAGAACTTCTGCACGATCGGCGCCGGGGTTCCGCCCGGCGCGAAGATGCCCCACCAGGCGAGCGCCACCACGCCGGGGATGCCCTGCTCGGCGAGCGTCGGCACGTCGGGCAGCGTAGCGGCGCGCTTCTCGCCGGTGGTGGCGAGCGCGCGCATCCTGCCGCCGCGCACGTGCGGCGTGAGCAGCGCCGCCGAGCCGATGCCGAGCTCGACGTGCCCGCCGAGCATGTTCTGCGTCATCGGCCCGCCGCCGGCGAAGGGCACGTGCGAGAGCTTGAAGCCGCCCACCTGCTGCGCGAGCAGCGCAGTCAGGTGGCCGAGCGTGCCGTTGCCGATGGAGCCGATGGTCACCGTCTCAGGCTTCGCCTTCGCCGCCGCCACGACGTCGCCGAACGATCGGTAGGCGTTGTCGGCGCGGGTGGCGATCGCGTAGGGCGCGGTGCCCACCAGCATCACCGGCGCGAGATCGCGCAGCGTATCGAACGGCAGGCTCGAAATCAGCGCCGGGTTGACGGCATGCGAATCGAACACGAAGACGAAGGTGTAGCCGTCGGGGGCCGAGCGGGCGGCGGCGGCGGTGCCGATCGAGCCGCCCGCCCCGGGCCGGTTCTCGACGATGAACTGCTGGCCGAGCGATTCGCCGAGCTTCACGCCCATCAGGCGCGCGAGCGGATCGACCGTGCCGCCCGGCGGGAACGGCACGATGAACCGCACCGGCTTCGAGGGCCAGTCCTGCGCCGGGAGCGAAGATGAAAAGACCAGAAGCAGGACCGCCGCGAGCAGCCTAAAAAGCGACATTTCTTCCTCCTTTGAGCTTGAGCATCTCGCGCGCCTCGTTGGGCGTCGCCACGGCGAGGCCGAGCTCCTCCAAAAGGCGGCGCGCCTTCCCGACCTGCTCGGCGTTGGACTTGGCGAGGCTGCCGCGGCCCAGCCACAGGCTGTCTTCCAGCCCCACGCGCACGTTGCCGCCCATCACTGCCGACATCGCGGCGATGAACATCTGGTTACGGCCGGCGCCGAGCACCGACCAGTAGTACGCATCGCCGAACAAGCGGTCGGCGGTGCGCTTCATGTGCGCCACGTCCTCCGGGTGCGGGCCGATGCCGCCGCGGATGCCGAACACCGACTGGATGAAAAGCGGCGGCTTCACCAGCCTGCGCTCGAGGAAGTGCGCCGCGGTGTACAGGTGCCCGATGTCGTAGCACTCGATCTCGAAGCGCGTGTCGTTGTCGGCGCAGGACTGCAGGATATAGGCGATGTCCTTGAAGCTGTTCTTGAAGATGCGGTCGTCCGAGCCCGCGAGGTAGGGCTGCTCCCAGTCGTGCTTGAACTCCTTGTAGCGTCCGAGCATCTCGTAGAGGCCGAAGTTCATCGAGCCCATGTTGAGCGAGGCCACCTCTGGCTTCAGGCGCAGCGCGGGCTGCAGGCGCTCCTCGATCGACATCGTCGGCGCGCCGCCGGTGGTGAGATTGACCACGACGTCGCAGGCCGCCTTGATCGGCGGCAGGAACTGCCGGAAGATCCCGGGATCCTGCGTCGGGCGGCCGTCCTTCGGATCGCGCGCATGCAGGTGCACGATCGCCGCGCCGGCCTGCGCCGCGCCGATCGCCGCCGCGGCGATCTCCTCGGGGGTCACCGGCAGGTACGGCGACATGCTCGGCGTGTGGATCGAGCCCGTCACCGCGCAGGTGATGATGACCTTGCCTTGCGCCGCCGCCATGGCTTTCCTTTCTAGACCAGATACCGCACGCCGCCGCAGACCGAGATCGCCTGCCCGGAGATGTGCCTGCCCGCGTCGCTCGCGAGAAACAGCGCCGTGTTCGCGACGTCCTGCGCGGTCACGGTGGTTTTCAGGCTCACGCCTTCCACCATGCGGCTTCTGACTTCCCGTGTCGGAATGCCGAGACGCTCCGCCTTGGCGGCCATGATCCGCTCCACGCGCTCGCCCTCGACGATGCCGGGCTGGATGCAGTTCACGCGCACGCCGTCGGGCCCGGCCTCCGCGGCGAGGCTCTGGGTGAAGCCCACCACCGCCCATTTCGCCGCCGCGTAGGGCGTGCGCATCGGAAACGCGAGGCGCCCGGCGATCGAGGACAGGTTGATGATGCTGCCGCCGCCCGCGCCCTTGATCATCGGCATCGCCCTGCGCGTGCAGTAGAACATGCCGTTCAGGTCTACCGCGATGCAGCGCTCCCACTCGCCGGGGTCGATGTCCTCCACGTTCGCGGTGGGCCCGGCGATGCCGGCGTTGTTCACCAGCACGTCGAGCCCGCCGAGGCTGCGCTTCACGTCCTCGAACAGCCGGTCGACGTCGGCGCGGCTCGCCACGTCGGCGACGCTCTGGCGCGGCAGCTCGCCGCGCGCCTCGCGCAGGGCGCCTTCGTCCACATCGCAAATGTGAACTATTGCCCCGTTTCCGGCGAAACTGCGCGCGATGACGCGGCCGATACCGGCGGCGCCGGCGGTCACCAGCACCCGCAGGCCCTTGGCGGCGAAGTCCATGACGGCGGATAATACAAGAAACGACAATGGCCGCCCCCGCTTCCATCGAGCAGGAGGAACTGCGCGGCATCTCGCGCACGGTAGCCGAGATCCACTGGCTGCTGCTGATCCTGGTGCTGCTCTACCAGGTGTTCCGCGGCGAAGCCGAGGACGCGGAGGCCGGCGCCGCCGTTTCCGCGGGCATGTTCTTCTACGCGGCGCTCGTCATGAGCTTCCGCTACGCGAACTTCACCCGCCACGAAACGCGCTGGAAGATCACGCTCGAGGCGCTGGGAATGATCGCGTTCATCACCTGGGTGCTGTGGTACTCGGGCGGGCTCGCCAGCCCGCTGCTCAATACCTACCTTCTTCCGGTCATCACGTCGGCGCTCACGCTGGGCAGGCTGATAACGCTCGCGAACGTCGGGCTGATCGCGGCCTGCTACCTGCTGCTGGGCGGCGCCGGCGCCGCGGCCGAGCTCGCCTCGCTCGGCTTCGTCGGCGGGTTCGCGGCGCAGCTCGCGCCGGTGGTGCTGGTCGCCTACATCACCACCATGTTCTCCGCCGACATCCGCTACGGGCTGCAGCGCGCCAAGCTGCTTTCCGAGACCGACGAGCTCACCGGCCTGTTCAACACCCGGGGCTTCGCGATCGCGGCGAACCGCCTGTTCGCGCAGGCGCAGCGCTACACGCGCCCGGCGAGCGTGCTGATGATCGACTCCGACAGCCTGAAGACGATCAACGACAGCCACGGCCACGACACCGGCAACCGCCTGCTGCGCGAGCTCGCGGGCGCGATCCAGGCGGAGCTGCGCAGCACCGACGTCGCCGGCCGCTACGGCGGCGACGAGTTCATCGTGCTGCTTCCCGAGACGCCGGCAAAGGGCGCGGTCGAGGTGGCCGAGCGCATCCGCCAGGCGATCGCCGCGCGGCCGATCGAGGTCGCGGGAAAGCACATCGCCACCACGGTGAGCATCGGCGTCGCCACCTATCCCGAGGACGGGCGCACCCTGGACGCGCTCGCGGCGCGCGCCGACGGCGCGCTCTACGAGGCGAAGCGCCAGGGCCGCAACCGGAGCCTGAAGTTCGCGCTTGGAGCGTCGGCAATCTAGACGGCTTGCCTCGAGCCGCGAGCGGTAGAATCTTCCGGCGGTGACGACGCTCTCACAAGGAATAGCCGAGCAGTTGGCGCAGGACGTGATCGGCGGGCGCTTGCGCCCGGGTGCCAAGCTGGATGAAGTCGTGCTCGCCGGACGCTTCAAGGTATCGCGCAGTCCGATACGCGATGCGCTGCGGCAACTGGCGGCCACCGGGCTGCTGGAGTTCAAGCCTCGCCGGGGCTTCTCCGTGGTCTCGATCGACGTGCCGGGCCTGCTCGACCTGTTCGAAGCGGCGAGCGAGGTGGAGGGTTTGTGCGCCAAGCTTTGCGCCATGCGCGTCGGCATGGCCGAGAAGCGCCAGATCGAGCTCCTCCACAAGCGTGCGCTGCTCGCCGTGGCAAAAGACAATGCCGACGAATATGCCGCGCTGAACGAAGCATTCCATCACGCGATCTACTCGGGCGCCCGCAACCGTACGCTAAGCGCCATCGCGATCAACCTCCGGCAGCGGCTTACGCCCTTCCGCTCGCAGGATTTCTTCAGCTCGGGCAATCGAATGAAATCCTCCGCCGAGGAGCACGACGTGGTCGTCCGGGCGATAAACGCTTCCGACGCCGACGCGGCATTCGAGGGCATGAGGCGACACACGGCCAGCACTGCAACGAACGTCATCGAGTACTTCGAGCGGCACGGGCGCTCGGGCGCGCCGGCCAAGCAGGCTGCCCGCAACGCGCGCAAGCGCGCCGGCCGCGCTGCGGAGACGTGAAGACACCATTGACCTCTTGTATACACGTCTGCTAACTTTGAGCACAAGCACGCGGGCGCAACGGCCCGTGCGGGGCAGACCAAGGAGGAAAGGCAATGGCATGGGTGGCGCTCGGCAGTTATCTCAGGAAGTCCAGCTTGCGTCCGGCGCTGCTGCATGGGAACACCGCGTTCGACCTGGAGGAGGCAGCACGCCTGGCGGGCGTGAAGCTCGCCAAGACATGGCTCGGAGGCGACGTCGCCGCCATCATCCGGGATTGGGACGAAGCCGCCGCTCCGGTTCGACGCCTCGCCGAATCGCGAAAGCTCGCCGAAGCGGACCTCGAGAGGATCGCCATCCCCGAGCTCAAGGCACCCTACCGCCCTGCTCGCATCTTTTGCGCCGCCTCGAACTTCATCGAGCACGCGAACGAGATGGGCACCGTGCTCGCCGCCAAGGCGCAGAGCCGGCCCTACATGTTTCTCAAGCTGCAGAACACGGTGATCGGTCCGGGCGAGGCTGTGCGCAAACCGCCCGAGACGAGTCAGCTCGACTGGGAGGTAGAGCTCGGCGCGGTGATCGGCCGGCGTGCGAGGAGGGTCGCGGTGGAGCGCGCCCTCGACTACGTAGCCGGCTATACCGTGATCAACGATGTTTCCGCGCGCGACCTGAACGTGCGCTCCGACTATCCCTTCAAGTTCGACTGGTTCCAAGGCAAGTGCCATGACACCTTCGCCCCGTTCGGCCCTTGCATCGTGCCCGCGTGGTTGATCGCGGATCCCCAAGACGTGAAGATGAAGCTCACGGTGAACGGCGAAGCGATGCAGGAGGACAGCACCGGCAACATGATATGGAGCGTGCGCGAGCAGATCGCCTACCTTTCGACGATCGTCACTCTGGAACCGGGGGATGTCATCGCCACCGGCACCCCGACAGGCGTCGGAATGGGCCGCGGCATCTTTCTGAAGAGCGGGGACATGATGGAAGCGTCTATCGAGGGGATCGGAGCGATCCGCAACCCGGTAGAGGACGAGACAATCTGACGGACACCCACGAGGAGGGCAATCATGATGGTTCGGAAAATCGCGGCCGCGCTCACGCTGTCGTTCGTCTGCAGCGCACAGGCGCAGGAGAAGGTCACCTACAACATGGCGTGGCTGCCCCAGGGAAGCTCGATCGGCGTGATCGTGGCGCAGGCACGAGGGTTTTTCCGCGAGGCGGGGCTGGATGTCAACATCGTGCGCGGCTACGGCGGCAACCGCACCGCCAACGAGCTGGACCAGGGTCAGTTCGAGTTCGGCTACGTGGATCCCGTCAGCCTGATTCTCACTCGCGGCAACGGCGGCAAGATCAAGATGGTGGGCGCCATCAACACCCGCTGGCCGGCCGGCGTCTGCTACGTCACCAAGCGTAACCAGCCGACGACCATCGACGATCTCAAGGGTCTCTCGCTGGGCGGCGGTGCCGGCTCGCCGGTGCACAACGTCGTGCCAGCGTGGCTGGAGATGAACGGCAAGCCGCGCGACTTCATCAGGCTCGTGCGCCTCGATCCGTCTGTCGTGGACGCTACGTTCATCGAAGGGCGGACCGACCTCGCGGAATGCTGGCAGGCGAGCAACCGGCCGGTGCTCGCCAAGCTCGCCGAGCGCGCCGGGGTGAAGGTGGGGTGGCTCAACTATGCCGACTTCGGCTTGAACGCCTATGGCAGCGGCTTCGCCACGTCCGAGGCGATGATCGCGAAGAAGCCGGAGACGGTGCGCAGCTTCCTGAAGGCCGCGTACCGGGGATTCGAGGCCGCGTTCGCCGGCCCCGGGCAGGCAGCCGATACGCTGGTCAAGATGTTCCCCGCGGCCGACCGCGGAATCGCCCTGGCGCAGATCCGGGAGACCGAGGACATCATGAACGATCCCCAGGTCCGCGGGGAGGGACTGGGCCATCTGCGCGAAGACCGCATGCGCTCGACGCTGGCGTTCGTCTCGAAGGCGTTCGACCTGAAGAGCACGGTAGGCCTGGACGACGTCTACACGAACCGCTTCCTCAAATGAACGGCAAGCCGCACCCGCGCAAGATGGGCCATCTCGTCCTGATGGTTCGGGACATCCAGGCCTCGGCGAAGTTCTACACGGAGATCGTCGGCCTCGAAGTATCCGACTGGATCGAGGACCAGATGGTGTTCCTGCGCTGCGGCGCCGATCACCACGATCTCGCCCTCGCCCAGCTGGCGCGCGACGCCGAGCACTTCGACGAGGTCCATTCGCCCTTCAGCCGCCCCGGCACCGAGCATTTCGCCTACGAGCTCGGCTCGCTCGAGGAGATCGAGGCGGCGGCGAAGTATCTGCAGCAAAAGGGCGTGGAGATCGTGCGCGGCATAGGCAAGCACGGTCCGGGCGAGAACGTTTTCCTCGTATTCCGCGATCCAGACGGCAACCACGTCGAGTTCTACTGCGACATGGTGAAGATCACGCCCGAGCGGCCGTACCAGCCGAGGGTGCATCCGAATACGCTCGATGCGTTCGACCAGTGGCACTTCAAGCGCTTCGTCGTGCCGCCGCCCGATTGGGGCCCGCGCACGTGAGATGGCGCGAGATCGTCGAGCCCGCGATACTGCTGCTGGTGCTGGCGTTGCTCTGGGAGAAGGCGGTGGTCATCTTCGGCATCAAGCAGTACCTGCTGCCGCCGCTCTCTCAGGTACTCGACGCCCTGTGGCAGAACCGGGCGATGATCCTGGAGCAGACGTGGGTCACTACGGTAGAGATCCTGATCGGCTACTTCTGGGCCGTGGTGGGCGGCATCCTACTCGGGCTCGCCATATTCGCCTGGCCGCCGGTGCGCCGCACGCTGTACCCGCTGATCGTGCTGTTCCAGGGGTTGCCGAAGGTGGCCCTCGCGCCTTTATTCGTGGTGTGGTTCGGCTACGGGCTTGCCTCCAAGGTGCTGATGGCGTTCCTGTTCGCCTTCTTCCCCGTGGTGGTCGGCACGCTCGGCGGCCTGGCCGGCACGCCCGCGCATCTCATCGAGCATTTTCGCGCCATCCGCGCCTCGCCCATGACGACCTTCTTGCGCCTTCGAATTCCCGCCGCGCTGCCCTCGATCATGGACGGCTGCAAGACGGCGATGCCGCTTGCCGTGATCGGCGCCGTCGTCGGCGAGTTCGTCGGCGCGGAGAACGGGCTGGGCCACCTGATACTCGCGGCCAACGCCAACGCGCGCACGGACCTGATGTTCGCCGCGCTGATCGCCATTTCGGCGCTCGCCGGCGTTCTCTACCTGCTCGTCGAACTCGCCGCCAATCGGATATGGTGGCGGGCGCTATAAGCGTCCACCAGGTCAGCAAGACTTTCGGCGACGCCCACCCGCTGCGAGCGCTCGACGGCGTCGCGTTCGAGATCCCGCAGGGCCAGTTCGTGTCGGTCCTCGGGCCGAGCGGCTGCGGCAAGAGCACGCTGCTGCGCATCATCGCCGGGCTCATCGCGCCAGACGCGGGCGGCCGCGTCGAGGTGATGGGCCACGCGCAGCGCGCGCCGTCCGACGACGTGGGCGTGCTGTTCCAGACGCACAACATGCTGCCGTGGCTCACGGTGGAGCAGAACATCCGGCTTGCGGCGGAGGTGCGCCGGCTGCCGCAGGCCGAGGTTCGCGCGCGCGTCGATCAGATGCTGCCCGTGCTGCGCCTGGACGGCTTCCGCACCCTGTACCCGCACCAGCTTTCCGGCGGCATGCGCCAGCGCGCGGCGCTCGGGCAGATCCTGGTGCTGCTGCCGCAGGTGCTGCTGCTCGACGAGCCGTTCGGCGCGCTCGACGCGCTGACGCGCGATCAGCTCAACGTCGAGCTGCTGCGATTGTGGCAGGAGCTGCGCAAGACGGTGCTTCTCATCACCCACAGCATCGCCGAGGCGGTGTTCCTGTCCGACCGCGTGCTGGTCATGTCGGACCGGCCCGGGCGCATCCTCGAGGACGTAACCATCGCCCTGCCGCGGCCGCGCGACCCGCAGGCCACCAAGGAGCACGCGGACTTCGCCCGCTATGTCGTCCACCTGCAAAAGCGGATGGGCGTGACGTGACGTCCTTCCCGTCGCTCGCCGGGCCGCTCCGGATCAGGGGAGTCGACTTCCGCAACCGCATCGTGCAGGCACCCATGTGCGCCATGTACGCGGCAGCCGACGGCAGCGTGAGCGAGCAGCTGCTGGCGTACTACCGCGCCAGGGCGCGCGGCGGCGCAGGACTGGTCATCGTCGAGATCACCTTCACCGACTCGACCGGCAGCCGCGCGTTTCACGCGCAGCTCGGCGCTCACGCCGACACCATGATCCCGGGCCTTGGCGAGCTCGCCTCGGCCATCAAGACGCAAGGCGCCGTCGCAGGCCTGCAGCTCGGCCACTGCGGACCGCAACGGGTGGTAGCGGAGCCGCCGGTCGTGGCGCCCTCGCCGATCCCATGGGCGGCGGGCAAGCGGGTACCGCACGAGCTCACGCCAGCGGAGATCGAGGCCATCGTCGAAGACCATGCGCAGGCGGGCCGGCGCCTCGCCCAGGCGGGATTCGACCTCGTCGAGCTGCACGGCGCCCACGGTTACCTGATCAACGCCTTCCTGTGCCCCGCGACCAACACGCGAACCGATCGCTATGGCGGCTCGGAAGGCAACCGGCTGCGCTTCGCGCTCGAATTGGTTGGCGCGCTGCGCGGCTCGATCGGCCGCAAGCGCATCCTCTCGTTCCGCATCAACGGCGACGACCTGCTCCCGGGCGGTCTTGGCATAGAAGCCTACACGCGGATAGCGCGCGCGCTGGCGGAGGGCGGCGTCGACATGCTGCACGTCTCCGCCGGTACGTACCGCGTAATGGAGCGCCGCATCCCGCCCATGTACCTGCCGGAAGCGCCGTTCAGGCAGTATGCGCGGCCGATCCGCGAGGCGGCGAGCATCCCGGTGATCGCCTCGGGCACCATCCACGATTTCGAGCTCGCGGAGCGCATGGTGCGCGACGGGGAGGCCGACTTCGTCTCCCAGGCGCGTCCGCTCTTCGCCGATCCAGAGTTGCCGAACAAGCTGCTCGGAGGTCGCCGCGAATCGATCCGGCCCTGCATCCGCTGCAACACCTGCCTTGCGCGCGAGCAGGGAGGATTGCGAGGGTATTGCGCGGTGAATCCACGCACCGGCCGCGAGCACGAGGCCCGTCCTTCCCCGCTCGCCAGGCGTCGGGTAGCGATCATCGGCGCCGGTCCCGCCGGCATCGAGGCTGCCCTGACGGCCGCCGCCGACGGGCACCGGGTCGCGCTGTACGAGCGCGCGCCGGTCATCGGCGGCCAGCTTGCGGTCGCAGCCCTGTTGCCGTTCAAGAGCACCTTGCCGCCGCTGCTGCGCTATTACGGCGAGGCTTTGCAGAGGGCAGGCGTAGCGCTCTTCCTCGATACCGAAGCCGAACCGGCCATGATCGACGCCGACAGCGTCGTGCTCGCCACGGGCGTGCGCTGGCGGAGCGATTTCATGGACCCGCTGACCGCGATCGCAAATGCCGAGCGCGTGGGTCGCCGCGTCGCCGTGGTCGGCGCCGGCACGATAGGCGCGGAAACGGCCTGGTGGCTGGCGAAGCTGGGCCGCCGGGTGACGCTCATCGAGCGCGACGAAGACTTCGATGAGGACGTGAACCTCGTTCAGCGTCTCGTGCTGCCGGGCGCGCTGGCGCAGGCCGGCGTCAGCGTCGCGTTCAACACCGAGTTCGACGCTGCCGTCGACGCCGACACGGTCGTGCTGGCGTGCGGCGCGGTCCCCTACGTACCGCATGGAACGGATGCCTGGCGCCATCGCAGCGAAGACGTCCAGCTGGCCGGGGAATGCAGCGGCGTGCGCCATCTGGCCGCCGCGACTTATAGCGGGTATCGTGCGGCGCTCGCTTTGAATTCCCTTTAACGGATCCTGCATGACGGCGACGGTCTACTTGCACTACACCCAGGAAGAGCTCAACCGCAACTTCGACCAGCGCGAATGGGTACCGAACGCGCTGGAAGTGATCGCGCGCTACCCGGAGAAGAGCGCCGCGACGCGCGCGCGCTTCGAGCATCGGCCCGATGTGCCCTACGGTCCGGGCAGCGACGAAGTCGTCGACATATTCCCGGCGGGCGGCTCGGGGCGGCCGGTCCAGGTGTTCGTGCACGGCGGCGCGTGGAAGAACTTCACCAAGGACGACTACTCCTTCCCCGCGGACGCCTTCGTCCCCGCCGGCGTCCATACCGTCATCGTCAACTTCGACAACCTGCCGAAGGTCCGGCTCCCGGACATGGTCGACAAGGTGCGCCGCGCCATCGAATGGGTTCACCGAAACGCGGCCGGCTTCGGCGGCGATCCGCGGCAGCTCTTCGTTTCGGCGCAGTCCTCCGGCGCCCACCTGGCGGCAGCGGCGCTGGGCCGCATCCCGGGGGACCTCGTCAAGGGCGCGACGCTGGTCAGCGGCCCGTACTATCTCGAGCCGGTGGTGCTGAGCGCGAGGAGCGCCTACGTCCAGCTCGCCCCTGCCGAGGTGCTGGAGCTCAGTCCGGGGCTGCATGCCGGGCGCATCTCCTGCCCGGTCATCATCGCGTATGCCGAGCACGACACGGACGAATTCCAGCGCCAGTCGCGCGAGTATGCGGCCGCGCTGGACAAGGCGGGTCGCCTGGGTCGGCTGATGCGGATGGCGGGCGTAAACCATTTCGAGCTGATGGAGTGCTTCGGCGATCCGGGCCATCCGCTCGTGCACGCCATTTTCGACCAGATGAACATCCCAAGGAGGTGACCATGGCGAGACTGCGGCATTTCGCTATCGTAGTGCGCGACCTGGAGCGGTCCGCCCGATTCTACGAGCAGGTGTTCGACTTGAAGCGCGTGGGGCAGGAGACGCTCGATTTCGCCTCGGCGATCTACCTCTCCGACGGGGTGATCAATCTCGCGCTGCTCAACTATCGCGGCGAGCGCGGCTCAGGCCTGCAGGACGCGAAGAACTTCGTCGGCGCACATCATTTCGGCTTCCAGGTGGATGACATGGCCGGGACGCAAAGGAGAATCGAGGCGGCCGGCGGGAAGTTCTTCTTCGATCTGGGCTCGGACCAGGAGAAGGAGAACTTCGAGAGAAAGTTCAAGGATCCCGACGGGATCATCTTCGACATCTCGAAGAAGGGCTGGCAGGGGACGACCTAGACCATGGCATCGATAAAGATCTACAACGTGGAAGCGCTGGGCAAGCCGCTCGGCCAGTATTCCCATGTCGCGCGCGCCAAGGCCGGCGAGCACCTCTTCATTGCAGGCATGCTTTCCCCGGGGGAAACGTTCGAGGCGCAGTGCGCGGGCGTGTTCGGCCAGATCGAGAAGGCGCTGCAATCGGCCGGTGCCGGCTGGGGCAACGTGGCGCAGTTCACGACCTACCTGGTGCACTCCCAGGATATCCCCCGCTTCATGCAGTACCGCCTGCGCGAGTTTCCCCGCATGTTTGCGGAAGGCCGGTATCCTCCCAATACGCTGCTCATGGTCGATCGCCTCGTCGAGGAGCGGTTCCTGGTGGAGGTTCAGACGATAGCGGTGCTCTAGAGTCGAAGCGCCCAGTACTCGCCGACGAGCGCCACTCCGAAGCTGGCGTGGCGCTCGCTCTTCACCCGCCGGAAGCCGGCCTTGCGGTAGATCGCCCTGGCGGCGGCGAGATTCGCCTGCGTCCATAGCACGAGCTTGCGGTAGCCCTTGGCCCGCGCGAAAGCGATGCATTCCTCCACCAGGCGCCGGCCCAGGCCGAAGCCGCGCGCCTGCGGCTCGACCAGCAGCAGGCGCAGCTTGGCGACCATCTTCGACTGCTTCACCACGAATACCGAGCCGAGGATCTCGCCGCCGCGCTCGGCGATCCAGCAGCGCTCGCATTGCGGGTCGAAGCGTGCCACGAACTGCGCCACGATCCCGGCGACCAGCGCCTCGAAGCGCTCGTCCCAGCCGTACTCCCGCGCATAGAGCACGCCATGCCGGTGCACCATCCAGCCCAGGTCGCCCGGCCGGTGCGCGCGCAGCGCGATCTCGCCCTTCTTCGGCGCGCCCAGCAGCGACTCCACCGTCTGCATCGCGCCCACCAGGCGGTCCCGGTCCGGCGCCGGCAGCGGCGCGAGCATCCCGG
>DATKAX010000127.1:0-2468 GCA_035514595.1 Burkholderiales bacterium
GTGGTTCGGCTTTCACGGCTGGTTCGGCTTCGTCGCCTGCATCGCGCTGGTGCTCGCCGCCAAGGGGCTGCGGCGCTTCCTCAAGCGCTCCGAGGACTACTATGAGCGGCGCTGAGCTCTCGCCCGCGTGGACGCTGATCCTGGGCGCGGCGCTCGTGCCGCTGCTGCGCGGCGCCGCGCGCAGCGTCTGGGTGGTGGCGCTGCCGCTCGCCGGCATGGCGCAGCTCGCGTTCCTGCCGCACGGCGAGTTCGGCGCCCTGAGCTTCCTCGGCCAGGAGCTCATGCTCGTGCGCGTCGACCGCTGGAGCGCGCTGTTCGCCTGGGTGTTCCTGATCGCGGCGCTGCTCGGCGCGATCTACTCGCTGCACGTGAAGCCGGCGCTCGAGCCGGCGGTCGGGCTCGCCTACGCCGGCGCGGCGCTCGGCGCGGTGTTCGCGGGCGACCTGCTGACGCTGTTCGTCTTCTGGGAGGCGACCGCGATCACCTCGGTGTTCCTGATCTGGGCGCGGCGCAGCGAGCGCGCGTTCCGCGCCGGCATGCGCTACCTCGTGATCCAGCTCGGCTCCGGAATGCTCCTCATGTTCGGCGCGCTGCAGATGCTCGCGGCAGGCGAGAGCCTGCGCTTCGAGCACATCGGCCTGGAGGCCCCGGGCGGGCTGCTCATCTTCCTCGCCTTCGGCATCAAGTGCGCCTTCCCGCTGCTGCACAACTGGCTGCAGGACGCCTATCCCGAAGCCACCGTGGGCGGCACGGTATGGCTGTCGGCCTTCACCACCAAGCTCGCGGTGTATGCGCTGGCGCGCGGCTTCGCCGGCACCGAGGCCCTGATCTGGATCGGCGCCACCATGACCGCGTTCCCGATCTTCTACGCGGTGATCGAGAACGACCTGCGCCGGGTGCTCGCCTACAGCCTGAACAACCAGCTCGGCTTCATGGTGGTCGGCATCGGCATCGGCACCGAGCTCGCGCTGAACGGCACCGCCGCGCACGCCTTCACGCACGTCATCTACAAGGCGCTGCTTTTCATGTCGATGGGGGCGGTGCTCTACCGGGTAGGGACCGTGAACGGCAGCGAGCTCGGCGGGCTCTACAAGTCGATGCCCTGGACGGCGGCGTTCTGCATCGTCGGCGCGGCCTCGATTTCGGCGTTCCCGCTGTTCAGCGGCTTCATCAGCAAGTCGATGATCCTCTCCGCCGCGGGCGTCGAGGGTCACGTCATCACCTGGGTTGTGCTGCTGTTCGCCTCGGCGGGGGTGTTCCACCACTCCGGGATCAAGATCCCGTATTTCGCCTTCTTCGCGCACGACTCCGGCAAGCGCTGCGAGGAGGCGCCGGCCAGCATGCTCGCGGCCATGGCGCTCGCCGCGGCGCTGTGCATCGGCCTCGGCGCCTTCCCGGCCCCGCTCTACGCGATGCTGCCTTATCCGGTCGACTACGCTCCGTACAGCGCCGACCATGTGCTCGCCCAGCTGCAGCTGCTCGTTTTCTCGGCGCTCGCCTTCTCGGTGCTGATGCGCACCGGGATCTATCCGCCGGAGCTGCGCTCGGTCAACCTCGACTTCGACTGGACTTACCGGCGTCTCGCGCCGCGCATCGCGGGCGCCGCGGCGCTCGCGCTCGGCGGCGCGATCCGGCTCGCCGAGCGCGGCGCCGGGCGCGCGTGGCCGCGGATCGAGGACGGCGTACGCGCGCTCTACGGGCCCTTAGGACTGTTCGCGCGCACCTGGCCCTCGGGCGCAACCGCGCTCGGCGTGATGCTCGCGCTGCTCGCCTTCCTCGCCGCCTATTACCTGTACTGAGGCTGTAGAATCCGCGCCTTATGTCATTGCCGGTCACCGACGTCGAGCGCGAGCTTGTCCATACCCGCCGCGTGCGCTACGAAGGCTACAAGCGCGCCGACGGCCTGTGGGACATCGAGGCGCACCTCACCGACATCAAGAACCACGACTTCCACCTGCAGACCGGCGTGGTTCGCGCCGGCCAGCCGGTGCACGGCATGTGGCTGCGGCTCACCATTGATCGGGCGTTCAACGTTCTCGACGCCGCGGCCTCGTTCGACGCGATGCCCTATCCCGGCGGCTGCGAGCGCATCGCGCCCGCCTACCGGGCGCTGGTCGGTTTTAATCTTCTAAAGCAATTCAGGAAAAAAGCGCGGGAGCTGTTCGGCGGCGTGCGCGGCTGCACCCACATGACCGAGATGCTCGACGGCATGCCGACGGCGGCGATCCAGTCCTTCGCCGGCGAAGGGAGGAAGGAGCGCGAGGGGCGCGAGAAGCCGTTCCAGCTCGACCACTGCCACGCGCTCGAGACTTCGTCCGAGACGGTGAGGAAGTGGTATCCGGCGTGGTACAGGAAAGAAAAGACCACGACAGGATGAAGATCCACGAATACCAGGGCAAGGAGGTCTTCCGCAAGTACGGCGTGCCCACGCCGCGCGGCTTTCCGGCGTTCAGCGTCGACGAGGCGCT
>DATKAX010000128.1:0-12846 GCA_035514595.1 Burkholderiales bacterium
CCGTCGGGCATGCTGCGCCACATGAGCACGTCGTAGAAGGGCCGGCGCGCCTCGAGGTCGGCGCGGTGGGCGTCCCAGCCGCCCTCGGCCTCCAGGCCGGTGTCCCAGCGTCGAGCGCCCATGAGCTTGCGGCGCAGCGACTCGTCGCCGCCGGCGACCTGGCGGCCCTCGAGGCGCGTGAAGCGGTGCTCGGCGTCCATCTCCCAGTACCAGTCGGAGGAGAGGTGGGTCAGGCTGCGGAAGCGCGCCTCGCTCTCGCGCACTGCCTGCTCGGCCTCGGCGCGCTGCAGGTACTGGCCGATCATGGTGGCGATCACGTGCAGCGCCTGCTGCAGCCGCTTGTGCGGCTGGCGGATGCGACGCGCCGTGAACTCGAGCACGCCGGTGACGCGCCCGGCGGCGCGTACCGGCAGCAGCAGCGCGGCCTGCCGGCCGGTGGCCTCGGCGGGGACCCAGAGCGGCTCGCCCGAGCGCAACACTGCGGCGCGCGCGTCGTCGCCCGCCCCGGCGCCCGCAGCGCTCCAGAGCTCGGCGTGATCCCAGCCTTCGGTCTCGCAGATCGCGTGCAGCGCGGCGCGCAGCGCCTCGGCCGGGCTCGCGGCTTCGTTCAGGCAGCGCGTGACTCGATGCTCCAGGCGAAGCAGCCGCTCGGCGCGCTTCTGCGCGGTGATGTCGCGCCCCACCCCGCGGTAACCGGTGAAGCGCCCCCTCGCGTCGAACATCGGCTCGCCGCTCACCGACACGTAGCGCCGGCTGCCGTCCTCGAAGGTGCGCCATATCAGCACGTCGCGAAACGGCTCGTGCGCCTCCAGGAGCGCGCGGTGCGCGTCCCATCCGCCCTCGATGTCGATCCCCGTCTCCCAGCGCGCCTTGCCGATGAGCTGGCGCGCCAGCGCCTGCTCGGCGGGATCGCCATTGCGCAGCTCGACCCGGCTGAAGCGCAGCTGCGCGTCCTGCTCCCAGTACCAGTCGCTCGAAAGGTGGACGAACGCCTCGCGCGCTGCGGCGCGCGGGCGCCGCGGCGTGGCGCTCCTCCTCCTGCTGGGCGGGCGCTTGCGCGCTGCCGGCATGACTCCCTCCGTTTCCCCCGGCAATGAATTTACTGGAGCGTTATCCCCTCGTCCAGTGAGGAAAGGTGTGCGATGGAATTCGCGTAATAGCCCAGAAGCGCCAGCTCGCGCGGGTTGGCGCGGTACAGGCCCTCGCTTTCCTCCACCAGGCGGCGCAGGCGCAGCATCCGGAGTCCCACGGTGAGGGCGTAGTCGAGGTCGCCGCGCGGCACGTGGACCCGGGCGCCCGCCTGCTGCAGGCGGCCGAGCAGGGCCCCCGCCTGCGTCTTGAGCTCGAGCGCCGAGTGCGCGCGCTGCGGCTCGCGCACGAACAGGGTGGCGATCAGCGCGACCGGGACCACCGGGACGACGCGCCCGACCGCGTCCATCAGGTCGCGGCCGAGTCGCGCCACCGCCGCGCGGCGCTCGTCGCCCGAAAGCCTGCGGAAGTCCAGGCCGCGCGCGCGGCAGTACTCGCGCATGAACAGCGGCGAGCCGAAGTTCACGCAGGCGTAGCCGAAGCGGTGCCATTCGCTGCGCGCGAGCAGCCTCAGGTTGCGCAGGACGAAGCCGAAGGTGTTCGCGGCAGCCCGGATGCGCCCCGGCCGGCGCGCGCCGGGCTCGGCCGAAAGCAGCAGCGTGCGGTCCTCCAGCACGCGGTCGTAGTTGATGCCCAGCGGCACGAACACCAGCTCGCGCTCGGCGCCGTCCCAGCCGCGCATCATGTAATCGAGCACCCCGAGGCGCGGCTCGCGGATGCGCCCGTCGCGCGACAGTCCGCCCTCCGGGAACACCGCCTGCGGCACGCCGGCCTCGGTGGCCATCGCGATGTAGCGCTCGAGCACGCGTCGGTAAAGCTCGTCGCCGGAATTGCGGCGCACGAAGTAGGCGCCCATGGCGCGGATCAGGGCCGAGAGCGGCCAGGTGCGCGCCCACTCGCCGACCGCGTAGGAGAGCGCCGCCTGGTCGGCGGCGAGGTAGCCGGCGAGGAGGTAGTCCATATTGGAGCGGTGGTTCATGACGAACACCACCGTGGCGTCGGGATCGATCCTCGCCAGGCCTTCGGCGTCGGCGTAGCCGAGCCGCACGCGGTACAGCGAGCGCGCGACGCCGCGGCCGATCCAGTAGCCGATGCGGAAGTAGAGATAGGCGTTGAACGCGGGGACGATCTCGCGCGCATAGCGCTCGACCCGCTTGAGCACGGCTTTCATGGGAAGCCGGCTGGCGGCGGCGTACTGCTCGGCCGCCTGCTGCACCTTGGGATCGGCGACCAGGCGAAGGATCAGCGCCTGCCGGCGCGTGCGCTGGAACGGCCGGATGCCGATGCGCAGCCGCGCCGAGACCTCCTCGATCACCTGGTCGGCGGGATGCGTCACCATCCAGCGCAGCGCGGGAATCAGCACGTGCTCGTAGAGCGCCCACGCGGCGAGCGCCGCCGCCGCGAGCGCAAGCCACAGCGGTACCGCGACCGTGTCGCTCATACCTGCCTTTCCCGGCGGAACAGGTACAGCCCGCTCCCGATCACGATCGCCGCGCCGAGCCACACCCAGGCGCTCGGCACGTCGCCGAACACGACGTAGCCGAACAGCGCCATGTAGATCACCTGCTGGTAGAGGAACGGGGCGATCACCGACGCCGGCGCGTAGCGGTGGGCGGCCGCGAGCAGGTAATGCCCGAGCCCGCCGAGCACGCCGAGCAGGCAGGCCACGCTCCACTCGAGCCAGCCCTGGGGCGACTCCCAGCCGGCGAGCGCGAAGGGGGTGAGCAGGATCGCGGCGCCGAGCGCGGGCAGGTACTGGATGGTCTCCGGCGTGTCGTAGGCCGCGAGGCGCCGCGTCATCAGCAGGAACGCCGCGTACAGCAGCGCGTTGACGAGCGCGGCGAGCATCGCGGGATGGAACTCGGCGCTGCCGGGGCGCACGATCACCAGCACGCCCACGAATCCGACGAGGATGGCGCTCCAGCGGCCGCGGTCGAGCTTCTCGCCGAGCAGCGCGCCGGCGAGCGCGATGAGGATCGGCACGGTGAAGAAGATCGACGAGGTCACGGTGAGCTGCAGGTACTGCAGCGCCCAGAAGTTGATCCCGGTCATGGCCACGAACATCAGCGCGCGCACCAGGTGCCAGCGCAGATGGCGCGTCTTCACCAGCGCCAGCCCGCGGATCGGGAACAGCACCGCGCCGGCGAACAGCACGTGCGTGACGAAGCGCAGCCACACCACCACCACGAGCGGCACCGTGCCGACCAGCCACTTGGCGCTGCCGTCGAGCAGCGTGAACAGCAGGTAGGTGAGCGATATCAGCCCGATGCCGGTCAGCCGGTTGCGCGCGCTATCGGACTGGAGCAAGGATGCCCGCTTTTCGCTGCCTGGAGGACGTCGCCATCGTGCCCAGGCCCGATTCTAGTGCGGGTGCCCGGGGCTGCTCAGTCCTTCTTCAGGGGCGCGTCGATCGCGGCGCTCGTGCCGCGGCCGCCTTCGAGGGCGTCCTTGAACAGGTTCACCACGCCGAGCAGCGCGTCCGCCTCCGAGGGGTAGATGTTGCGCGTGCGCACGACCGGTTCGTGCGCTTCGGGCGGGTAGTAGAGCTCGCCGGCGATCTTGCCGCTGGCGGCGTCCTTCACGAACTCGACGCGGAAGGTGGCCATAGGCCACAGACCCGCGCCGGTGCCCGGGGTTCCGTTGCGCGCCTAGAGCGCCGCGACCAGCGCTGCCGTGACATCGCGCGTACGGGCGGTGCCGCCGAGGTCCGGGGTAAAGACCCGGGCGGCGCTCACCGACTCGATCGCCCGCATCAGCCGGGCGGCGGCCTTCGCCTCGCCCAGGTGCTCCAGCATCATCGAGGCAGTCCAGAACGTGGCGAGCGGGTTGGCGGTGCCCTTGCCGGCGATGTCGAAGGCCGAGCCGTGGATCGGCTCGAACATCGAGGGAAACCTGCGCTCCGGGTTCAGGTTGGCGGTCGGGGCGATGCCGAGCGAGCCGGAGAGCGCGGCGGCGAGATCCGACAGGATGTCGGCGTGCAGGTTGGAGGCGACGAGGGTGTCGAGGCTTGCGGGCTTCAGCACCATGCGCGTGGTGAGCGCGTCCACCAGCATCCTGTCCGTCTCCACATCCGGGTACGCCTTTGAAACGGCATGGAAAATCTCGTCCCACAGCACCATGCCGTGGCGCTGCGCGTTCGACTTCGTGACCAGCGTGAGCTGCCTGCGCGGGCGGCGTCGCGCCAGCTCGAAGGCAAAGCGGTGCACGCGCTCCACGCCCTTGCGCGTGAACACCGAAGTCTCGGTCGCGACCTCCTCGGGCAGCCCGGCGTGCACGCGGCCGCCCGAGCCCGAGTACTCGCCCTCGGTGTTCTCCCGGACGATGACCCAATCGATCTGCTTGCCGTTTTTCAAAGGACTTTCGATTCCCGGAAGCACACGAGAGGGGCGCACATTGGCGTACTGGTCGAAGCCCTGGCAGATCGGCAGGCGCAAACCCCACAGCGACACGTGGTCTGGCACGTCGGGCGCGCCCACCGCGCCGAAGAAGATGGCGTCGAACTTCTTCAGTGCCTCGAGGCCGCCTTCCGGGATATACCCGCCGGTCTTCTTGTAGCGCTCCGAAGACCAGTCGAAATGCGTGAATTCCACCGCGAAGCCTTCCAGGCCGGAAAGCTTCGAGATGACTTCGATCCCGGCAGGAATGACCTCGTTGCCGATCCCGTCACCGGGAATCGACGCGATGCGGTAGGTCTTCAAGCCGCCTGCCCGCTTCTCCTCGGCCGTGACGCCGAACGCAGCGCCTCGGCGACCGCGGCGCCCACCTCGGCGGTGCCCGCCTTCCCCTTCATGTCCGGCGTGTGCGGGCCCTCCAGGATCACGCGCTCGATGGCGCGCACCACGTCGGCCGCGGCTTCGGCGTGCCCAAGATGCTCGAGCATCAGCGCGCCGGACCAGATGGCGGCGATCGGGTTGGCGATCCCGCGTCCCGCGATGTCGGGCGCCGAGCCGTGCACCGGCTCGAAGATCGAGGGCGCGCTGCGCTCCGGGTTGATGTTGCCCGAGGCGGCGATGCCGATGGTCCCGGCGGTCGCCGGGCCGAGGTCGGACAGGATGTCGCCGAACAGATTCGAGGCCACGATGACGTCGAAGCGATCCGGGTTGAGCACCATCTGGATCGTGAGGCCGTCGACGTGATACTGATCGGTTCTGATATCAGGATAGCTCTTCTTCATCTCGGCAAAGCGCTCGTCCCAGTACGGCATGGTGATGGTGATGCCGTTCGACTTGGTGCACGAGGTGAGATGCTGCCGGCGGCCGCGCGCCAGCTCGAACGCATATCTCATGATGCGGTCTACCCCCTTGCGGGTGAAGACCGCCTGCTGCATTACCGCCTCGCGCTCGGTGCCTTCGAACAGCCGGCCGCCGACGTTGCCGTACTCGCCCTCGGTGTTCTCGCGCACCACCACGTAGTCGATGTCGCCGCGCTTGCGCCCGGCGAGCGGGCAGGCGAGCCCGTCGAACAGGCGCACCGGGCGCAAATTCACATAAAGGTCGAACCAGCGGCGGAAGTCGATGAGCAGGCCCCACGCCGAGACGTGGTCCGGAACGATCGCCGGGTTGCCGACGGCGCCGAAATACACCGCGTCGAACTTGCGCAGGATCCCGGGCGCGTCCTCGGGGCACATCCTGCCGTGCGCCTGGTACCAGTCGCAGCTCCAGGGGAACTCCTGCCACTTGAGGCGCAGGCCGTGGCGCGCGGCGGCGGCTTCGAGCACCCGCACGCCTTCGGGGATGACTTCCCGGCCGATGCCGTCGCCGGGAATGACCGCGATCGCATGTTCCTTCATGGCGGCGAGTATATAGAATCCCGCATGCGGTTCGCGGCGATCGAAACCTCGACCGAGTGGTGCTCGGTCGCGCTGTGGCGCGATGCCGAGATCGCGGCGCTCGAGCGGCGCGCCGGGACGCGCCACTCGGAGCTCGCGCTTCCGATGCTCGAGCGCCTGCTCTCCGACTGGAACCTGTCGGCGGGCGATCTCGACGCGGTCGCCTTCGGCGCCGGACCGGGGTCGTTCACCGGCCTGCGCATCGCCTGCGGGATCGCCCAGGGTCTCGCGTTCGCCCGCGGGCTGCCGGTGATCGGCGTCTCGACGCTCGAGGCGCTGGCGCAGGAAGCGCGCGCGCCGCGGGTCGTGGCCTGTCTCGATGCCCGCATGCGCGAGGTCTATTACGCCGCGCTCGAGAGGCAGGGCAGCGGCTTTCGCGAGGTGATCCCGGCGCAGTGCGTGCTGCCGGCGGCGGCGCCGCGGCCTGCGGGCGAGGGCTGGGTCGGCTGCGGCAGCGGCTTCGACGCCTTCGGCAACCTGGGCTTGACGCGGGTCCTGCCGCAAATCCATCCTTCGGCCGTCGCGGTGGCCGAGCTCGCCGCGCCGCGCCTGGCGGCGGGCGAGGGCGTCGACGCTGCGCTTGCGGCGCCCGTGTACGTGCGGGAGAAGGTCGCATACACCAGGCTGGAGCTTGAAGGCAGATGAGTGCGGTACTGAAGGACCACGCCGAGCTCGCGCCGATGCGCGAGCAGGACCTGGACGAGGTGGCGGCGGTGGAGGCGGCGATCTACAGCCATCCCTGGACGCGCGGCAACTTCGCCGACTCGCTGCTGGCCGGCTACGAGTGCCGCACCTGGCGCGTGCACGGCAAGCTGGCCGGCTACTTCGTGCTGATGGTGGGCGCGGGCGAGGCGCACCTGCTCAACCTCTCGGTGGCCGCCGAACGCCAGCGCAGCGGCCACGGCACGGCGCTGCTCGCCGAGGCGGCGGCGCTTGCCCGCAGCCGCGGCGCGCGCCACCTGTTCCTGGAGGTGCGGCCGAGCAACCGGGGGGCGCAGGCGCTCTACCGGCGCTTCGGCTTTCGCAAGGTCGCGGTGCGGCGCGGCTACTACCCGGCGCACGCCGGCCGCGAGGACGCGCTGGTCCTGACGCTGCCGCTGCAATGAGCCGGCGCGGCGAGATCCTTGCCGAGATGGGGCTGGCGCCGGTCTGGCGCCTGCGCACCCGATCCATCGATTCCGATGCTCGAGAAAGAGAGGCTTCCGGAGGATGGATCGAGCTCAAGCAGGCGGTTCCCGCCTGTACCGCCTGCGGCCTGCACAAATCGCGCACCCAGACGGTGTTCGGCGTCGGCGACGAGCAGGCCGACTGGATGCTGATCGGCGAGGCGCCCGGCGCGGAGGAAGACCGGCTCGGCGAGCCCTTCGTCGGGCAGGCCGGGCGCCTGCTCGACAACATGCTCGCGGCGATCGAGCTCAAACGCGGCGAGAACGTCTACATCGCCAACGTGCTGAAATGCCGGCCGCCGGGCAACCGCAATCCGCAGCCCGAGGAAGTGGCGAAGTGCACGCCGCACCTGCTGAAGCAGATCGAGCTGGTGCGCCCGAAGCTGATCGTCGCCATGGGCCGCTTCGCCGCCCAGACGCTGCTCAACACCGACGCCTCGATCGCGAGCCTGCGCGGCCGGGTGTACCGCTACGCCGGCGTGGCGCTCGTGGTCACCTACCACCCGGCCTACCTGCTGAGGAATCTGCCCGACAAGGCGAAGGCCTGGGCCGACCTGGTGTTCGCCAGGAAGACGATGGCCGGCCTCTGATCCGGCTACGGGTGGCGCGGGTGGTGAGGGTCCTCGGCGCGCGCGAACGCGAGCAGCCGCTCGACCTCCTCGCCGTGCGCGCGGCGGTTGCGCCAGAACCAGAACTGCACCACCGTCATGGTGCCGGCGACGAACAGCCCGAACACCGCGATGATGGTGAAGATCGACGTGCCGGCGTGCAGCAGCAGCGAGTAGAGCGCGATCATCACCAGGATCGAGGCGTTCTCGTTGAAGTTCTGCACCGCGATCGAGCGGCCGGCGCCCACCAGGTGGTGCCCGCGGTGCTGCAGCAGCGCGTTCATCGGCACCACGAAGAACCCGGCCATGGCGCCGATCAGCACCATGAGCACGCTGGCGAGCCAGACCTGGTCGACGAAGTTCATCACGATCACGGTCAGCCCCATGGCGATGCCGAGCGGGATCACGCGCACCGAGCGGTCGAGCGCGACCCAGAGCGAGGCGAGCACCGCGCCGGCCGCGATGCCGAGCGCGGTCACGCCCTGCAGGATGGCGGCGCTGGAGAGGTCGAAGCCGAGCGCGGCACGCGCCCATTCCAGCACGATGAACTGCAGCGTCGCGCCGGCGCCCCAGAATAGCGTGGTGACGGCGAGCGAGATCTGGCCGAGCCGGTCGCTCCACAGGCGCGCCACGCAGCGCCGGAAGTCGCGCAGCGTCTCGAGCGGATGCGCAGGCAGCGGCTTGAGCGCGACGCCGGTTCGCGGCACGTACAGATTGAAGAACGCCGCGATGCCGTAGACCACGATGATCGCCACGATCGCCGCCTCGGGAGGCGTGGTGATCCCGGTATCGATGAGCGGCAGGTCGTGCTCGAGGAGGCGCCCGGCGACGCGGTCCTTGATCAGCAGGCCGCCCAGCACCGTGCCGAGGATGATCGAGGCGACCGTGAGGCCTTCGATCCAGCCGTTCGCGACCACCAGCTTGCGATGCGGCAGGTACTCGGTAAGGATGCCGTACTTGGCCGGCGAATAGGCCGCGGCGCCCAGGCCGACCAGGGCGTAGGCCGCGAGCGGGTGGACGGCGGCGAGCATCATCACGCAGCCGGCGATCTTCACCAGGTTCGACAGAAACATCACGCGGCCCTTGGGCAGCCGGTCGGCAAACGCGCCCACGTAGGGCGCGAGCAGCACGTACGAGATCACGAAGAAGAACTTGAGATACGGCGTGACCCAGGAGGGGGCATCGGCATACATCAGGAGCGAGATTGCCGCGACCAGCAGCGCGTTGTCGGCGAGCGACGAGAAGAACTGCGCCGCCATGATGATGTAGAAGCCGGAGTTCACGACTGCCGTCTAGAGGACATCCATGGTCGGGGCGCCGGGCTTTATAGCACAATAGACTTCCCATGCCGCGCCCCATCCGCGCCACGATTTCCGCCGGCGCGCTCGCGCACAATCTGCTCGCCGCGCAGGCCTGCGCCGGCGCCTCGAAGCTATGGGCGGTCGCGAAGGCGAACGCCTACGGGCACGGGCTGGAGCGCGCCGCGCGCGCGCTCGGCGCCGCCGACGGCTTCGCAGTGCTCGACTTCGAGGAAGCGGCGCGCCTGCGCCGCGCCGGCGTTGCCAAGCCGATTCTGATGCTCGAGGGCGTCTTCGAGCCGGCCGATCTCGCGGCGCTGCGCGAGTATGCGCTGACGCCGGTGATCCACAGCCCGGAGCAGGTGAACCTGCTGTGCAAGTCGCCGCTTGCCGGCGCGTTCGACGTCTACCTCAAGGTGAACAGCGGCATGAACCGCCTCGGCTTCGGCGTGGAGAGCCTGCATTCCGCTTACCACCGGCTGCGCGAGCATCCCCGGGTGAGGAGCGTGAGCTTGATGACGCACTTTGCCGACGCCGACGGGCCGCGCGGGATAACGGCGCAGCTCGAGTGGTTCAACGAGCTCACGCAGGCGCTCGAGGGACCGCGCTCGCTGGCGAACTCCGCCGCGCTCATCCGCTACCCGCAGACGCGGGGCGACTGGGTGAGACCCGGGATCATGCTCTACGGCTGCTCGCCCTTCGCCGACGCGAGCGCCGAAGCGCTCGGCCTGCGGCCGGCGATGACGCTGCGCTCCGAGATCATCGCCCGCCAGCAGCTGCAGCCGGGAGAGCGCATCGGCTACGGCTTCGCCTACCAGGCGGCGGGGGAGATGACCATCGGCGTGGTCGCCTGCGGCTACGCCGACGGCTACCCGCGGCACGCGCCCAGCGGCACGCCGGTGCTGGTCAACGGCAAGCGCTCCCGCATCGTTGGACGGGTATCGATGGACATGATCTGCGTGGATATCAGCGATCATCCGCAAGCCGGCGTCGGCACGCCGGTGACCCTGTGGGGCGAAGGCCTTTCCGCCGACGAGCTCGCCGCCGCGGCCGACACCCTCAGCTACGAGCTGCTATGCGCGCTGGCGCCCCGCGTCCCGGTATCCGAGGTCCCCTAGCATGGCGAGAGCCAAAAGCGCCTATGTCTGCTCCGAATGCGGCGCTTCGGCGCTGCAGTGGTTCGGCAGCTGCCCGTCGTGCAACGCCGCCGGCAGCCTCAGCGAGACGTTCGCCGAGAAGTCCGCGGCGCGCCCCGCCGTCAAGCCGGTTGCGCTCTCGGACATCAGGGCGCGCGAGCTCGAGCGCATCCCCACCGGCCTCCCCGAGCTCGATCGCGCGCTCGGCGCGGGACTGGTTCCGGGGCAGGTCGTGCTGCTGGGCGGTGATCCCGGCATCGGGAAGTCGACCCTGCTGCTCCAGGCGCTCGCCTCGATGTCCGAGCCGAGCCTGTACGTGAGCGGCGAGGAATCGGCCGACCAGGTCGCGATGCGCGCGCGGCGCCTCGCGCTCGACGTGGGCGGCGTGCGGCTGCTCGCCGAGACGCAGCTCGAGCGCGTGCTCGGCGCGCTCGAATCGGCCCGGCCGCGGGTGGCGGTGGTCGACTCGATCCAGACGCTGTGGACCGAGGCGCTGCAGTCCGCGCCGGGATCGGTGGCGCAGGTGCGCGAGTGCGCGGCGCAGCTCGCGCGCTACGCGAAGAAGACCGGCACCGCCCTGTTCATCATCGGCCACGTCACCAAGGAGGGCTCGATCGCCGGCCCGCGCGTGCTCGAGCACATCGTGGACACGGTGCTGTACTTCGAAGGCGACCCGAACTCCGCGTTCCGGCTGGTGCGCGCGATCAAGAACCGCTTTGGCGCGGTGAACGAGCTGGGCGTGTTCGCCATGACCGACAAGGGACTGCGCGCGGTGAGCAACCCGTCGGCGCTGTTCCTGCAGCGCCACGAGAAAGACGTCGCGGGCTCCTGCGTGCTCGCGACGCTGGAAGGCACGCGGCCGCTGCTGGTGGAAATCCAGGCGCTGGTGGACGCGGCACACGCGCCCAATCCGCGGCGCCTCTCGGTGGGCCTGGAGCAAAACCGCCTGGCGATGCTGCTCGCGGTGCTGCACCGGCATGCGGGCGTCGCCACCATGGACCAGGACGTGTTCGTGAACGCCGTCGGCGGCGTGCGCATCGGCGAGCCGGCGGCGGACCTCGCGGTGGCGCTCGCCATCGTCTCGTCGCTGACCGACCGGCCGATCCCGGGCAAGGTAGTGGCGTTCGGCGAGATCGGCCTCGCGGGCGAAGTGCGTCCCGCACCGCGTGGCCAGGACCGGCTGAAGGAGGCGGCGAAGCTCGGGTTCGAGAAGGCGCTGGTGCCGAAGGCCAACGCGCCCAAGGGGAAAATCGCCGACATCGAAGTGATATCGGTCGAGCGCATCGACCAGGCCGTGCAGCTGCTGCGCAACCTCTGATGCAGGGTGGGCTGTTGGCCCACCCTACTGCAGGGCGAGAACCGCCGCGCGCACGCCGCTGCGCGCCGCGGCTTCGAGCGTGGGCGGATACTCGGGGTCGGTGTAGTCGCCGGCGAGGTACACGCCGGGGAGGGTGGTCCGCACCCCGGGCCGTGAGAGGTTCGCGCCCACGGCGATCGTGGCGCGCTGTTCGGCGATCACCTGCGACCACTGCGGCGCGGGCAGCGAGCCGAGCGCCTGCGCGAGCTCCTGATGGCAGGCTCCTGCAAGCTCGTCGTGGGTCATCTGCTGGTGGTCGCCCTGCGCGCTGATCACCGCCGCGAGCAGTCCCTTCTCACCGGTAAGCCTGCCCCGGTCGAACACCCATTGCACGAGCCCGTGGGCGAGCCCGAGCATCGGAAAGGGCAGGCGGGTGCGCGCGTCGTACTGCAGATAGCACGTGAAGATGGGCTGATACTTGAAGTCGGCGACGAGCTCGGGCGCGAGCATTTTCACCTGATGCGGTCCCACCGCGAGGATCACGGCGTCGTACGCGGCGCGCAACGCGCCCAGGTCGCGCACCGTAGACCCGCAGCGCAGCTCGCCGCCTTGCGCCTGCAGCCAGGCGGCCGCCGGTTCCGGAAAGAGCTTCGACAGGTCTACGCGCGGCAACAGCAGGTCGCTCGCGTCCTCGTCACCCGCGAGCGTGTCGCGCAGCACGGCGAGGAACACGTTCGCGGATGCGCGCTCGGGCAACGTGTTAAGGGCCGAGACGCAGAGCGGTTTCCAGATATAGTGGCCGATGCGGCCCTCCTGGGCGTGCCGCTCGAGCAAGTCCTGCACGCTGCAGTCCTCGGCGAGGTGAAAGTCGAGCTTGCGCAGCGCGAGCATGAAGCGCACAGCACCCACGCGCTCGCGCCAGGGCAAGCCGCGCGCGGCGAGCATGCCGCCCAGCAGGCCGAAAGGTGCCGGCAGAACCATGCGGCGCAGGCACACGCCGTCGGCGTAGCGCAGTTCGAGGGGCACGCGCAGCACTGCGTCCGACGGCACGCCCACGGTGCGCATCAGACCGAACAGCGTCGTGTAGGCACCGATCAGGATGTGTTGGCCGTTGTCCAGCGTGTGGCCTTGCGTCTCGACTCGCCGCGCGCGTCCGCCTGGCACCGGACCGGATTCGTAGACGGTGGCGCGCACGCCGCGCTGCGCCAGCGTCACCGCGGCAGCCATGCCCGCGTAGCCCGCGCCAATTACTGCTACGCGCCGAGCCACGTCTTCCAGGCGATCCAAAGCTTGCGCAGCGGCGTGAGCGAGGTGCGCTGCGTCAGCACCTGGAACCCGTCACGCTCGATTTCCTGCAGCAGCGCGGAGTAGATCGCCGCCATGATGAGGCCCGGACGCTGCGCGCGCCGGTCGGCGTCGGGCAG
>DATKAX010000129.1:0-9884 GCA_035514595.1 Burkholderiales bacterium
GGGCTTCACCTGGTACGAGCTCGGCCGCAGCAAGTGCTTCGAGACCTCCGGGCCGACCGGGCCGTGGATCGTGACCGCCGACGAGATCGGCGATCCGCAGAAGCTGCGCCTGCGCACGCGCATCAACGGCGAGCTGCGCCAATCGGCCTCGACCGGCAACATGATCTTCTCGTGTGCGCACCTGATCCACTTCTTCTCGGCGAACCTGACGCTGCAGCCGGGCACGATCATCATCACCGGCACGCCGGGCGGCACCGCCTGGTCGACCGACCCCGAGCTCGGCGGCAAGTGGGTCGGCGGCGACGGCAGCGAGGAGCTGGTGCCGGCGAAAGGCTACCTCAAGCCCGGCGACGTCATCGAGTGCGAGATGGAGAAGATCGGCGTGCTGCGCAACGTGGTGGGCACCGCCTAGCGGCGCCGCTGCGGATGACGGAAGCTGTCCGTGGCCCGGGGGTCTGGTACGGGCGCGAGCTGGCGAAACGCGACGACTGGATCCGGCGCTTCAGCGCCGCGGAGCTCGCGGAGATCGACGCCGCGGTGGAGGGCTTTCGCAGCACCGGCAAGCCTTTGAAGGCCATGGCGGCCGGCGATTTCCCCTTGCCGCGGCTCGGCCCGGTGCTGCGCGCGGTGCTCGCCGAGCTGCTCGAGGGCCGCGGCTTCGTCCTGCTGCGCGGGCTGCCGGTGGAGCGCATGACGCGCGAAGCGCAGGCGATCGCCTACCTGGGCCTGGGCGCCTGGCTCGGGGCCTTTCGCTCGCAGAACGCCAAGGGCCACCTGCTGGGCCACGTCAAGGACCTCGGCCTCGACATCCGCGACCCGAAGGTGCGCTACTACCAGACCAGCCGCGGCCTCGAGTACCACACCGACTCGGTCGACGTGGTCGGCCTGCTGTGCCTCAAGACCGCGAAGGCGGGAGGCGAGAGCTACCTCGCGAGCTCTATGAGCGTCTACAACGAGGTGCTCGCGCGCCGGCCGGATCTCGCGCCGGCGCTGTTCGAGCCGTTCCCCACGGACCGGCGTGGCGAGGTGCCCGAGGGCATGCGGCCCTGGTTCGACATTCCCATTTTCCACTGGCACGCCGGGAAGCTCTCGTGCATCTACGTGCGCCAGTACATCGAGTCCGCGCAGAAGCTCTTCCCGGAGGCGCGGCGCCTTACGCACGCGCAGGTGCAGGCGATGGATCTGATCGACGCGCTGTGCAACGACCCGGCGATCCACCTCGCCATGGACTTCCAGCCGGGCGACATCCAGCTCCTGCACAACCACCAGATCCTGCATTCGCGCGGCGACTTCGAGAACTGGCCCGAGCCCGGGCGCCAGCGTCACCTGCTGCGCCTGTGGCTTGCGCCGCCCGAGGCGCGCGCGCTTCCCGAGGTGTTCGCGCCGCGCTACGGAAGCGTCGCGCCGGGCGCGCGCGGCGGCGTCGTGCTGGAGGGCACCACCTTCAAGGTGCCGCTGGAAGCGGAGTAGAAATCGGGCTCTGACCGCTCTGCCAGCGGCAGCGAGACAGCCTCGTTGCGCTCTGCCGAGAGGTCCGCGGCCTGGTAGAGCTCCATCACCATGCGCGCGTGCTCGGCGGTCACGAGCACCGGCCGGTCGTACGCCACCGCCTCGAGGAAGTGCAGGGTCTCGTTCGCCATGGCGCCCGCGAAGACGTGCTCGACCTGCTCGCCGGGCATTGTCGACATCGGGTAGACGGTGCCGTCCTTCAGCGTGCTGAGCGACACGTCGCGATGGCTGTTGTCGATGAACAGCGCCCCGTCGGTGCCGAGGAACTCGATCCAGGTCGAGGAGTAGTTCGGATAGCCCGGCGGCAGGCTCCAGCCCCCGCCGATGACGAACGAAACGCCGTTGTCCATGGTGACCGTGATCCACTGGCAGTCGGGAATCGGCGCCCCGGTGCTCTCCTGCATGGCGCCGAACGCGACCTGGGAGTACACGCGCGCCGGCTTCGCCGGCTCGAGGCACCAGAGCACGAAATCCAGGTCGTGCGTCGACTCCATCGCCGCGGGCGAGAGCTTGACCCGGCCGGTGATCTTCTTGCCGAGGTTGCGATTGATGTGGCGGCTCACCAGGGCGCTCACCGGGCGGCCGATGGTGCCCTCGCGCACGCATTTGCGCACGTAGGCGAACTTCGGGTTGAAGCGCTGCGAGTACCCGATCGTGAGCTTCAGCTTCTTTTCGCTGGCCAGCGCTATCAGCTCGTCGGCCTCCGCGAGCGTCAGCGCGATCGGCTTCTCGAGCAGCACGTGCTTGCCCGCGGCGAGCGCGTCGCGGGTCATGGGGTAGTGCGTGCTCTCCGGCGTCGCCGACACCATGACCGCGTCGATATCGTCCTTGGCGAGCAGCTCGCGGTAGTCGGCGGTGGCGGTGCGTGCCCCGGTCTTGCGCGCCATCTCGGCGAGGCGCTCGGGCTTGACCTCCGCCAGATGAAGCTCCTTCACCAGGGGCGATGCGGCGCAGGTCTCGGCGCGGATGCCGCCGCACCAGCCGGTGCCGATGATGGCCACATTGATCGGTTTCACGTGCTTGCCTCCTTCCATAGTGCGCGCTCCTCGGGGCTCAACCGTACGATATCGCAGCCCGCCGCTTCCAGGCTGGCGAGCACCTCGTCGTCTTCGGCCGCGGCCAGGCGGCGCTGGGCGGCAACCGCTTCGCCCGCCGCCGCGGCCACGGCGGAGCGCACTTCGGCCGGCCAGCGTGCGTACGACTCGCCGTGGCACAGCAGGGCCGCGGCGCCCCAGAAATGCGCCGAGAGCGTGAGATGCCGATGGTAGCGGTGCACGCCGAAGTTATAGATGTTGGTGAGCGGGTTGTCCTGGGCGTCCACGGTGCCCGCTCGCAGCGCGGGAACCAGGTCCTTCACGTCGAGCGCGACCGGCTCGAAGCCGAGCCGGCGAAAGACGCGCGCATGCGCTTCGCTCGCGAGCGTGCGGATGCGCAAACCCTTGCAGTCCTGCGGCCGGCGCAGCGGCCGCAGCCGGTTGGTGATGTGGCGAAAGCCGTTGTCGAAATAGCCGAGTACCTTGTAGCCCCGCGTGCGCGCGAGCTGCGCGGATGCTTCCTCACCGAGCGCGCCGTCCAGGAGCGCATAGGCCTGCTCGCGCCGCTCGAAGACGAAGGGAGAATCGAGCGCCGCGAGCTGCGGCGCTTCGTTCGCCAGGTAGCTCGTCGAGAAGTAGCACATCTCGATGCGGCCGCTGCCCACCCACTCGAGGAGATCGGCCGCGTTGTGGCCGGAGGCCACGATGTTGTCCTCCAGCTCGAAGCGCACTGCTTCACCCAGCCGGGCGGCGAGCGCATCGCCAAGCAGGCGGGCGGCCCGGTTGTGAACCGAAGCGGGCGGCTGGTAGCCGCCCGCGCGGATGTGAACCGCATGCACCTACTTGCCGGTCAGCTTCTGAACCAGCGCCTTGTACTCGACGTTCTGCCGGGCGCGGAGCTTCTCGTACTCGGGCCCCGGCATCAGCACGGTGTTTTCGCCGAGCTTCTTCATCAGGTTCTGGTAGGTCTTGTCGCCGTTCATCTTCTGGAAGGCCTCGCGCAGGATCCGCTTGCGTTCCTCCGGCATGCTGCGCGGCCCGAGCACGATGCGCTCCATCTCCAGGCCGCTGCTCCTGTAGCCCAGCTGCTTGAAGGTCGGCACGCCCGGCAGCACGCTCGGGTCGCCGCCCACGGCGAGCGCGCGCACCTTGTCGCCCTGCGACTCGATGACCGAGGGGAAGGCGATGGTGAAGTCCACGTCGCCCGCGAGCACCGCCTGCATCGCCGGACCGCCGCCCTTGTGCGCGACCAGGGTGGCGTCCACCCCGGCTTCGGCGAGCAGCTGCGCGCCGGGCGCCATGGCCGCGCCCCAGTTGCCGCTGTGGCCGAACTTCAGCCTGCCCGGGTTCTTGCGCCCGTAGTCGAACATCTCCTGCAGCGTTTTCCAGGGCTTGTCGGCGCGCACGACGATGGCCCCGGGCGCGTAGTTGAGCCGCACGATGGTCTCGAGCGACCGGGTCGTGTCGTAAGGCAGCTTCTCCACGTGCTGCTGGAGCTGATCGATGAAGTTGTGCGAGAAGATCAGCGTGTACCCGTCCGCAGGGGCGTTGACCGCCGCCGCGGTTCCCGTCTGTCCGGCCGCCCCGGGCATGAGCCTCACCACCATCGGCTGGCCGAGGTAGCTGCCGATCACGCTGGTGAACACGCGCGCGTTCAGGTCGTGGGAGCCGCCGGCGCCGAGCGGAATGATCAGCGTAACGGGCTTCTCGGGGTAGTTCTGCGCGTGGGCGAGCGGCAGGCCCAGGAGCATTGCCAGTAACACCCCCACCATGCGCTTGCAGGCATCAACCATCTTCATAGGTTCCTCCTCCTTGAAAAGGCAGTCCATCCTATCGCGATTCCGCGCTCGCCGTTACCACAGCGCGGCGCCGCAGCCGGGCCACCCGGCGCCACAGCAGATAGGCCACCACCGGGGTGGCTACGACGACGAACGAGGCGATCGGGCGCTCGACGAACACGAAATGCATGAACTCGCCCTGCGACATGCTCACCGTCTGGCCGAGCGAATACTCCAGGATCGGGCCGAGGATGAATCCCATCACCATCGGCGAGATGTCGAAGCGCAGCTTCCTTGCCAGGTAGCCGAACACGCCGAAGAACACCAGGAGGTAGAGGTCCCAGGGGTCGGACTGGTACACGTAGGCCCCGGTGAAGGCGAACACCACCGTCATCGGCAGCAGCAGCGACTTGCGGACCGTGACCAGCCTGGCGAACAGCGGCACGGTGAGATAGGCGATCACGATGAAAAGGACGTTCGCCAGCACCATCGCCACCAGGATGGCGAACACGAGCGGCGCCTGCTCCTGGAACAGCGTCGGCCCAGGGCGCAGGCCGTGGGCGATGAAGGCGCCGAGCAGGATCGCGGTCAGGTTGTCGCCGGGAATGCCGAGGGTCAGCAGCGGCACCATGGTGGGGCCGTTGACGGCGTTGTTGGCCGACTCGGCCGCGGCGATGCCCTCGAGCTCGCCCTTGCCGAAGGTCTCCGGGTGGTCGGAGGCGTTCTTGGCGGCGGTATAGCCGACCACCGCCGCGATCACCTGGCCCATTCCGGGAATGGCGCCGATGGCGGCGCCGATGCCCGTCGAGCGCAGAATGGTGCGAAAGCAGCGCTTGAACTCCGCAAGCGTGAGGCGCGGGCCCTCGGCCCCGGGCACCTTCGAAGTGAACAGCGCGGCGCCTTTGCGTTCCACCGCTTCGAATATCTCGGGCAGGGCGAACACGCCGATCAGCATCGGCAGCAGCGGGATGCCCGAGCGCAGGGGAAACAGATCGAAGGTGAAGCGCGACACGCCGCCGATCGGATCCTGGCCGATGATGCCGAAGAACAGGCCCATCGCCAGCATCAGCAGGCCCTTCACGAACACGCCGCTCGTGCTCGCCGTGATCACCACCAGGCTGAGCAGGATGATCGCGCCCAGCTCGGGCGGACCGAACTTGAGCGCCAGCACGGCGATCGGCGCGATCAGCAGGATCGTCAGGATGTCGCTCACCGTGTCGCCGAACGCCGAGGAGAACAGCGCCATCTCCAGCGCCTTGCGCGACTCGCCCTTCTTCGTCAGCGCGGGCCCGTCGAACGTCGTGGCGATCGATGCGGCGGTGCCGGGGATCGAAATCAGGATGGCGGGAATGCTGCCGCCGAAGATGCCGCCCTTGGTCACGCCGATCAGGAAAGGGATGCCGACCAGCGGATCGAGAAAGAACGACAGCGGCAGCAGGATCGCCAGCGCCATGGTGGTGGTGAACCCGGGCAGCGCGCCGACCACGATGCCCAGGGCCAGGCCGACCGACATCATCGCGAAGGTGTCCAGCCGCAGCGCGAGGTGGAAGCCTTCGAGGAACGATTCCCACATGCGTCAGAAGAACGGAAACTCGGGCAGCGACACGCGCATCAGCCGGGTCAGGCCGAAGTAGATCGCCGCCGGGACCAGCACGGCGACGGCGCCGGTCTGGAGGCGGCCGCGGTCACCGAAGAACAAGCTCAGCACCGCGATCAGCACCGCGCCGGAGGCGACAAACCCCAGGCGCGGCAGCGCGAAGGCGTAGGCCAGCAAGCAGAGCAGCGTCACGCCGACGTTGACCACGCCCTCGGCGCCGACCCGCTTGAGGAGGTTCTCCTCGCGAAGCCTGGAGCCGACGATGAAATACCAGAGCGCGAGAAGCAGCATCGCGCCGAACACCAGGCGAGGATAAAGCGCCGGGTCGAGCGCTGCGAGCCGGCGGCCGAGGAGCATCCTGGGCGGCGCGACCTGGCTCGCTACGCTGGCGAGCAGCAGCCCGGCGAGCACAAGCAGCACCACGGCGGTGGTGTGATTGAAATTCCACCAGCGTTTCATGCGCCTCCTCCTCGCGCATGAGATTATCCTAAAAACTGCGGAGGACAATACCTTGCTCTTTACCTGTCCAGGTGCCGTGGCCCGTGGCGGGCGCGCCAAGACCGCGCCGCGCGGCGGCAAGCACGTCTGCATCGACATTCACTGCCATGTTCACACCCCGGCGGTCGACGAGATGGTGAAAGGCGTCTACTCGCCGGCGCAGGAGCCGGCGGCCCGCTTCGCCAGCGAGCTCACCCGCAAAGTCAACGCCCGGCAGATGGAGAACGTGCGCGTCTGCCTGACTTCGGTCGAGCAGCGGCTGAAGGACATGGACGCGATGGGCGTCGACGTGCAGGCGATATCCACCTCGCCCTTCCAGTTCATGTACCGGCTCGATCCCGAGCTCGGTCGCAGGACCGCGCGCGCGGTCAACGAGAACCTTGCCTCGATCGTCGAGCGCCATCCCGATCGCTTCGTGGCGCTCGCCAACGTCCCCCTGCAGTCGGTGGACGCGGCCACCGAGGAGCTGGAGCATTGCATCCGCAAGCTCGGTTTTCGCGGGGTGGAGATCGGCACCAACGTCGCCGGACGCGAAATCTCGCGCGGCCTGGACCGCTTCTGGGCCAAGGTCCAGGAGCTCGACGCGATGGTATTCCTGCATCCCAGCGGCTTCACCGCGGGCGAGCGTTTCGCCGATCACTACTTCAACAACGTCATCGGCAATCCGCTCGATACCACGGTGGCGCTGGGACACCTCGTGTTCGACGGCGTGCTCGAGCGCTTCCCCAAGCTGAAGATCGTCGCGGCGCACGGCGGCGGCTATGTCGGCCATTACCCTGGGCGCTTGGACCACGTCTGGAGCGCGCGCGAGGATGCGCGCACGGTGCTGAAGCGCAAGCCGCGCCGCTCGCTCGCCAAGCTTTACTTCGACACCCTCGTGTTCGACCGCGAGCAGCTGCGCCACCTGGTGAACCTGTGGGGCGCGGACCATATTCTGGCCGGCACCGATTATCCCTTCGACATGGGCTGGTACGACCCGCGCGGATTCGTCGACGGCTGCGACTTCCTGAAGGACGCCGACAAGGCGAAGATCAAGGGATTGAACGCCGCGCGGCTGCTCAAGATCCGGCTTACTTCCTTACGTAAAGGCCCAGGGCGACCAGCAGCATCCCCGCCACCAGCTCGGCGGAAACCGGCTCGCCGAGCAGCCCGAGCGCGAGCAGCACCCCTGCCACCGGGGCGACGAAGCTGAAGCCAACCATGGCGCTGGGCGGATAGTGCTTGAGGAGATGGCTCAGCACCATGAAGCCCAGCCCGGCGATGACGATGCCCTGGTAGGCGAGACCCAGGAGCGGCGGCCAGGCGAGGTTTTCCCAGCGGATCGCCTCGAAGGCGAGGCCGCCCGCGGCGAAGAACGGCAGCGAGAGGCACATCAGCCACACGTTCAGGCGCACCGGGTCGATGCGCTGCATGACCTTCGAGCTGAGCACGAGGCGCAGCCCGAGCAGCGCCGCGCTGGCGAGCACCAGCCAGTTGCCGAGGCCTTCGGCATGCCAGCCCGCGAAACCCGAGCCCCGCAGCAGGAGCAGGCTCACCCCGAGGAAGGCGATGGCGAGCCCGAGACCCTTGCGCACCGTCAATCGATCGCCTGTAATGAGGAAATGCGCGCACACCGCGGCGAAAAGAGGATTGGTGGCGACCAGCACCGAGCCGGTGGAGGCGCTGGTTAAATCGAGCCCGAAATTCAGCGCGCCGATCTGCACGGTGAACAGCGCGCTCAACAGGCCGAGCGGCAGCCACTCCGCCCGCGCGGGCCGGATGGCGATGCCGCGGTGCCTGGCCCAGAGCACGATGCAGGCGATGCCGATGGCGAAGCGCACGAAAGCGCTCCACATCGGCGGGAAGACCAGCAGGCCGAATTTCACCGCCACGGGGTTTCCGCCCCACAGGGCGTGGACCGCAATGGCGATCACGATGGCCTTTGCGGGGACCGTCACCGGAGGGCTCTATTGATGGAGCGAATCGGTTTCATTGGGCTGGGCGTGCTCGGCTCGGCCATCGTGCCGCATCTTCTGCAGGCCGGCTACCCGGTTCTCGGCTACGACATCGATCCCCGCAGGCTCGCCGAGCTGGCACCGCTCGGGATGGCCGCGGCCGGCTCGCCGCGCGAGCTCGCCGAGGCGAGCGACGTGGCGATCCTCTGCCTGCCCTCGGTCGAGGCGCTGCGTGAAGTGGTCGCGGGCGCGCAGGGGATCGACAAGGCCGCCGGCGGCAGCGCCGCCGTGATCGAGATCAGCACCTTCGCCGTGCGCGACAAAGAGTGGGCGCGCGAGCGGCTCGCCGCATCAGGCCGGGCGATGCTCGACTGCCCGGTGAGCGGCAACCGCATCCAGGCGCAGCGCAAGGGGCTGACCGCCTTCGGCAGCGGCGAGCGCGCGCTCTACGACCGCGTGGAGCCGATCCTGCTCGCCTTCACCAGGAAGGCCCACTACGTCGGCGAGTTCGGCTGCGGCATGAAGATGAAGATCGTCGGCAACATCCTCAACCTGGTGCACAACAGCGCCGCGGCCGAAGTGATGGTGCTCGCCATGAAATCCGGCCTCGACCCCAAGCGGGTCCACGAGGTGATCAGCGGCTCGGCGTCCAGCTCGGCGATGTTCGAGGTGCGCGGCGCCATGATGGCGCGCAACGAATACCGGCACGAGGGGATGAACTTCTCGATCCCGCTCAAGGACGCACGCATCATCAGCGCACACGCCGCGGACCTGCATTGTCCTTTGCCGATCTACCACGCCGCCCTGCAGCTCTATTACGCCGCGGTCGCGCAGGGCCACCACGACGAGGACGCCGCCGCCGTCTGCGCCGCGATGGAGCGGGCGGCTAACGTCGAGCGGCGCTAGGTCAGTCGTCGGCGATGGTGTTGACGAGAACGCCGACCTTGTCGATCTCGACCTCGACCGTGTCGCCGGGCTTCATCCATACCGGCGGGGTGCGGCGCGCGCCGACGCCGCCGGGCGTGCCGGTGACCAGCACGTCGCCGGGCTCGAGCGTGGTCCAGGTCGAGACGTACTCGATGATCTTCGGGATCTTGAAGATCATCTGCTCGGTGGTGGCGTGCTGCATGCGCTCGCCGTTCAAGCGGCAGGAGAGCGTCATCCTGGTTCCCGGCGGGATGTCGTCGGCGGTGACCATCCACGGCCCGAAGCCGCCGGTGCGCGCGAAGTTCTTGCCCGCGGTCCACTGGATGGTGTGGCGCTGCCAGTCGCGCACCGAGCCGTCGTTGTAGCAGCTGTAGCCGGCGATGTGGTCCCAGGCATCCTTCTGCGAGATGCGCCTGCCCGGCTTTCCTATGATCACCGCGATCTCGGCCTCGAAGTCGAGCGTCTTCGACTCGCGCGGGCGCACGATCGGCTGGTTGTGCCCGACCTGCGACTCGGGCAGGCGCAGGAAGATCGCCGGCTGCTCGGTGTTGTCGCGCCCGGTCTCGACCACGTGGTCCTGGTAGTTGAGCCCGACGCACACGATCCT
>DATKAX010000130.1:0-3691 GCA_035514595.1 Burkholderiales bacterium
GTCGGTGGCGAGGCCGAGCTTCTCGACGAGGATCGGGAAGCGGTTTTCGGTGAACTCGGCGGGCTGGTTGCGCGAGTCGGGGACGATGTGGATGGTGTCGTTGCCATCGGCGTAGTAGCGCCCGCCGGAGCCGCCGCCGAGGACCTCGCGCGACAGGAACGGCTTGCCCTCGGCGTCTGTTCCGTAGAAGCCGGTGTAGCGGATGGTTTCCTGGTCGGCGGGCATGCGCCAGTTGACGGCTTGCGCGACGACGCCGGCGAGCAAGCCCAGGGAGCGCAGAAGCACGAAGGAGCGCGCGTTGGTCGCCGCCGGCCACACCGGCGTGATCAGGGTGCCCTTGGGGGGGAACACCACGTCGAACACCTCGCACACGCCCTCGTTGACGTGGATCTCGGCGGCGCGCTCGGGGGTGTCGGCGAGGTTGCGCAGGATCGGCGCGATCCACTTGATGAGGAAGGCGCCGTCGGCGTAGTCGGCCGGCCAGTTGATCGGCCCGCTCGATTGCGGCGCGGTGCCGGAAAAATCGAGCGTGATGCGATCGCCCATTTTGATCATCTTCAGCGCGAGGCGGTGGAGCTTGGGATCGGTGACGCCGTCGTGCTCGACGAAGTCCTCCCAGGCGTACTCGCCGTCGGCGATCCTGGGCAGGAGCTCGTTGCGGTAGATGTCGCGGCACTTGTCGAGGATCGCCTGGAAGCAGGCCTCGACCGTCTCGGTGCCGAAGCGCTCGAAGAGCTCGGCCATGCGCCGCGCGCCCATCAGGATGGACTGGGTCTCGCTGTCGAGGTCCGCGGCGAGCATCTCGGGCACGCGGGTGTTGCGCTTCACGATCTTGAACGCCTCCTCGTTCAGGCGCCCTTCGCTGTAGAGCTTGATCGGCGGGATCATCAGGCCTTCCTCGAACACCGTCACCGCGGTGCCGGGCATCGAGCCGGGCACGCGCCCGCCGATGTCGTCGTGGTGGCCGAAGGCCTGGATGTAGGCCACCACCTCGCCCTCATGGAACACCGGCACCGTGGAGCACATGTCGGGCAGATGCCCGATCGAGCCCTCGGTGAGGTAGGTGTCGTTCATGAGGAAGACGTCGCCCGGGCGCATGGTCTCGGGCGGGTAGTCGCGCACCACCGCGTTCGGCATCGCCGAGTACGAGCGCCCGGTGAGCTTGCGGCAGTAGCGGTCGAAGAGGCCGACGCGGTAGTCGTGCGCCTCGCGGATCATGGGGCTCCGCGCGGTGCGCTCGATCGCGAACTCGATTTCGCGCTCGATCGAGTTGAGCGTCCCCTCGACGATCTGCAGCACGATCGGGTCGACCTCGCATTTCGCGCGCGCGAGCGGCGGGGTGGGCCAGGGCTTGCCGTCGGCTCGGCTCATCGCCTGCCCTCCAGGGGGGATACCTTCTCTCGCACAGTCAGGATGCCATGTGGGTCAACCTCCAGGAACTGGCCCGGAAATACCACCGTGGTCGAGCCGAACTCCTCGATCACCGCCGGCCCCTCAATGCGGCAGCCGGGCGGAAGCGCGGCACGCTCGTAGACCGCGGTCTCGACCCAGGCGCCGTCGAAGTACACGCGCCGGGCTGCCTTCTTAGCGGGTATGACATTTGGAAGAGGCTTAAGCTTGGGCAGCCGCGCGTGCTCGATCAGGCCGAAGCCGGAGACGCGGAAATTGACCAGCTCCACCTTCTGCCGGCCGGCGTAGTCGTAGCCGAAGGCGCGGCGGTGCGCGGCATGGAAGTTGGCGGCGAGCTCGCCGAGGAACTTGCCGTCGATCGCGCCTGCGGGCGCGGCGACGCGCACCTCCATCGACTGGCCGACGTAGCGCAGATCGGCTTCGCGCGCGAGGCGCACGCGCGAGGGCTCGATGCCGTCGCGCTTCAAGGTGTCGAGCGCCTCCTCTTCCAGGCGCGCGTAGATCTCGGCAAGCGTCGGATCGGCGGCGTCCTCGTGCGTGACGCGGGTCGCCACGTGGTCGGTGCGCCAGTCGACCGCGAGCAGCCCGAAGGCCGAGACGTTGCCGGGATGCGGCGGCACGAGGCAGCACTTCATGCCGAGAAGGCGCGCCACCGCCGGCGACTGCGCCGGGCCCGAGCCGCCGAACGAGAGCAGCGCGAAGCGCCGCGGGTCGATGCCCTTCTGGATGGTCATCTGGCGGATCGCGTTCGCCTGGTTCCAGTTGGCGATCTCGACGATGCCCTCGGCGAGCGCTTCCACCGAGAGCTTGCCGCCCAGGCGCTGCGCGAGCGCGGCGAGCCCGGCGCGTGCGCGCTCGACCGAAAGCGCAATGCCGCCGCCGATCAGCGCCGGTGGCAGGCGCCCGAGGACGAGGTTGGCGTCGGTGATGGTCGGCTCTTCGCCGCCCTGCGGGTAGCACATCGGCCCGGGCACCGCGCCGGCGCTCTTCGGGCCGACCTTCAGGTGGCCCTCGCGCGAGATCCAGGCGATCGAGCCGCCGCCGGTGCCGATGGTGTGGATGTCGATCATCGGCACGCGCACCGGGAAGCTGCCGACGCCCGAGTTGTTGGTGATGTGCGCCGCACCTCCTTCGACCAGGCAGATGTCGGTCGAGGTGCCGCCGGCGTCCAGCGTCACCGCGTCCGGGAAGCCGGCAAGGCGCGCGATCATCGAGGCGCCGAGCGTGCCGGCGGCGGGGCCCGAGAGCACCGTGCTGATCGGGTGCTCGGCGCAGCGCTCGGCGCTCACCACGCCGCCCGAGGACTGCATCACGAGGAAGGGCTTCGTGCCGAGCTCCTCGCCCAGCTCGGTGCGGATGCGCCGCAGGTACACCGCCATGTGGGGCTTGACGAAGGCGTCCACCAGCGTGGTGACCGCGCGCTCGTACTCGCGGTACTCGGGCAGCACGTCGCAGGAGAGCGAGACCACGAGCTCCGGGTATTCCTCGGAAAGGAGCTCGCCCACGCGCCGCTCGTGCGCCGGGTTGGCGTAGGAATGGATCAGGCACACGGCGGCAGCGCGCACGCCGTGGCGCCGGTAGAAGCGCGCCGCCGCGCGCACGCTTTCCTCGTCGAGAGGGCGCAATTCGCGGCCGCGGTAGTCGAGCCGCCCGCCGACCTCCCGGACCAGCTCGAGCGGCACGATGCGCTCGGGCTTCACCCAGAAGTAGGAGTTGCCGTAGCCGTCGGGCACCGACTGGCGGGCGATCTCGAGGATATGCCGGTAGCCCTCGGTGACTAACAAAGCTAAATCTTTTATATCTCCTTGGAGCAGCGCATTGGTGGCCACGGTGGTGCCGTGCGCCAGCGCCGCTACGTCGCCCGGTTTTGCTTTTCCACGGGAAAGAATCTCTTGAACCCCGCGCGCCAGGCCGATCGCCGGGTTGTGCGGCGTGCTCGCCACCTTGGTGACCTCGACGGCGCCGCTCGCGCCGTCGACCGAGACGATGTCGGTAAAGGTGCCGCCGGTGTCGATGCCGATACGGATCATGGCTTGCGGCCCATTCTAGCAATGGGGCATGCTGTGCATCTTCCTTGAAAGGAGAACCCCCATGGCCGAGACCAGCCGCAGCCTCGTCGTCCTCATGACCCGCGGCACCGACCACGAGCTGTCGTCGGTGGGCTTCACCATCGCCTGCGGCGGGCTGACCGCCGGGCTGAAAGTGACCGTGTTTCTCACCAGCGCCTCGGTGGACCTCGTGCGCAAGCGCGCGCTCGAAACGACCGTGGTCCCGCCCCTGA
>DATKAX010000131.1:0-10398 GCA_035514595.1 Burkholderiales bacterium
CTCGCGGTGCTGGTGCTGGATCTCGGGCGTCCCGACCGGCTGATCGTGGCGATGACGCACTACAACTTCAAGTCGATCTTCGCCTGGAACATCTTCCTCTACACCGGCTTCTTCGGCGTCGTGGCGCTGTATCTGTGGACCCTGTTCGAGCGGCGCATGAACCGCCACACCAAGCCCGCGGGCCTGCTCGCGTTCGTGTGGCGCCTGGTTCTCACCACCGGCACCGGGTCGATCTTCGGTTTCCTGGTGGCGCGCGAGCCCTACGCGAGCGCACTGCTCGCGCCGCTGTTCATCGTCATGTCGTTCTCCTTCGGCCTGGCGATCTTCGTGCTGGTGCTGATGGCCTCCTGCCGATGGACCGGCCGGGCACTGGGCGATGTGGTGCTGAACCGGCTCAGGACCCTGCTCGGCGTGTTCGTGGCGACGGTGCTGTACTTCGTCGCGGTGCATCACCTTACCAATCTTTATATCGCGCGCCAGCACGAGCTCGAGCGCTTCTTCCTCTGGGACGGCGGCATCTACACGGCGCTCTTCTGGCTCGGCCAGATCCTGGTCGGCAGCCTGCTGCCCCTCGCGCTGCTGTTCGCGACCACGTCGCGCCGCGCACTCGCAGCCGCGGCGGTGTTAGTGATCCTGGGCGGGCTCGCGCAGCTCTATGTCCTCATCATCGGCGGACAGGCCTATCCGCAACTGATGTTCCCGGAAAAGGAAGTCGCCAGCAGCTTTTTCGACGGTGTGGTCGCGAGCTATGCGCCGAGCCTGCCGGAAGTGGCGCTCGGCGTGGGCGGCGTGGCGCTGGCGCTCGCGCTCACCGCCGTGGCGCTCAAGGTATTGCCGTTCCTGCCGCGCAGCCTGGCGGACGGCGACGTCGATCCCGCTGCCGCATGAACCGCCTGTTCATCTCCGCCGCCCACAAGTCTTCGGGCAAGACCACGGTGTGCATCGGGTTGTGCGCGGCGCTGCGCGCGCGCGGCGAGGCGGTGCAGCCCTTCAAGAAGGGCCCGGATTACATCGATCCGCTGTGGCTCGGGCTGGCGGCCGGGCGGCCGTGCTACAACCTCGACGCCTACCTGATGGGCGCGGAGGAGATCCGCGCCCAGGTCGTACGCGGCATGCGCGGCGCCACGCTCGGCATCGTCGAGGGCAACAAAGGCCTGTACGACGGGCTGGATCTCGACGGCAGCAACAGCAACGCCGCGATGGCGGCGCTGCTCGGCACGAGCGTGGTGCTGGTGATCGACGCGCGCGGCATGACGCGCGGCATCGCGCCGCTCATCCTCGGCTACCAGGCGTTCGACCGGAACATCCGCATCGCCGGCGTGATCCTGAACCAGCTCGGGGGCTCGCGCCACGAGGCCAAGCTGCGCGCGGTGATCCAGCACTACACCGGCGTGCCGGTGCTCGGCGCCGTGCAGCACGACGAGCGCATGACGATCGCCGAGCGCCACCTGGGCCTGGTGCCGAGCAACGAGGCGCAAGGCGCGCGCAGCCGCATCGACGAGATCGCGGCGCACATCGCCGCCCAGGTCGATCTGGATCAGTTGCTGGCCGTCTCCCGGCAGGCCGCGCCGCTGCAGGGCGGCGCGCCGGCCCCGCACGCGGCCGCAGGCCCGCCGGTGCGCATCGGCATCGCGCGCGATGCCGCGTTCGGCTTTTACTATCCGGGCGACCTCGAGGCCTTGCACGCCGCGGGCGCGGAGCTGGTGAGCTTCGATGCGCTGCACGCCGAGCACCTGCCGAAAATGGATGGCGTGTTCATCGGCGGCGGATTTCCGGAAACGCACATGGAGGCGCTCGCGGCGAACGCAAACCTGCGTCGCGAGTTGCATGACGCGATCGAAGCAGGCCTGCCGGCCTACGCCGAATGCGGCGGGCTGATGTATCTCGCGCGCGGCATCGAGTGGAACGGGCGCCGCGCCGGGATGGTCGGCGTGATTCCCGCGGATATCGTCATGCACAGCCGGCCCGTCGGGCGGGGCTACGTGCATTTGCGCGAGACCGGGCGCAGCCCCTGGCCGCAGCCGGGCGTGCAGGATTCGCAGCCAATCCGCGCGCACGAGTTCCACTACTCGAGCGTCGAAAACCTCGCGCCCGGCGCCGAGTTCGCCTATGACGTGGAGCGCGGCCATGGCATCGACGGCAGGCACGACGGGATCGTGCACAAGAATCTGCTGGCATCGTATGCCCACCTGCGCGATGTCGCCGGCAACCCCTGGGCGCGGCGTTTCGTCGATTTCGTGAGGAACTGCAGGCATGCAACTTGATGAAGAGGGTTATCTGGTCGATCCGGCCGACTGGAACGAGCAGGTCGCCGAGGCACTGGCGCGCGAGGAGCGCATCGTCCTGTCCGATGAGCATTGGGCAGTGATCAGGTTCGTGCGCGAGTACTACGAGCAGCGGCAGATTGCCCCCGATGCCCGTCATGTCATGAAGCACCTGGCCGAGGTCAAGGGCGCGGCGAGCCAGGGGCGAAACGATCTGTTCGTGCTTTTCCCCTACGGTTATGTCAAGCAGGCCTGCAAGATCGCCGGCATGCGCAGGCCCCGGGCGTGGAGTACCGGCTGATGATTACGGTCACGCCGCAGGCCGCGGCGCAGATCGCCAAGTCGGCGCAGCAAGCCGGCCCGGGCAAGGCCTGCCTGCGCCTGGCGGCGCGCCTGGACGACAAGGGCGTGATCGAGTACGGCATGGGATTCGACGACAAGGCCGACGGGGACACGCAGGTGGTCTCGAGCGACATCACGCTATTGATCTCGCCCGGCAGCATCGAGCTGCTGACCGGCGCCACCCTGGACTTCGTCGAGATCAATCCCGGCGAGTGGCGCTTCATCTTCATCAACCCGAACGATCCGTCGCACAAGCCGCCGCAGCCCGCGCGCTGACGTGTTAGTCTGAGTCGCGGTATGGCAGAGCCCGCTCCCCCGCAGCCGGCGCAGACCCAGGCGGTGCGCCTGGCGCGCAAGACCCAGTCGCTCGACATCCTGTACGAGGTCGCCACCAGCCTCAGCCAGCCCGGCAGCCTCGAGCAGCTGCTCGAGGGCTTTCTCGAGGCCTTCACCGAGCTGGTGGATGCGCGCGCGGCGAGCGTGCGGCTCGCCACCGGAGACGGCCACACGCGCCTGGTCGCGAGCCGCGGACTCGCCCCGGAGGTCGCCGAGCGCGACCGGCTGATGCCGGCGGGCGGCTGCCCGTGCGGCTGGGCCGCAGCCGAAGGGGGGCTGCGCATCCAGCGCGGCACCGCGCCCTGCGCGGCGCTCATCGGCCGGCCGATGCTCGAGCGCGACTGCACGGAGCTCGTGGCGGTACCGGTGCAGTACCAGGACCGCATCCTGGGGGTCTACAACCTGTTCCTCGACCGGCCGCTCGCGGCCATGGGGGAGGACATGCCCGATCTGCTGATCAGCGTAGGCCGCCACCTCGGCCTCGCCATCGAAAAGGCGCGCCTGGAGAGCGAGGCGCGCCGCCTCGCCATCATGGAAGAGCGCAATATCATCGGCAACGAGCTGCACGATTCCCTGGCGCAGTCGCTGATCGGCATGCGCCTGCAACTGAAGCTGCTCGGCGAGTCCCTGGCGCGCAAGGACCTCGGCGGCGCCCAGTACGAGGCGAGCCGCCTGCGCCGCGCGATGGCGCAGGCGAACGCCGACCTGCGCGAGCTGCTCACCAACTACCGCCTGAAGATCGACGACGCCGGGCTGGTGCCGACGGTCGCCAGCCTGGTCGAGCGCTTCGGCCGGGAAACCGGCATCGCGGTGTTCTTCCAGAACGAATGCCGCTCGCTCGCGCTTACGCCGGCCCAGGAGATCCAGGTGTTCTTCATCATCCAGGAGGCGCTCACCAATATCCGCAAGCACAGCGGCGCGCGCAACGTGCGCATCCTGCTCAACAACGAGGACGATCTATACACCGTGCTGATCGAGGACGACGGCCTGGGCATGGCGGACAGCGTCGAGGGCGTGCCGGCCGAGCACGCGGGCCTGGCGATCATGCGCGAGCGCACCGAGCGGCTGCACGGCCAGATCGTGATCGAAAGCGAGCCCGGCGAGGGCACGCGCATCGTGCTGATGTTCACCGCCCCGCCACGCTGACATGCGCGTGCTGCTGATCGACGACCACGCGCTGGTCCGCAAGGGCATCGAGGAGCTGCTGCAGAGCCGCGGCGTCCAGGTGGTGGCCTCGGTCGGCTCGGGCGAGGAAGGCGTGCGGCGCGCGCGCGAGCTGCCGGCCGACCTGATCCTGCTCGACGTCAAGATGCCGGGGATGAACGGCATCGAGACCTTGAAACAGCTGCGCGCAAGCGGCGTCGGCGCGCCGGTGGTGATGCTCACCATGAGCCGCGAGGATGCCGATCTGAGCGCCGCGCTGCGCGCCGGCGCGCAGGGCTATCTGCTGAAGGACATCGAGCCCGAGGAGCTGGTGCCCGCGCTCGAGGCTGCGCTGCACGGCAATAACGTCGTGGCCCGCGAGCTGGTCGGAACCCTGGCTCGCCTGGTGCGCGGCAACACCGGCCGGGAGCCGGCGGCGCTTCGCCCGGCGGCGCCCTTCGCCGAGCTCACGCCGCGCGAGCTGGAGATCCTGGAGTGCATCGCCGACGGCTCGAGCAACAAGATGATCGCGCGCGCCCTGGACATCACCGACGGCACCGTCAAGCTGCACGTCAAGGCGATCCTGCGCAAGCTCGGCATGCGCTCGCGCGTGGAGGCCGCGGTGAGCGCGGTCGAGCACGGCCTGGGCAAGGCGAGAAGGGAGAAACGGCCATGAGCCAGCCCGCGTTGGAACGCGCCCGGTCGATGCTCGATTCGGCCAAGGCGCCCGATGCGCGCAGGGCGGCGCGGGAGTTCGTCGCGCAGGCGGGCCGCGACGCCGCCGCGCTGGCGCGCAAAGGCGCCATCCAGTGATCAGGGCTCCAGCGTGTTGACGAACAACTGCTCGCGCGGCAGCCCGTGCTCGAGCAGCTGGAACTCGGCCGCGTTCGCCCACGGGCCGGGCCCCGCGACGTAGACATCGCAATCACCCAGCCGCGGATGATCCTGCAGCACCTGCCGCAGCGCCGCTTGCATGGCCTCTTCGTCCGGCAGGGCGAGCCGCGCCGTAATCGGGTCGTAGCGGAAGTTGTCCAGGGCATCGCTCCAGGAGCGGCACAGATTGTCGAGGTAGTGGCCGCGCCCGCCGGAGGCGATCCAGTACAGATGCAGCGTCTCGGCCGCATCGAGCGCCATGGCGTGCTCGATCAGGCTCTTGATCGGCGCAAAACCGGACTCGCCGGCGATGAACACGAGCGGGCGATGCGATTCCTCATTCAGCACGAACTCCCCGCGCGGTCCCTGGACGCGCACCGAGTCCACGCCCTTCAGCCCGTCGAACACGCGCTCGGCGAAGGCGTCGCCGGCGCGCCGCCGTATGTGGAATTGCAGGTTGCGGTCGTCGCAGGGACAGCTCGCCACCGGCAGAGATGCGCTGCTGCCGTCGGGGAGCGCGAGCGACGCCGATTGCCCGGCAAGAAAGCGCAGCCGGTTGCTGCGCGGCGTCTGCAGGTGCAGCAGCCGCACCTCGTCGCCGAGCGGGCTCACCGACTTGACCCTGGTATCGATGGTCTGCCACGGCATGTCGGCTGCGCCGTGCGCCTCGCGCGCCTCGATGACGAGGTCGGTCAGGGCGGTGTGGCAGCACATCAGCACGACTCCGGCGTTCTTCTCGGCAGCGGTCAGGGCGTAGTCGGAATGGCGCGTCCTGTGCGCCTGGCCCGACACGATCCTGGCCTTGCATTTTCCGCAGCTGCCGATGCTGCAGCCGTAGTCGAGCGACAGCCCGGAGCGCAGCGCCGCCTCCAGCAGGCTGTCGTTGCCGTCGACCAGGAACTCCCGGCCGCTCGGCTTGACCTGTACGTGCGCGCTCATGATCCTGAGAAAGCTCTCCTGTGCCAGCAGCGGCTGGCCGTCCTGGGCAACGGGCTCCAGGCGCTGCTTCAGCCAGGCGAGCAGCCCCGCCGCATCGCCCGGCTCGCGCAGCTTCGCCTGCAGCTGCTCCACGATCGCCCGGTAATGCTCGAGCTGTGCCTGGACCTGCGCCCGCTCCCGGCTCAGCTCGGACAGGCGCGCGACCAGGACCTCGGAACTGGGTAGCAGGCGCTCGCGCATGCGCCGCGCGAAGGCGCTGACCTTGATCGCCTCGAACGGCCAGCTCGCCGCTCCTGATCTTGCTCTGCAGCGCGCCGCGCCTGACGCCGACCAGGCGCGCCGCACGCGACAGTGTAAGAAGCCGGGACATGCACCCTCTTTTTTGAATCTATCATAGGCCATTGGACTTCCTGCCTCTCTTTCTCGATATCCGCGGGCAGCCTTGCCTGGTGGTGGGCGACGGCGAGGTGGCTGCGCGCAAGAGCGCGCTGCTGCTGCGCGCTGGCGCGCGGGTGACGGTGCTCGCGCCGGCGCTGTTCCGGGACGAGAACCTGGACGGATTTGTGTTGGCGATCGCCGCCACCAGCGACGATGCAGTGAATCGTGCGGTCGCCGCCGCGGCCAGGGCGCGGCGCATCCCGGTGAACGTGGTCGACCAGCCCGCGCTGTGCTCGTTCATCCTGCCCTCCATCATCGAGCGCGCGCCGCTCGTCGTCGCGGTGTCGAGCGGCGGCGCCTCGCCGGTGCTGGCGCGGCTGCTGCGCGCGCGCCTGGAAAGCCTGATACCCGCGGGCTACGGGCGTCTCGCCGCGCTGGCGGGGGCGTTCCGCGACCGGGTCAAGGCGCGCTTCAAGCCGCCGGAGCGGCGGCGCTTCTGGGAGCGCGTGCTGCAGGGCCCGATCGCCGAGCTGGTGCTCAGCGGTCGCGACGCCGAGGCCCGCAAGGCGCTGCAGGCAGCGCTCGACGACACGCGTCTCGCCTTCAGCGGCGGCGAGGTGTCCCTGGTCGGCGCCGGGCCGGGCGATCCGGACCTGCTCACCTTCCGCGCCCTGCGCCTCATGCAGCAGGCCGACGTCGTGGTGTACGACCGGCTGGTGTCGCGGCCGGTGCTCGATCTGGTGCGACTCGAAGCCGAGCGCATCTACGCCGGCAAGGAGCGCGCTAAGCATGCGCTGCCGCAGGAGGACATTAATCACCTGCTGGTGCGCCTGGCGAGGCAAGGCAAGCGCGTGGTACGGCTCAAGGGCGGCGACCCGTTCATCTTCGGACGCGGCGGCGAGGAGATTGGAACGCTTGCCGCCGAAGGTATTCCCTTCCAGGTGGTGCCCGGCATCACCGCCGCAGCCGGCTGCGCCTCCTACGCCGGCATCCCGCTCACGCACCGCGATTACGCGCAGTCGGTGGTATTCGCCACCGGCCATCTGCAGGACGGCAGCGTGAATCTGAACTGGCCGGCGCTCGCGCAGCCGCACCAGACCCTCGTGTTCTACATGGGCCTGCTCGGCGTCGATGACATCTGCCGCCAGCTGGTCGCGCACGGCCTTGCGGCCGCGACGCCGGCCGCGCTGATTCAGCAGGGCACCACGCCGCAGCAGCGCGTGCTGACCGGCACCCTGGATACCCTGCCGGGAATCGTGCGCCAGGGCGACGTAAAGGCTCCGACGCTGATCATCGTCGGCGAGGTCGTCACGCTGCGCGACCGCCTGAAATGGTTCGAATCCACGGCATGAAATTTCGATGACGCAAGAATTCGTCGAGGCGGCGAAGGCGGACGAGATTCGGCCCGGAACGATGAAGCGCATCGAGCTTCAAGGCCGGCGCATCCTGCTCGCCAACGTGAATGGGCGCTTGTGCGCGGTGGACGATACCTGCACCCATGAAGAGGCGTCGCTGTCGACAGGCGTCCTGAGGGGCGAGCTGGTCAAGTGCCCGCTGCACGGCAGCCGCTTCAACGTTTGCACCGGCGAGGTACTGGAAGACCCTGCCGAGGAGAATCTCAGAACCTATCCGGTGCGGCTGGAAGGCGGGCACATCCTGATCGGCTTGCGCGCAGCGGGGACGCCATGAGCACCCCCCTGATGCACTCCATCCTCAAGCGCATCGCCACCGGACCGGAGTTGAGCAAGGACATCTCGCGCGAAGAGGCCCGCGCCGGCATGCGCCTGGTGCTCGACGCACAGGTCGATCCGGTGCAGGCCGGGGTATTCCTGATCGCGCTGCGCATGAAGCGCGAGACGGACGATGAAAACTGCGGCGTGCTCGAAGCGATCCGCGAAGCGACCCGCAGGGCCAGCGCGCCGGTGGACGAGGTGCTCGACATCGGCGACCCCTACGACGGCTACACCCGGACGCTGCCGGCCTCGCCTTTCCTGCCGCCGGTGCTCGCCGCCTGCGGCGTGGCGGCGCTCTCCCACGGCGTCGAGCGCATGGGGCCAAAGTACGGCGTCACGCACCGCCAGGTGCTGAGCGCCGCCGGCCTGCCGGTGGAGCTCGGGCCGGAAGAAGCCGCCGCGCGCCTGGGCGACCCCGGCATCGGCTGGGCCTACGTCGATCAGAAGGCGTTCTGTCCGAAACTCCACGCGCTTGCCGCCCTGCGCACGCTGATCGTCAAGCGGCCCGCCATTACCACCGCGGAGGTGCTGGCCGGGCCCGTGCGTGGCCGCCTGAAGACCCATCTGGTCACCGGGTACGTGCACAAACCCTATCCGCGCATCTACGCGCTTCTCGCGCGCCACGCCGGCTTTGACTCGGCGCTGATCGTACGCGGCGTCGAGGGCGGCGTGATTCCTCCGTTGCGCCAGACGGGCAAGGTGTTCTACTACCATGACCGGGGCGAGGAACAGTCCATGGAGTTCACGCTGGCGGATCTCGGTATCGACCAGCCGGTGCGCGCACCGCAGATTCCAGAGGGGCTCGCGCACGAAGCGGGCGAGGGCGACGATGTCGCCGCGACGCGTGACACCGCCGCCGTGGCGAGAGCCGCCGCCGAGGCCGGCATGGCGGCCCTTGCCGGCCAGCCCGGTCCCACGCGCGACAGCCTGGTGCTTGGCGCCGCGCTGTGCCTGTGGCATCTCAAGCGCTACGATTCCCTGGAAAGCGCCGCGCGCGCCGTGCGCGCCGTACTCGATTCCGGCAGGGCGTCGGAGCGTGTCCGCCATTAGACCTTGTGACCTGGAGCCAGCCCTGAACGAAGCCGATCCTGCGCAGCTCGTCCCCTACGTCACCGGCGGCGCGTTCCTGCTCGCCTTCATCTTCGGCGCGGTGGGCAACAAGACCAACTTCTGCACCATGGGCGCGGTCTCCGACTGGGTCAACATGGGCGACACCAGCCGTTTGCGGATGTGGCTGCTCGCGATGGCGGTGGCGCTGCTCGGCTCGAGCGCGCTGCAGCTCGCCGGCCTGGTCGATCTCTCCAAGTCGATCTACCCCAGCCCCAACTTCACCTGGCTCTCCTACCTCGTCGGCGGGTTCCTGTTCGGCGTGGGCATGACGCTCGGCTCCGGCTGCGGCTCCAAGACCCTGATCCGGGTGGGCGCCGGCAACCTGAAGTCGCTCATCGTGTACGTGTTCCTGGGCATCGCCGCCTACATGACGCTGCGCGGGCTGTTCGGGGCCTTTCGCGTCGGGGTGCTCGAGCAGGCCTCGATCACGCTGCCGATGGGCCAGGATCTGCCGTCGCTCTTTTCTTCGTGGATGGGTTTGTCGAAAGCGGCGTGGACCGCCATTCTGGCGGCCGTGATCGGCGGCGGCCTGCTCGTCTTTGTCTACAAGAGCAGGGATTTCCGCTCGAGCTTCGACTACACCCTGGGCGGCGTGGTGACCGGGCTGGTGGTGGTCGGCGGCTGGTACGTGAGCGGCGTCGTCGGCTACGTCGAGGAGGATCCGAACACGCTGCAGGAGGCTTTCGTCGCCACCAACACCGGGCGCATGGAGTCGTTCTCGTTCGTCTCGCCGATGGCCTTCACGCTCGAGTACCTGATGCTCTGGACCGACAAGTCGAAGATCGTCACCTACGGCATCGCCTCGGCGCTCGGCGTGATCGCCGGCTCGGCCGCCTACGCGCTCGCCACCCGGACCTTCCGCTGGGAGGGCTTCCGCGACGCCGAGGACACCGCCAACCACGTCGTGGGCGGCATGCTGATGGGCTTCGGCGGCATCACTGCGCTCGGCTGCACCATCGGCCAGGCGATCTCGGGCTTCTCGACCCTGGCGCTCGGCTCGATCATGACCTTCTTCGCCATCGTCGCCGGCTCGGCGGCAACCATGAAGTACCAGTACTGGCGCCTGTCGCGCGAGCAATGAACCCGTCTCCATTCCATCGACGAGAGACGATGCGCGCGCTGCTTTTGGCGCTGGCCGCCTGGCTGGCGCTCGGGGCCGCCGGCGGGGCGCAGGCCCAGAGCTCGCCTGTCCCCGCCGTCTATCACTTCGGCGAGGGGCTCGAGCAGGCGTCGCGCGGGCTGGAGTACATCCGCAACCACCTGGAAGCCGACCCCGCTTC
>DATKAX010000132.1:0-3963 GCA_035514595.1 Burkholderiales bacterium
TGCCAGGTGATGGAAGGCCGGCACTGCTTCCAGCATCTCACCGTCGAGGAAAACCTCCTCACCGGGGCGTACACGCGCGGCGCGCTCGGAAGCGGCGTACCCGAGGACCTGGAAAAGGTCTACAGCTACTTTCCGCGCCTCAAGGAGCGCCGCAACGCGCAGTCGGGCTACACCTCGGGCGGCGAGCAGCAGATGACCGCCATCGGCCGCGCGCTGATGGCGCGCCCGCAGATGATCCTGCTCGACGAGCCCTCGATGGGCCTCGCGCCGCAGCTGGTGGAGGAAATCTTCGAGATCGTCACCGCGCTTAACCGGAAGGAGAAGGTCAGCTTCCTCCTCGCCGAGCAGAACACCAACATCGCGCTGCGCTACGCCGACTACGGCTACATCCTGGAGAGCGGGCGCGTGGTGATGGACGGCGAGGGAAAATCGCTCGCCGAGAACGAGGACGTGAAAGAGTTCTACCTCGGCTTTTCCACCGGCGGCCGCAAGAGCTTCCGCGACGTCAAGTCCTACCGCCGCCGTAAGCGCTGGATGTGAGGGAAATCGGGGTCAGAGCCCGATTTTCCGCAATGGAAAAGCGGCGATTCGAATATTTCGACAAGCTCGAAACGCGGCCGGCGAAGCGCCGCGAGGCGCAGCTCATGGCGGCGCTGCCGAAGCTGGTGGCGCATGCCAAGCGCCGCGCGCCCGGTTTCGCCCGGATCCTCAAGGCAATCAACCCTGAAAAGATCAGCAGCAGAAAAGCGCTGGCAACGCTGCCGGTGACGCGCAAGTCGGACCTTGGCGCGCTGCAGAGGGCGCTGCCGCCGCTCGGGGGCCTGAACGCGACGCCGGTGGAGAAGCTGGCGAAGCTTTTCATGTCGCCCGGGCCGATCTACGAGCCCGAGGGCCACGGCAAGGACTGGTGGCGTACGGCGCGCGGCCTTTACGCCGGCGGCTTCCGCGCCGGCGACCGCGTCGCGAACACCTTCGCCTACCACTTCACCCCGGCGGGCTCGATGCTGGAGTCGGGCGCTCGCGCCCTCGGCTGCACGGTGGTGCCAACCGGGGTCGGGCAGACCGAGATGCAGGTGGCGGCGATCGGCAGCCTGCGCATCAACGCCTTCGTCGGCACGCCCTCGTTTCTCAAGCTTATCGCCGAGAAGGCCGACGAGCTGAAGGCCGACATTTCGTGCCTGGAGAAGGCGCAGGTGGGCGCGGAATACCTGCCCCCCGCGCTGCGCAAGACCATGGGAGAGCGCGGCATCCGGGTCACCCAGTGCTACGCGAGCGCCGACCTGGGGCTGATCGCCTACGAATCGCTGATGCCCGACGGCGCGCTGAACGAGGGCATGATCCTCGAGGAAGCGCTGATCCTCGAGATCGTGCGCCCGGGCACCGGCGACCCGGTCGCGCCGGGCGAGGTGGGAGAGGTGGTGATCACCAGCTTCAATCGCGATTACCCGCTGATCCGCTTCGGCACCGGCGATCTCTCCGCGGTGCTGCCGGGGGCGAGCCCCTGCGGGCGCACGAACGTGCGCATCAGTGGCTGGATGGGGCGCGCCGACCAGAGCACCAAGGTGCGGGCGATGTTCGTCACGCCGACACAGGTGAACGAGGTGCTACGCCGGCACCCGGAGCTCGCGCGCGCCCGCCTGGTCATCGAGGGAGAGAGCGGCGAGGAGCGCATGACGCTGCACTGCGAGGTGCGCGAGCGGCCTGCCGGGCTGGCGGAGACGATCGTCGCCTCGATCCGCGATGTGACCAAGCTGCGCGGCGAGGCGCTGCTGGTGGAGCCGGGAAGCTTGCCGAACGACGGCAAGGTGATAGAGGATAAGCGGCGCTACATTTAGAGGGAAGGCCTACCAGCCCACCGGCAAGATCGAGGTGCTGTGGCTCGGACAGTCGGCATTTCGCGTCACCACGCTCACCGGCAAGGTGATCGTCATCGATCCCTGGCTGCGCACCAATCCCAAGACGCCGGCGCAGTACAAGGAGCTTGCTGCGCTGGGCAAAGTGGACGTCGTGCTCGTGACGCATGCGCATTTCGACCATGTCGCCGATGCGCCCGCGCTCGCCAAGATGAACAATGCGCGCCTGTACTCCCCGGGCGGCGTGGTCACCCCGCTCGGGCCGGAGATCAAGTTCACCATGGTGCGCGCCGAGCACAGCTCGGAGTTCACCTGGAAGGACCCGGCCACCGGACGCGAAACGGTGCTGCCGGGCGGCGAGCCGGTGGGCTGGATCATCGAGCTCGAGAACGGCTTCACGATCTACCACATGGGCGACACCGGCCTGTTCGGCGACATGAGGATGATCGGCGAGCTCTACCGGCCCGACCTCATCCTGATCCCCATCGGCGGCAACTTCACCATCAACGCCCAGAAGGCCGCATTTGCGACTCGCAGCTACCTCCGGCCGAAGTTCGCGATTCCGATGCACTACGGCACCTTCCCGATCCTGGCGGGCAAGCCCGAGGACTACGTGAAGGAGATTGGCGGCGCGCCGACCAAGGTGATCGTGCCGCAGCCCGGCGAGAAGGTGGTGTTCTAGGGCTTGCGCACGGCGCTCGCCGGCAGGGTCTCGAGCCGGTGCATCTCGGGGTTGCGCAGCACCGAGCGGTCCTTGAGGAACGCCTTGAGGAACTCGATCGAGTCGGCGCCCCAGAAGACTTCGCCTTCGACCACGAAGCTCGGCACGCCGAACACGCCGCGCTGCGCGGCCTCTTCGGTGTTGCCGCGCAGCGGCTGCTTCATGTCGGAGAGCTTCTCAGGATCGACCTGCAGCTCGCGGCATAGGCGCGCAAACTGCTCCGGGTCGGTCGCCTCGGCGCCGCTCGTCCAGATCGCATCGAAGATCTGGAACACCGCCGCCGGGGTGGCGCCGGCCGCTAGCGCGAGGCGCAGGTGCTGCAGCGGGTTGAACGGATGCGAGGCCGGAAAGCGGAAGGGCACGCGCAGCTCGCGGGCCCACCAGGTGCACCAGCGGTAGGTCCAGCGGCGCTTGGCAGGGACCTCGGCGGGCCCTTTCTGCCCCCAATGCTGGAGCAATCCGGCGAACAGTACGGGCTTGTAGCTTATCGGAACGGACAGCTCTCTCAGCCGATACAGGCAGATGTACGAGTAGGGCGATACGAAATCGAAGTACCAGTCGACGCTAACGGGCGAGGAGGCAGCCATGACGGTCAGGATCGAGAAGAAGGGCAGGGTTTGGACGGTGATTCATTCGCGGCCGCAGGCGCGCAACGCGATGGACCCGGAGAGCGCGGATGCGCTGGTCGCGGCCTTCAACGAGTTCGACCGCGACGCGGACGCCGCGGTCGCGGTGCTGTGGGGCGAGGGAGGCGCGTTTTGCGCAGGCTGGGATCTGAAGTATTGCGCTTCCCTGGTGCAAGAGGCTTCCCGGCTGCATGAAATCGACTATCCGCTCGACGACCGCAAAGCGATCCCGCGCGGGCCGCTCGGCCCGACGCGACTGGAGCTCGACAAGCCGGTGATCGCGGCGGTGGCCGGGCCCGCCGTGGCCGGCGGCTTCGAGCTCGCGCTGTGGTGCGACGTGCGCGTGATGGAGCGCTCCGCGTATTTCGGCGTCTACTGCCGGCGCTGGGGCGTGCCGCTCGTGGACGGCGGCACGGTGCGGCTGCCGCGCATCGTCGGCATGGGGCGCGCCATGGAGATCATCCTGACCGGGCGCAAGGTGCCGGCCGAGGAGGCGCTGCGCATCGGCGCCTGCGAGCACGTGGTGCCCGACGGCGGCTCGCGCGAGTTCGCCGAGGCCATGGCGCACGAGATCGCCCGCTTCCCGCAGGCCTGCATGCGCGCGGACCGGCGCTCGGCCTACATGCAGCAAGGATTGCCTCTGCGCGAGGCGATGCGCAAGGAGTGGTACAACGGCTTTCCCGCCTTCGTCGCCGAGGGCGCCGAGGGCGCCGCGCGCTTCGCCTCAGGCAAGGGGCGGCACGGAGACTTCAGGGACATTTAG
>DATKAX010000133.1:0-2558 GCA_035514595.1 Burkholderiales bacterium
TTCCGCGCCCAGCTCGCCGGGAACCTGACGGCGCGGGACAGGATTCTTTCTCTCATAAAAAGATATGGGGCCGATACCGTCAAAGGCGTGATGAAGAAGATCCTCGACGACGGCGAGCGCGCCTTCCTGAAGAAGCTCGAGCGCCTGCCCGACGGCGTGTGGCGCGACCGTACCTACGTCGAATGCTGCCGGCCGGGGGATCGCCAGGTTCACCGGGTGATGTTGACTTTGAAAAAAGCAAAAAGCCGGCTGGTGTTCGAGAACGAAGGTACCGATCCCCAGGCGGGCGGCATCAACGCCACCTACTCGGGCTGGCGCGGCGCGATCATGGTGGCGCTGAACGAGCTGATGTGCTGGGAGCAGTACTACGCGGTGGGCGGGGCGCTGCGCCACGTCGACTTCAACCCCACGCCCGGGACGCTCAACTGCGCCGACTTCCCGGCCTCGGTGTCCACCGCGCCGGTGCAGTGCATGGAGATCTCGCTCTATCCCGCCTACAACGTGCTCTCGAAGATGATCTACCCCGATCCCGAGCTGCGGCGCGACACCATGTGCATCGGCGGCACCAGCCAGTGGCCGGCGACCATCTTCCGCGGCATCGACCAGTGGGGCGAGCGCTACGGCTACATCCTGGTCGACCCGATCGGCGGCGCGATCGGCGCCTTCTCGCATGCCGACGGCATCTCGACCGGCGGCCAGGCGCGCACGCCGATCTGCAAGCTGCCGAACGTCGAGCATACCGAGCAGAGCTTTCCAGTCCTGTTTTTATATAGGAAAGAAATCTGTGATTCCGGCGGCGCCGGTAAATGGCGCGGCGGCCTGTCGGCCGAGTCCTGCTTCATCCCGCACGGCACCGACAGCATCACCCACGACACGCTCTCCTCCGGCAACGCGGTGCCGACCTCGACCGGGATGATGGGCGGCTATCCCGGCGCGGTGAACCGGTACCGGTTCACGAGGAATTCGGACATCCTGGAACGGATGAAGCGCTCCGAGCTGATTTCGGATATTTCCGAAGTGAAAGGCAGCGAGGAAACCCTGCAGCTGCGCCAGCAGGACTTCGTGCAGCACCCGGCGGATGTCTACGCGGTGCTGTGGTCGGCGGCGGGCGGCTTCGGCGACCCGCTGGAGCGCGACCCGGCGCGGGTGGAAGCCGATGTCGACAACGCCGACGTCTCCGAGAAGGCGGCGCTCGAGATCTACGGCGTGGTGCTCGGCGACCCCGGGGCGACCGAGCGCCGGCGCGCCGAGCTGCGCAAGCGCCGCATTCAGGACCACTCGACCCCGCCGCCGAAGCTGACGGCGAAGCGCAGGTTCCTGGCGACCGAGAACCTCGCGATCCACGACAACCTGCGCTACGGCTGCGCCAAATGCGGTACGGATCTAGGTTCAATTCTGGAAAACTACAAGGCCTCTTGCGTGCGCAACGACCTGCCGATCGAGGCCTGCAACCCCATCGTCGGCGACCCGAAGCGCTTCATCGACCCGACGCCCCGGTTCCGCCAGTTCTGCTGCCCGGGCTGCGGCCTGGCGATCGAAAACGAGGTGGCGGTGGACGACGAGCCGATCCTCCGGGACGTGGAGATCCTGTTGAAATGAATTTCGCCGGCATCGATTACGCCGAAGCGATGCGGCGCGCGCGCGAGTGCGTGCCCGTGCTTGCCGAGCGCGCGCAAAAGTGCGAGGAGGCGCGCGTGCTGCTGCCGGAGAACGAGAAGCTGCTGCACGAAACGGGGCTGTTCCGCTACCACCAGCCCAGGCGCTTCGGCGGCATGGAGCTGCCGTTCATCGCGGTGGTGGACATCGTCGCGGAGCTGGCGCGCGGCTGCCCCTCGACCGCCTGGAACGTCGGCAACCTCGGCTGCCACCACTGGATCCTCGCCTACTACGAGCCCGAGACCCAGCACGAGGTATGGGACGCGAACCCGGATGCGCTGATCGCTTCGTCCATTGCCTTGGCTGCGGGGCGCGGCCGTGTTTCCAAGGGAGGATTTACGGTAAGCGGGCGATGGCCGTTCTCCTCCGGCGTGGACAACTCCGACTGGAACATGCTCGCTGTAACGGTGTACGGCGACGATGGCAAAACCCCGATCGACTGGCGGCTCTGCCTGGTCCCCAAGTCCGACTACAAGATCATCGACACCTGGTACGCCATGGGCATGGTCGGCACCGGCAGCAAGGACATCGAGGTGAAGGAGGTGTTCGTCCCGGAGCACCGCGCGCTCGCCCTCGCCCGCTGCCGCGGCGGGCTCGAGCACCCCGGCGCTCGCCTGAATCCGGGTCCCCTCTTCAGAATCCCCATCGTCGCCTCCGCCGGCCATCCGCTGTCCGCCACGGCGCTGGGCGCGGCGGAAGGGGCTTTTCAAATAGTGAAAGACAGTTTCTCGAAGAGAATCGGCACCTACACCGGCGCCAAAATCGCGGACTTCCAGGCGGTGCAGATCAAGCTCGCCGAGGCGCGCTGCCTGATCGACTCGGCCACCTATCTGATGCGCGAATCCGCGCTGGGCTTCGACCGCTACGCCGAGGACAACCAGGTGCCCGACATCCCCACCAAG
>DATKAX010000134.1:0-6091 GCA_035514595.1 Burkholderiales bacterium
TCGACGGAGGCCATGAAGCGGCCGTGCACGCCGATCGCATCGAGCGGGATGAGCTCCGGAAGGCGTGCGCTGCGGCGCTCGCCGTTCTTCAGCGTGATCACGACCTCGGCGCCCTGGCGCCGCGGATAAGCGGCGGCGAACTCCGGGTCGTTCTCCAGCCGCACGCGCTTCGCAAGCCGCGCGGCTTCGCCGTCGGCCGAGAAATCGCGCAGCGCGGCATCGTCTAAGCGGGCGGCGGCGAGGGTCGCCGCGACCACGAACTGGATGCTCATCTTCGCCTGCAGCAGGCTGCGATAAGGGCCGGCGTGGTTGCAGCCGGGGTACTCGATCGCCGCAGGAAAGCTCTTCACCAGGACGTCTTCGATTTCCCCGGGCGAGAAAGGCGTTTCCTTGGCTATGGAAAGCGCGGCTTGCGCCGGCGTCTGCGCGTAGTTACAGGCTGGCGCCGGCTTGTGGTAGGCCTCGAGGATCTCCCAGCCGCCGCCAAGGTCGAGGCGCTCCGGCACCGTGCCCAGGTAGGCGGCGAACAGGCCGGCCTCGCCGTCGAAGGCCGACTCCGAGCCGCGCGCGCCCGCTCTCGCGAGCAGCACGGAGGTCACCGCGTTGCGCGCCGCGTGGCCGGCGTGGAAGAACATGTCGTCGCCGCCGGCGTGCGGCCATTCGTTCAGGCCCCCGGCGGTGTTGGCGGCGAGCGCGAGCGCGCTCACGGCTTCGTCTTCGGTGAGGCCGAGCAGGCAGGCGCCGGCGGCGGCACCGCCCACCGCGCCGATGAGCCCCGTGGGGCGGAAGCGGCGCGCGAGCTCCTTCGTGATGAGCGCTGCGCCGAGGCGCGCCATGACCTGGTAGCCGACGACCGCGGAACAAAGCAGCATTTGGCCGGAAGTTTTCTTCACTTCGGAAAAACCCAGAAGCACAGGCCAGACCACGACGCCGATGTGCGACACGCTCGCGGTGTGCATGTCTTCCTGCACCAGGCCGTGCGCCAGCGTGGCGTTGGCGAACGCGGCGTCGGCGACGCTCGCGCGCTCGGCGCGGCCGATCAGCGTCGCCTGCTGGCCGCCCATCGCCGCGGCGAGCGCGGCGGCCTGGCGGCTCGCCGGAAGATCGACCGCCTGAGCGGCGATGCCGATCATGTCGCGCAGGCAGGTCTTCGCCTTCTCGATCGCCGGCGCATCGAGAGCGGCGGCGCGCGTTTCGATAATCCATCGGGCGGTCGAGCGCGCGATGCTGGTCGGGGGTTTCATTAGCCGATACCATGATAGCCGAGGAGGAGTTACGCGTTCATGGACGCGGAGTGCGTCGTCGACTGCGCGAACGAGCTCGGCGAAGGGGCGCTGTGGTGCCCGCTCGAGCAGCGCCTGTGGTGGATCGACATCCAGAAGCCGACGCTGTGGCGCTGGCAGCCGGGCGGCGCGGTGCAGCACTGGCCGCTTCCCAAGCCGCCGGGCTCGTTCGCGCTGCGCAAGGACGGCGGCTTCCTTTTCGCTTTCCGCAGCGGGCTCGCGACGCTCGACAAGCCCGGCGCCGAGGTGAAGTGGCTGCCGGGGCTCGAGCCCGGCGACGAGCGCTTCAACGACGGCAAGTGCGATCGCGCCGGGCGCTTCTGGGCCGGCACGATGGACCGCAAGCTCGGCTCGCCAATCGGCAGCCTCTACCGCGTCGGCACCGATTTCAAGGTCGAGCCGATGGATCGCGGCTTCACCATCTCGAACGGCATCGGCTGGAGCCCCGATGACCGCACCATGTACTTCACCGACACGCCTTCGCGGCGCATCTACCGCTACGACTTCGACGCCGCCTCGGGGACGATCGCCAACCGCCGCGTGTTCGTCGAGGTCGACCCCGGCCACGGCGGGCCCGACGGCATGACCGTGGATTCGCAAGGCTGCGTGTGGAGCGCGCAGTTCGACCGCTGGTGCGTCAACCGCTACGACTCCGACGGGAAGCTGGAGCGCAGCGTGCGCCTGCCGGTGCAGCGCCCGACCACCTGCATGTTCGGCGGGCCGAATCTCGATACCCTTTATGTCACCAGCGCGGCCATGGGGTTGGCCGGGCAGAAAAATGCTGGAGGCCTGTTCGCGCTCGATCCCGGCGTGCGCGGCCTGCCCGAGCCGCGCTTCGCGGGATGAAGCGCGAGCTTGCCGGTCGCGTAGCGGTCGTCGGTGTCGGCACCACGCGCTACGGCAAGCTGCCCGAGCACGATTCCTATGACCTCGGCATGTGGGCGCTGAAGAGCGCGCTCGAGGACTGCGGCCTCGGCTTCGAGGACATCGACGGCCTGATCGTCAACCGGATTCCCGACTACCAGCGCTTCGGCGAGATCGCCGGCATCGACCCGCGCTATGTGACGATCACCCCCGGCCAGGGGCGCTTTTCCGGCATCTGCATCCAGACCGCGGTCGCGGTGATCGCCGCCGGGCTGGCCGAAACCGTCGCGCTCGTGTACGGAAACAACGGCCGCTCCGCGGGGGACCACTACGGCGGGGCCTCCGATGCCTACGGCAGCGGCGGCGCGGGGCTCTGGTTTCCGTACGGCATGACTTCTCCCGGCGCCTTCCACGCGCTGATGATGCGCCGCCACATGGCGCAGTACGGCACCACCACCGACCAGCTAGGCGCGGTCGCGGTTGCATTCCGCCGCCATGCGAGCCTCAACCCGGACGCCGTGATGCGAACGCCGTTCACGCTGGAGGAGTACCGCGCCGCGCGCTACATCTGCGAGCCGCTGCGGCTGCTCGACTACTGCCTGATCAACGACGGCGGCGTGGCCATGATCCTCACCTCCGCCGAGCGTGCGCGCGACCTGAAAAAGCCCCCGGCCTACGTGTTCGGCATGGGCCAGGCGGCGGCGCTCGCCGGCTCTAGCTTCCCGCCGGAGGACTACTGGCGCGCGCCGATGCGCAAGGCCGCGGCCGACGTCTACGCGATGGCCGGCGCCAGGCCGCGCGACATGGACGCGCTCATGATCTACGACAACTTCACGCCCACGGTGCTGTTCTCGCTCGAAGGCTTCGGCTTCTGCGCGCTGGGCGAGAGCGGGCCGTTCGTCGCCGACGGCAGGCTCGCCCTGGAAGGCGAGTTTCCGACCAACACCAGCGGCGGGCACCTCTCGGAGTCCTACATGCAGGGCTGGGCGCTCAATGTCGAAGCGGTGCGCCAGGTGCGCGGCGAGTGCGGCGAGCGCCAGGTGCGGGACGCGGCGATGGTGCAATACATGACCGCGGCGCCGGTCATCACCTCGATCATCTACGGCAAGTGAAGCCGCTCCCACCGGAAGACGCCGCCAACCGCCCGTTCCGCGAGGGCGCGCGGCGCGGCGTGCTCGTGCTGCAGCGCTGCATGGACTGCGGGCGGCATCGCTATCCGGCCGCGCGCTATTGCGCCCAATGCCGCGGCGAGCGGGCCGAGTGGGTCGAAACCTCGGGGAACGGCATGGTCGAGTCCTGGTGCTCGTTTCACAAGGCCTACTGGCCGGCGTTCGAGCCCGAGATACCCTACGACGTGGTGCAGGTGCGGCTCGACGAGGGGGTGCGCCTGTTCAGCAACCTGGTGGGCGTGCCGCGCGAAAAGATCCGCGCCGGGATGCGCGTGCGTGCGCGTTTCGAGCCCGTGACCGAAACCGTCAGCCTGGTGAAATTCGAGCCGCTATGAAAGCGATGGTCGTCAGGCAGCCGGGGGGCGTCGAGGCGATGCGCCTCGAGACCCTTCCCGACCCGAAGGCCGGCCCGCGCGAGGTGGTGATCGAGGTCGAGGCCTGCGGGGTTTGCTTTCACGACATCCTGACGCGCAACGGCACCCTGAAGGCCGGGGTGAAGATGCCCTGCGTGCTCGGGCACGAGATCTCCGGCATCGTGATCGAGGCGGGCGCCGAGGTGCGGCGCTTCAAGGCCGGCGATCGCGTCGCCACCGCGCAGCGCTACCACATCTGCGGCGCCTGTCGCTTCTGCCGCAGCGGCCGCGAGACGCTGTGCGCCGAGCGCAAGTTTTTGGGCGACTACGGCCTGGTCGGCGGCTACGGCGAGTACGTGGCGGTGGGCGAGGACAACGTCGCCGCGGTGCCCGGGAACGTGGAGCTCGCCCACGCCTCGATCGCGTCCTGCGCCATAGGCACTTGCCTCAATGGCGTGCGCGACGTCGGGCGCGTGCAGATGGGGGAGTGGGCGCTCGTCACCGGCGCGGGCGGCGGCCTGGGCTTGCACGCGGTGCAGATCGCGCGGCGCGCCGGCGCGGTGGTGATCGCGCAGACCACCTCGCCCGACAAGGCCGATCTGATCCGCGAGATGGGCGCGCAGCACGTGGTGGTGCATGCGCGCGGCGAGGACTTCTCGCCGGAAGTGAAGCGCCTCACCGGCGGGCGCGGCGTCGATGTGCTGATCGACAACGTCGGCACGCCGCTCTTCGAGCCGATGCGGCGCAGCCTCGGCGTCTCGGGACGCTGGATCCTGATCGGCCAGCTCACCGGGCAGTTCATCCCGTTCAACCCGGCGCAGCTGTTCCTCAAGAACCAGTCGATGCTCTCCGTGACCAGCACCTCGCGCAACCAGCTCGAGGACGTGCTCGCGCTGATGGGCCGCGGAGAGGTGAAGGCGATGATCACCCGCTCGCTGCCGCTCGAGGAGGCGGCCGAGGCGCATCGCCTCGTCGAGGCGGGGCGCGCGGCCGGACGCCTGGTGCTCACGCCGTGAGGCAGGTCGCCATCGCCGGGATCGGCCAGAGCGAGTACGGCCGCTTCCTGCCCGAGAGCCAGCTCAAGCTCGGCGCGCGCGCGCTGAAGGCGGCGCTCGAGGATGCGGGCCTCGCGCGCGAGGACGTGGACGGCATCGCGATCCACCTCGGCTGGCCGCTCGGGGTCGACTACGACCGCGTGGCCGAAGCCTGCGGGCTGGATCTTCGCTGGGTGAGCCAGACCTGGCTGCACGGGCGCTTCGTGACCAGCGCAATCCAGCAGGCGGCGATGGCGGTGGCCTGCGGCCTCGCCGATGTCGTGGCCTGCTTCACGGCGATAAGCTTCACCCGCGAGCGCCAGATCCTTGGCGGCCCGGGCGACGCGGAAGGCACGCGCGAGGAGGGCGGCACGCACGGCGAGTCGCCGCCCTACGGGCTAACCGCGCCGGCGGGCGGCGCGGCGCTCGCCATGCAGCGCTACATGGCGCAGTACGGGGCGACGAGCGAGGAGCTCGCCGCGGTGCCGATCGCGTTTCGCAAGCACGCGCTGAAGAGTCCGTACGCGGTCATGAAAGAGCCGCTCACCGTCGCCGCGCACCAGGGCTCGCGCATGGTGGTCGATCCGCTGCATCTCTACGATTGCTGCCTGATCACCGATGGTGCTGCCGTTGCTTTAGTAACAAGTAAAGAAAAGGCAAAAGATCTCAAGCAAACCCCAATTTATATAAGTGGCATGCAGGGCATGCGCTCGGGACGCGACGAGTTCATCTTCGCGCCGCGCGGCCTCGGGATAAACCAGCAGCGCAGCGCCCGCGCGAAACACGAAAACCAGGTTTATCGAATGGCGGGCATCGAGCCAAAGGACATTGCCGCGCTGTACACCTACGACGCGTTCTCGCCGCTCGTGCTCTTCACGCTCGAGCGCTTCGGCTTCTGCGGGCCGGGCGAGGCGGCGAAGTGGGTGCAGGGCGGGCGCATCGAGCTCGGCGGCGAGCTGCCGATGAATACCTCGGGGGGGCTGCTTTCGGAAGCGCACATCGGCGGCTGGAACTCGATCCTCGAGATGGTGCGCCAGCTGCGCGGCGCCGCCGGCGCGCGCCAGATTCCGAACGTCCGTTTTCTGCAGTGGGGCACTGCCTGGGGGGATTCCGTTGTCTTCAGCAACTGAGAGGAAGCCCTCGCCGAGAATCACGCCGGATGCGAAGCCGTTCTGGGACGCCTTGCGCGAACGGCAACTGCGTCTTCCGTTTTGTGTTGCGTGCGGAAAACCTCATCTGCCGCCCGGCCCGGTGTGCCCGTTCTGCTTCGCCGAGCGCCTGGAGTGGCGCGCCGCGAGCGGGCGCGGGCGCGTGTCCACCTGGACGGTGGTGCACAAGGCCTGGTTCCCGGCCTTCGCCGGCGAGGTTCCCTACAACGTGGTGCAGGT
>DATKAX010000135.1:0-22800 GCA_035514595.1 Burkholderiales bacterium
CACCGTAGGAGGAGAGAGACATGAGCAATCAGCAGGATAAACCCAAGGCTTCGCGCCGCAAGTTCCTGAAAGGCGCGGCCGTCGCCGCCACCGGCACCGCGGCGCTCGGCTTCCCCATGATCGGGCGCACCCAGTCGCCGGTGGTCCTCAAGATGCAGGGCGCGTGGGGCGCGAAGGACATCTTCAACGAGATGGCCGAGCAGTACGTCAAGCGCGTCAACGACATGGCGGGCGGAAGGCTGCGGATCGACTATCTCGTCGCCGGCGCCGTCGTCAAGCCGTTCGAGGTCATGGATGCGGTGCACAAGGGCGTGCTCGACGCCGCCCATTCGGTGCCGGTGTACTGGTACGGCAAGCACAAGGCGGCCTCGCTCTTCGGCACGGGACCGGTGTTCGGCAACGACGCGCACCACACGATCGCATGGTTCTACGAGGGCGGCGGCCAGAAGCTCTACGACGATCTGGTGCAGAACCATCTGAAGCTCAACGTCGTCGGCTTCCTGGTGTTCCCGATGCCGACCCAGCCGTTCGGCTGGTTCAAGAACCCGATCAAGGATGCGGCGGGGCTGAATGGCCTCAAGTACCGCACCGTGGGCCTCGCGGCCGACCTGTTCCAGGCGATGGGCGCGAGGGTGACGCAGCTGCCGGGCGGCGAGATCGTGCCGGCGCTCGAGAGGGGCGTGATCGACGCCTTCGAGTTCAACAATCCGACCTCGGACATGCGCTTCGGCGCTCAGGATGTCATCAAGAACTACATGATGGGGAGCTATCACCAGTCGTCCGAGAGCTTCGAGATCGTCTTCAACAAGGGCAAGTTCGACGCGCTGCCCGCCGATCTCAGGGCGATCCTGCGGACCGGCGTCGAGGCGGCCAACTCGGCGAACTTCTGGCTCGCGATGGAGAACTACTCGCGCGACCTGCAGATCCTGAAAGACAGGCACAAGGTCAACGTGATCCGCACGCCGAACAGCATCATGCTCGAGCAGCTCAAGGCCTGGGACAAGCTGTCGGCGGAGCTCTCCAAGGACCCGATCAACAAGAAGATCATCGATTCTCAGAGAGCGTGGTTCCAGCGCGTCGTGTTCTACGAGCAGCTCAATGCCGCGGACTACAAGCTCGCCTACCAGCACGTGTACAAGACCAAGCTGTACTGATTGCCCCGAGGCTTGATAGTTTTCGGAGCATGGGGCGGCGCCGCGAGGCACCGCCCCATTTTTGTGGGCCCACTTGCGCATGATCCAGCGATTCATCTACGGCATCGACTACCTTAGTCGGGCCGTCGGCCATGCTTTCGCCTGGTGCGTCATCGTGCTCACGTTGGGCACCTGCTACGAAGTGTTCATGCGCTACCTGCTCAACAATCCCACGAGCTGGGCGTTCGACATGAGCTACATCCTGTACGGCGGCATGTTCCTGATGGCCGGCGCCTACACGCTGTCGCGCAACGGGCATGTGCGCGGCGACGTCCTCTACCGCACCTGGCGGCCCCGCACCCAGGCCACGGTGGAGCTGACCCTGTACTTCTTCTTCTACTTTCCCGGGGTGCTGGCGCTGATGTACTCGGGCTGGAGCTACGGCTACGAAGCGTTCAGGATCCGCGAGGTGAGCGTCAACAGCCCGGCCGGCGTGCCCGTCTGGCAGCTCAAGTTCCTGATTCCGTTCGGCGGCGCGCTGCTTACGCTGCAGGGGATCGCCGAGGTGCTGCGCTGCGTGCTGTGCCTGCGCACCGGCGCCTGGGCGGGGCGCCTGCATGATGTCGACGAGCTCGAGGAGACGCTCGCCAGGGAGCGCGCGCAGCAGGTGCGGCAGGAGGCGCGATGAGCGACCCGGTGATCGCCCTGGTGATGCTGGGGATATTCATCTTCATCATCATGCTGGGGTTTCCGATCGCCTTCACGCTGATGGCGATGGGCGTCGCCTTCGGCTACTACGCGTATTACACGGCGGGGCAGGACTTCTTCGACAACCGGGTGTTCTACCTGCTGACGCAGAACACCTTCAGCGTGATGAACAACGACGTGCTGATCGCGGTGCCGCTGTTCTTGTTCATGGGCTACGTCATCGAGCGCTCGAACATCCTCGATCGCCTGTTCTACAGCCTGCAGGTGGCGCTGCGCCATATCCCGGGCTCCATGGCGGTGGCGGCGCTCGTGACCTGCGCGATGTTCGCCACCGCCACCGGCATCGTCGGCGCGGTAGTGACGCTCATGGGCCTGCTCGCCTTTCCGGCCATGCTCAAGGCCCGCTACGACCAGAGGCTTGCCGCGGGCGTGATCTGTGCCGGCGGCACGCTCGGCATCCTGATTCCGCCCTCCGTCATGCTGATCGTCTACGCGGCGACCTCGGCGACCTCGGTGGTGAGGCTTTACGCGGCGGCGATCCTGCCCGGGTTCCTGCTCGCCGGCTTGTACACGGTCTACGTCATCACCCGGGTAGTGGTCAACCCGGCCCTAGCGCCAAGGCTGCCGAAGGAGGAGACCGACGTCCCTTGGCTGCGGGTCCTGGTCCTCATGCTGCAGGCGTTCTTCCCGCTCGCCTTCCTCATCATGGCGGTGCTCGGGTCGATCCTGTTCGGGCTGGCGACCCCCACCGAGGCGGCCGCGGTCGGCGCACTGGGCGCGCTGATCCTCGCCGCCGCCTATCGAGCGCTCAACTGGACCCGCCTGAAGGAGGCGGTGTTTCTCACCTCGCGCACCTCGGCCATGGTGTGCTTTCTGTTCATCGGGGCGTGGCAGTTCGCCTCGGTGTTCTCGTATCTCGGCGGCGAATCGCTGATCAAGGAGTTCGTGCTCGGCCTTGACCTCAATACGGTCACCTTCCTGATCCTGGCGCAGCTCATCATCTTCCTTCTCGGCTGGCCGCTCGAGTGGAGCGAGATCATCATCATCTTCGTGCCGATCTTCCTGCCGCTGCTCGCGCACTTCGACGTCGACCCGATCCTGTTCGGCATCCTGGTGGCGCTGAACCTGCAGACCTCGTTCCTTACGCCGCCGATGGCGATGTCGGCCTACTATCTGAAGGGAATCGCCCCCCCATACGTCCAGCTCACGTCCATCTTTGCCGGTTGCCTGCCGTTCCTGGGAATGGTCATCCTGAGCATGGTGCTGGTGTACGTCTTCCCGCAGCTCGTGTTCTGGCTTCCCGAGCTGATCTACGGGCTGCGCTAGGGGCCGCCGCCGCATGGACCTCAGGCGACCAAGCTGGCTTTCCGGCACCGACGCGGCGCGGGCGATCCGCGACGGCATGACGAGCTCGGAGGAGCTCGTCAAGGCATGCCTGGAACGCATCCGCGAGGCCGAGCCGCAGGTCCAGGCGTGGCAGTTCCTCGATGAAGAGCACGCGCTTTCGCAGGCGCGGGCTCGCGACCTCGAGCGCCAGGAAGGCCGACCCATCGGGCCGCTGCACGGCGTGCCGGTGGGCATCAAGGACATCATCGACACCGGGGACATGCCCACCGAGGATGGCACCGTGCTGCACGCGGGCCGCACGCCGGACCGCGATGCGACGGTCGTTTCCATGCTGCGCGCGGCCGGCGCGGTGATCCTGGGCAAGACCGTGACCACCGAATGCGCGTATTTCCATCCCGGGAAGACGCGCAATCCGCACAACGCTGCGCACACTCCAGGGGGCTCCTCGAGCGGCTCGGCGGCCGCGGTCGCTGCCGGCATGGTGCCGCTCGCGCTCGGCAGCCAGACCAACGGCTCGATGATCCGGCCGGCGGCTTTCTGCGGCGTGTACGGCTTCAAGCCGACGCACGGGCTGATTCCGCGCGGCGGCATCCTCAGGCTCTCGCGCACGCTCGACCACGTCGGCGTGTTCGCGCGCACGTTGGAAGACGTCGCATTGCTCGCCGAGCAGCTCACCGGCTACGACGAGCGCGATCCGGACACGGCGCCGCGGGCGCGCATCCCGTTCGTGGCGACGGCGGCGCAGGAGCCGCCCCTGCCGCCGCTGATCGCCTTCGTCAAGACGCCGGTATGGGAGCGCGCCGAGGCCGACACGAAAGAGGCATTCGCCGAGCTGGTTGCGGCGCTCGGTGAACGGGTCGTCGAGATCGATCTTCCGCAGTCGGCAGGCGAGGCGCTCGACTGGCACCGCACGATCATGGAAGCCGAGATGGCGGCCAACCTCGACCTGGAATGGGAAAAGGGCCGGGACCGTCTTTCCGAGGCGCTGCGTCGCCAACTGGCCCGCGGGCGCGAAGTGAGCGCCCTCGACTATCAGAGAGCGCTCGCGCGCATACCCCTGTTGAACCAGGGATTCGCAGAGCTTTTCGAGCGCTGCGATGCGATTCTCACGCCCGCCGCGCCGGGAACCGCCCCCGAGGGTCTGGAGTCGACCGGGGACCCGTCGTTCTGCACCTTGTGGACGCTGTGCGGCATGCCGGCGCTCAATGTGCCTCTGCTGCAGGGAGCCGGCGGCTTGCCGCTCGGCGTGCAGCTCGTCGGCAGGCGCGGCGACGACGCGCGGTTGCTGCGCACCGCACGCTGGCTCGTGGCGCTGATCGCCTCGCAGGAAGGGGAAAGCTGATGCTGTTCAAAGTGTTCTCGGTGACCTTGGCGGCGGTCCTGCTGATCGCCTTCCTTTCGCCGCCGCTCTTCAAGCTCAGGGAAATCTCCCTTGGCGTGGTCATCGCCATCGGCCTGGCAATGATGGCCTACGACCTCTGGGAAACGCTGCGCGAGCGCGACGACTGAGCTCGCGCGGCTCAGGTCGACGCGTCGGCGGCCTTGCTCAGGCGGCGCGGCGGGCTCGGGCGGAAAGCGAGTAGCAGTAGCGCCGCAGCCGGTTGAGGTCGGTGGTCTCGATCGTGCGGCGCAGGAAGTCCATATTGCGCTCGATCTCGGCCTGGTAGGGGTTGGCGCCGTCGAAGTGGGACTCGGCGAAGCGATCCACCGCGCCGAGCTTCCTCTCGATGCGGGCTCGGGCCACGTACTCGTAGAAGCCGGGGGTCTTGATGATCAGGTCCTCGGGCGAGGCATAGCGCACCACCTGGCGCCCGTCGGCGAGCTGCTCGCGGGCGACCGCCCCCCAGACGAACTCGTCGTAGAGGAACTCGCGCACCTTTTCCAGGTACATGCGGTCCGACATCTGGCCGATCAGGTCGGCGGTGCCGACCATGCATCCCACCATGCGGTCCTTCGGCTCGTCGACCCGGATGTCGTCGAGCTCCATCTCGTAGCCGGTGAAATGGACCAGGCGCGCGGCGAGCGGCGCTTCCTGCCCGAAGCCGATGCGCGGCAGGTAGCTCGCGATGAAATCCGCGCTGCGGCTGACATGGATCTTGGTGAAGACCGCGCCGTTCTCGACCTCGGCTTCGGAGGAGCGCTTCAGGTAGCCGGAGTCGTGCAGCAGCGCTACCAGCACGCCGAGCATCGCGCGGCGCGGGCCCAGGCGGTCGGGCTTGGCACGCACGCGCTCGTGGCCGTCGACCAGCCGCGCCATCGCCAGGGTCATGTCGAGGGTGTGGCGCACGTCGTGGTAGAGCGTGTCGCATGCCAGGTAGCCGGGATAGGCGCCCTCGAACAGCGCGCGGAAATCGCCGAAGGCCACCTCCAGAGGGGAAAGATCGGCCCCCGGATAGCGCGCGGCGAACAACGACAGCACGACGTCGCGCACGCGTTCCGGATCCTCGACGTTCACGCGGTTGGTGACGTCGTTCTGATTCAGGCGATCCTGCAAGTCCTCCTCCCCAAGCAATCGATTATTCCGCTTGGGGAGGAGGGAATCAAGGAGTTCGCTCAATCCGTGCGTCGCGAGGCAATTCGAAACGGGAGCCGGCCGATAAGCCGGGTTCTGTGGCCCCGGCCGGGAAAACCCGGTGGGACCGGCAGCCATTCCTCTGGGCCGCGGGTCGCCCCGCGGCTCTAGCCACCTACCCGCAAGCCTCGGCCGAGCCGGCCTGTCGTGCTTGCGCACGTCGCTTGCCTATTTGGTGTTGCTCCGGATGGAGGTTGCCGCGTTTCACCCCTCGGTTTTGGGACCGAGGACTCGTCTCTGTGGCCCTGTTCGTCACGTCGCCGTGCCAGGGTGTTACCCTGCATCCCGCTCTGCGGAGCCCGGACTTTCCTCTGCGCGCCAAAAACGCGGTACAGCGGCTGCCTGGCCGACTCCCACGCTCATTCTACTCTTTGGCAGGCCGGAAATACCGCGTGTCCTCGTAGAACTCGGCGCGCTCGCTGCCCGCAAGCCACCCGGGGTAGCCGAAGACCGGCAGCGGGCTCAGCGCGCGCGGCGTCGCTTGCGGCGCAAGCCGGTCGAGCCAGGCTGCCGCCTCGGCGTCGGCCGCGCCGGCGGCCGCAACGCAGATCGCCTTGCAGGTAATCCCGGGCCAGGGATCGAGCGCCTTCTCCAGCACCGCGTGTCCGATCACCGCGATGCGCATCGATCGCAGCACGCGTGTGCGGTTCTCCCAGAACAGCGCCTTCCACCGGGAGCCGCGCAGCAGCGTGATCAGGCCGGCATCGTCGCACTGCACGATCGCCCCGCCTTCATCGAGCAGCGTCAGCAGGTCGCGCAGGCGGCCGCGACGGCCGTGCTCGTGCGGGATCCGGGCTGCGTGCAGGGCGTTGATCCGCGCCTTGGTGCGCGGGAAGGCGAGCCAGGCGAGCGCGTTGAACCAGTCGTGCAGGCTCTCGGCGCGCGTCTGCACGCAGCCGGTCTCGAACACCCGCAGCTCGTATCGAGCGTCTGCGCCGCCCGGTCGCACGAAGCGCACCGGCCGGCCGCTCAGGGTCTCGATTCCGGCGGACTCGGCGAGGCGGTTCAGGCGCTCGAGCGATCGATCGCCCCCGAGCCAGGGGCGTACCGCATCGAACACCGGGTGCGCTAGACGAGCTTCCAGGGAATCGTGTCGCCGGCGCGCAGCGGCACCAGCTCCTCGGCGCCGAAAGCGATGGTCTCGGGAACCCGCCAATCCTCGCGCACCAGCGTGACGCTGTCCCGGTTCAGCGGCAGGCCGTAGAACTGCGCGCCGTGCACACTGGCGAAACCCTCGAGCCGCGCGAGCGCGCCCGCCTCCTCGAAGGCGATCGCGTAGAGCTCGAGCGCCGCGTGGGCGGTGTAGATGCCGGCGCAGCCGCAGGCCGCCTCCTTCGTGTGGCGCGCGTGCGGGGCGCTGTCGGTGCCGAGGAAAAACTTCGGGTTGCCGGACACTGCGGCCTCCACCAGCGCCTCGCGGTGCTCCTCGCGCTTGAGCACCGGCAGGCAGTAGTGGTGCGGGCGGACGCCTCCCATGAACAGCGCGTTACGGTTCATGAGCAGGTGGTGCGCCGTGATCGTAGCGGCGACGTTGGGTCCGGTGAGCTCCACGTAGTGGACCGCATCGCGGGTCGTGATGTGCTCGAGCACTACCTTGAGCCCCGGGAAACGGTCCACCGTCGGGCCGAGCACCTCCTCGATGAACGCCTTCTCGCGGTCGAAGACGTCGATCGCGGGGTCGGTCGACTCGCCATGCACCAGCAGCGGCATGCCGACTTCCGCCATCTTTTCCAGGGCATGGAAGCAGCGCGAAATCCGCGTCACCCCGGCGTCCGAATGCGTGGTCGCGCCGGCCGGGTAGAGCTTGACGCCGAACACGCGCCCCGAAAGCCTGGCGCGCGCGATCTCTTCCGGCGGCGTGTCGTCGGTCAGGTACAGCGTCATCAGCGGCTCGAACGCGGCCCCCGCGGGAAGCGCCGCCAGGATGCGGCCGCGGTACTCCAGCGCCTGCTCGGTCGTGCGCACCGGGGGCTTGAGGTTGGGCATCACGATGGCGCGCGCAAAGCGCCGCGCCGTATCGGGGAGCACGCTCGCCAGGGCGCGCTCGTCGCGCAGGTGCAAATGCCAGTCATCGGGGCGCCTCAGCGTCAAGCGATCCATCGGCCCGATTCTACTTGGAGCGCTCGAGCGCCTTGCGATACAGCAGGCTCTTCGGCATGCCGGTGATGCGCGCGGCGAGCCGGGCGGCCTCGCTCGGCGCGAGCGCCTCGAGCAGCACGCGCAGCACGCGTTCGGCGTCCGCCGGGGCTTCCGGCCGCGCCTCGGCCGGCGCGAGCACCAGCACGAACTCGCCCTGCTGGCGGTGCGCGCCGGCCTGCAGCCAGGCGCACGCTCCGCCGAGCGGCAGGCGCACCACCTCCTCGAACTTCTTGGTGAGCTCGCGCGCGATGACCAGCTCGCGGTCGGCTCCGAACCGCGCCGCCAGGTCCTCCACGGTCTCGAGGATCCGGTGCGGCGCCTCGTAGAGCACCACCGGACAGGAGAGCTCGAGCGCCTCGAGCGCCTTGCGCCGGGCGGCGCGCGCCGCCGGGAGAAAGCCCGCGAACAGGAAGCGTCCGGCGGGAAATCCGGACGCCGAGAACGCCGCGGCGGCGGCGCTCGGCCCCGGAACCGGGCTGACGCGGATTCCGGCGCGGTGCGCGGCGCCCACCAGGACCGCGCCCGGGTCGGCCACCCCCGGCGTGCCGGCGTCGCTCACCAGCGCGACCGTGCGCCCTGCGCGCAGCGCCTCGAGGAGCTTCGCGCTCGCCGCCTTCTCGTTGTGCGCGTGCAGGGCGACGGTGCGCGCGCCGATGCCGTGACGGGCGAGGAGCGTGCGCGTGGTGCGCGTGTCCTCGCAGGCGACGATGTCGGCGGCGCGCAGCGTTTCGATCGAGCGCAGGCTGGCGTCGGCGAGGTTTCCGATCGGCGTTGCCACGATGTAGAGCGTGCCGGCGGGCATTCGGTCAACCGAGGCTGGGCTGGGCCGTTAAGCCTGCCATGAACCGCGTGGGAGCGCGAGCCGAAGATCTGTGCGCCGGCGTGCTGAAGGCCGCCGGGCTGCGCCTGATCGAGCGCAACTGGCGCTGTCGGCTCGGCGAGATCGACCTGATCGCCGAGGAGCGCGGCACTCTGGTGTTCGCCGAGGTGCGCATGCGAAGCGGAGCCGCTTTCGGCGGCGCCGCGGAAAGCGTGACTGCGGCGAAGCGTTCGCGGCTCGTCGCGGCGGCGCGCCTTTACCTTGCGCGCCGGCCGGGTGCGTCGTGCCGGTTCGACGTCTTCCTGGTCGAGGGCGATCCGGGCCGCGTGCAATGGATACGCGACGCGTTCGGCGAGTAGCGCCGCAGGCATCGGGGTCCGCTTCGAGTGACAGTGTAGAATCGCCGCCATGAAACAGGCGGATGCAGTGCTGTCGAGCCGGGTGGCAGCGCATTTCGCCGAGAGCGCCAGGCTCAAGCTCGCCGCTTCACAGGCACTTGCCGAGCCGGTGGCGCGCGCCGGCACGCTGCTCGCCCAGGCCCTGCGCGCCGGCGGCAAGGTGCTCGCCTGCGGCAACGGCGGCTCGGCCGCGGACGCGCAGCACTTCGCCGCCGAGCTCGTCAACCGCTTCGAGACCGAGCGCCCGCCGCTCGCCGCGGTCGCTCTCACCACCGACAGCTCGACGCTCACCTCGATCGCGAACGACTACGCCTACCAGCAGGTCTTCGCCAAGCAGGTGCGTGCGATCGGCAGGCGCGGCGACGTGCTGCTCGCCATCTCGACCAGCGGCAACTCGGCCAACGTGATCGAGGCGGTGCAGGTCGCGCACCAGATCGGCTTGCGGATCGTCGCCTTCACCGGGAACGGCGGCGGCAAAATGGCCGCGCTGCTGCGCGAGGACGACGTGCACCTGTGCGTGCCGCATGCAAACACGGCGCGCATCCAGGAAGTCCACCTCCTGATGCTGCACTGCCTGTGCGACGGCATCGATTTCCAGCTCTTCGGGGCGAAGGCGTGAGCCGGGGGCTCGCGGCTGCGGCGCTGGTGCTCGCCGCGGCGCTCGCTCAGGGCTGCGAGCTCGCCTTGATCGGCGCCGGCGCGGCTGCGTTTACCGCGCTCGGGGATCGCCGCACCGCCGGTGCGCAGCTCGAGGACGAGACGATCGAGCTGCGCGCCGCGCACCGCATCCGCGAGCGCTACGGCGGAAGCGTTCACGTCAACGTCGTCTCCTACAACCGCGCGGTGCTGATCACCGGAGAGGTGGCGGACGCGAAGCTGCGCGCCGATATCGAGAAGCTGGTGCTCGCGCTGCCCAATGTGCGCGGCGCGGCGAACGAGCTCGAGCTCGCCGGCGTGGCCTCGTTCACCTCGCGCGCCAACGACTCGCTCCTGACCTCGAAGATCAGGGCGCGCTTTCTCAACGCCAAGCGCTTCAGCGCGCTGCACGTCAAGGTGGTTACCGAGGCGGGCGTGGTCTACCTGATGGGGATGCTCACCGAGCGCGAGGCCGAGGCCGCGGTCGACATCGCGCGTACCACCGGTGGAGTGCGCAAGGTGGTGAAGATCTTCGAGTACTGCAAGGCAGGCGACGAAGTCTGCCGGGGCGCGTGAGCCCGGCGCCGCCGGCCTTCGAGTCCAAGATCCGCGTTCCGGGCGAGCTCGACCGCTCGCTCGCCCGGCTCGAGCGGCCGCTGGTGTTCACCAACGGCGTGTTCGACCTCCTGCACCGGGGCCACGTCACTTATCTCGCGCGCGCCCGCGCGCTCGGCGCCGCGCTGCTCGTCGCCCTGAACAGCGACGCCTCTGCGCGGCGCCTCGGCAAGCAGGGCGAGCGCCCGGTCACCCCGCTCGAGGACCGGCTGGCGGTGGTCGCGGCGCTGCAGGCGGTCGACGCGGTCACCTGGTTCGACCAGGATACCCCCGAGGCGCTGATCGCGGCGTGCCGTCCCGAGGTGCTCGTCAAGGGAGGCGACTGGCCGGTAGAGCGCATCGTCGGGGCGTCCGGAGTGCTCGCGCGCGGCGGACGCGTGGTGTCGATCCCCTTCGAGCACGAGCGCTCGACCACCGCGCTGCTGCAGAAGATTCGCGGCGCTAGAGCCTGAGCTCGAAGCACAGGGCGCCGGGGGTCGGCTGGGCGAGGTAGGACGCGGTCTCCCGGAAGCCTAGCGTGCGGTACAGCGCGATCGCGGCGCCCATGGCGGGCAGCGAATCGAGCAGCAGGCGCGAGCAGCCGAGCTCGCGGGCGGCGCCGATCGCAGCCTCGGCAAGCTCGCGGCCGAGCCCGCGGCCGCGCCAAGCCGGCCGGACATACAGGCGCTTCATCTCCGCGCGCTCGGCGTGCAGCCGGCGCACCCCCACGCAGCCTGCCGCCGCGTCGCCCGCGCGCGCGAGCAGCAGCCGCCCGCCGGGCGGCCCGTATTCCCCGGGCAGCGCGCCCAGCTCGCGCTCGAAGCCCGCGAAGCAGCACGGCTCGTCGACGGCGCGCGCGTACTCCAGGAACAGCTCGCGCACCGCAGCGATGTGCTGCGGCCCGGTAGCCTGCACCAGGTTCCCCATATAATGATTGTTCCATGCGGCTGCACCAGCTCAAAGTCGAGTACGACGCGGAGCAGGACCGCCTGCTGATGCTGGTCGCGGCGAACGAAGGCGTCGAGCTGCGCCTTGCACTCACGCGGCGCTTCGTGAAGCTGCTGTGGCCGCTGCTCGTGAAGCTGGCCGAGGAAGCGAGTCCGCGCATCCGCACCCAGGCGAGCCCCGAAGCGCGCAAGGCGTTGCTCGGGCTCGAGCACGAGCATGCGGTCTCCAAGGCCGACTTCTCGAAGCCCTATGAGGCCATAGGCGCCGCAAGGCCGCTCGGGGAGGCGCCGCTGCTGCTCGCGCGCATCCAGACCGGCCACGACCGCAACGGCCAGCCGGTGGTCGCTCTGCACCCCGCCCAGGGACAGGGCGTGACGCTGTCCTTCGACTCGGTGCTGCTGCATTCCGTCTGCCGCCTGCTGCAGGCAGCGGTCAGGAAAAGCGATTGGGACATGGAGCTCAAGCTTCCCGGCACCGAGGCGCAGGAGGGTACCGAGCGCGCCGCGCGCACCCTCAATTGATTTATAATTCAACGATTTCGCACCAGGACAGCCGCAGGATCTCCCGTCATCGCGTCAGCCTTTGAACAACTCGGCCTAATCCCGCCGCTCGTCGCGGCGGTCGGCGATCTCGGCTACGAAAAGCCCACGCCGATCCAGGAGCAGGCAATTCCGCTGGTGCTCGCCGGCCGCGACCTGATGGCCGGCGCTCAGACCGGCACCGGGAAGACCGCCGCCTTCGCGCTGCCGATCCTGCAGCGCCTTGCCCCGCTTGCCAGCGCTTCCGCCTCGCCGGCGCGCCACCCGGTGCGTGCGCTGGTCCTCACGCCCACGCGCGAGCTCGCGATCCAGGTCGCCGAGAGCTTCCGCGACTACGGCAGGCACCTTCCTTTGCGCAGCACCGTGGTCTACGGCGGCGTCGACATGAACGCGCAGATCGAGCAGCTGCGCAGGGGCGTGGAAATCCTGGTCGCGACGCCCGGGCGCTTGCTCGACCACGTGCAGAACAAGACGGTGATGTTCAACCAGGCATCGGTGCTGGTGCTAGACGAGGCCGACCGCATGCTCGACATGGGGTTCCTGCCGGACATCAGGCGCATCATCGCGCTGCTTCCCGGACGGCGCCAGAACCTGCTGTTCTCGGCCACCTTTCCGGAGGAGATCCGCACCCTCGCGCGCTCGCTGCTGCGGGACCCGGCGGAAGTGCAGGTGGCCGCGCGCAACGCGGCGGCCGAGCTGGTGACCCATGTCCTGCACCCGGTCGCCCGCGAAAAAAAGCGCGAGCTGCTCGCCTACCTGATCCAGACCCGCGAGCTGCGCCAGGTGCTGGTCTTCACCGGCACGCGCATCGGCGCCAACCGCCTCGCGCACCAGCTGCGCCGCGATCACATCCAGGCCGACGCGATCCACGGCGACAAGTCGCAGGCCGAGCGCCTGGTCGCGCTGGAGGGCTTCAAATCCGGCAAGACCAGCGTGCTGGTCGCGACCGACGTCGCCTCGCGCGGACTGGACATCGAAGGCCTGCCGCAGGTGATCAATTTCGACGTGCCGCATTCGTCGGAGGACTACGTGCACCGCATCGGCCGCACCGGCCGCGCCGGCCTCACCGGCGAAGCCATTTCGCTGGTGGCGCCCGAGGACATGGAGGCGATCGCGGCGATCGAGCGGCTGATCAAGAAGCGCATCGAGCGCGTGCTGGTGCCCGGGTTCCAGCCGAGCGGCGCCACGGTGGCGGCGCTGATGGGCGACCAGCCCACGCGGCGCGCGCGCCGCCCGGCGGCGAACGAGCCGGCGAGGCGCCCCCCTGCCGACCCCATCTTCTCCAAGCCGTACGAGCCCGACGCCGCAACGCCGGCCGCCTCGGCGCCGAAAGCGGAGGAGCCTCAGCAAGGCAAGCGCAAGCGACCGCAGGTCGCGGCGCTCCTTGGCGGGTTGAAGCGCGCTTAGAAGAAAATTGGGGTCAGATCAAGATTATTTTCGGCTCGAGTCAGTGGTTGAGGTGATCGAGTGGCAGCGGAAGGTCTCAAAGCGAAGTAGCTCTCGCTCAGCAGTAATCTTGCTCTGACCCCATTTATCCCCATTTATTAGACGCAGCGCGCGCCGTCGACCTCGATGCAGACGCCGCTGATCAGCGAGGCTTCGTCCGAGGCGAGGTAGAGGCAGGCGTTCGCGACGTCGAGCGGCGTCGAGAAGCGGCCTAGCGGGATGGTGGCGAGGAAGCGCTTCTTGGCTTCCTCGGTCACCGCGCCGCCCGCGAATTCGGCCGACAGCGCCGTGTCCGGGCTGAACACCGGGTTCACGCAGTTCACGCGGATGCGGTCCGGGCCGAATTCGGTGGCCATCGACTTGGACATCAGGATCACCGCGCCCTTGGAGCTGTTGTACACGGTCAGGCCCGGCCGCGGCCGGATGCCGGCGGTCGAGGCGATGTTCACGAAGCAGCCGCCGCCGCGCTTGCGGAGCACCGGCACGGCGTGCAGCGCCGAAAGGTAGACGCTTTTCACGTTCACCGCGTAGACCTTGTCGAACTCAGCCTCGGAGACCTCCAGGTAGGGCTTGTTGCGATGGGTCCAGCCGGCGTTGTTCACCACGATGTCGAGCGCCGGCCCGGCCGCGCGCACCAGCCGCGCCCAGTCCTCCCCCTTGGTGACGTCCGCCTCCACGAAGCTCCCGCCGATCTCCTTCGCCACCCGCTCCCCGCTCTTCGCGTCGATGTCGTTGACGACCACGCGGGCGCCTTCCTCCGCGAAGCGCCGGGCGATGCCCGCGCCGAAGCCGGAGCCTGCGCCGGTGACGATGGCCAGCTTGTTGGTGAGCCGCATCCCGTTCTCCTACCCCTTGAAAGGGCTATGGTCGCACAGCTCGTCCACGTAGCGCGCGATCCCGGCGCCCTCGCGCTCCAGGAAGTTTTCCACCGCACGCGCGAACCTCGGGTGCGCGAGCCAGTGCGCCGAGAGCGCCTCGACCGGAAGCAGGCCGCGGAACAGCTTGTGTTCGCCCTGCGCGCCGCCTTCGAACGCCTGCAACCGCCGCGCGATGGCGAATTCGATCGCCTGGTAATAGCAGCACTCGAAGTGCAAGAGCGGCACGTACTCGAGCGCGCCCCAGTGGCGCCCGTAGAGGCGGCCCTGGTCGAGCAGGAACAGCGACGAGGCGATCGCGCGGCCCTCGCGCTCGGCGATCGCGAGCGCCGTGTGCTGCGGCAGCGCTGCGCCCAGGCGCAGGAAGAACTGCAGGTTCAAGTAGGGAGTCGAGCCGTGCGCGGCGTAGGTGGCGCGGTAGCAGCGGTGGAAGAACTCCCAGTGCCTGCGTTCGATGGCCGCGCCCTCCAGCCAGCGCACGCTCACGCCCGCCTCGCGCACCCGGCGGCGCTCCTGGCGGATGTTCTTGCGCCGCGCGTGGGAAAGCCTGCCGAGAAAGGCGTCGAAGTCGGCGTAGCCGTCGTTGCGCCAGTGGAACTGGACGGTGCGCCGCAGCAGCAGGCCCTCGCTTTCCATCAGCCGGGCCTCATCCTCGTTCGGGAACAGCACGTGCAGCGAGGAGGTGCCCCGCGCGAGCTCGAGCGCGCCCCGCAGCAGCGTCAGGCGCTCGGCCTCGCCGGCCGCGAGCAGGCGCCGGCCCTGCACCGGGGTGAACGGCACCGCGCACAGCAGCTTCGGGTAGTACTGCACGCCGTTGCGCTCGTGCGCGTCCGCCCACGCCCAGTCGAACACATACTCGCCGTAGGAGTGCATCTTGCCGAACAGCGGCATCGCGCCCACCAGCGCGCCGGCGCGGCGCAGGCACAGGAACCGCGGCAGCCAGCCGCTGCGGCCAACCGCGCAGCCGGTATCGACGAGGGCGCACAGGAATTCGTGGCGGACGAAGGGCTGCTCGCCCGCGAGTGCGTTCCATTCGTCGCGATCGACCTCGGCGAGCGACTCGACAACCGCCAGGCTTTCCAAGCCGCCGATTCTAGCCGCAGCCGCGATACAATGCGCGCTTGCCCCGGAGGTGACAGGCATGAAGAAGATCGAAGCCATCGTGAAGCCGTTCAAGCTCGACGAGGTGCGCGAGGCGCTCTCGGAAGTCGGCGTTACGGGACTCACCGTCACCGAAGTCAAGGGCTTCGGCCGCCAAAAAGGGCATACCGAGCTCTATCGCGGCGCCGAGTACGTGGTCGATTTCCTGCCCAAGGTCAAGATCGAGGTCGTCGTGCCCAATGCCCAGGTCGAGGGCGCGATCGACGCCATCGTCAAGTCGGCGCGCACCGGAAAGATCGGGGACGGCAAGATCTTCGTCACGGCGGTCGAGCACGTGGTGCGCATCCGTACCGGCGAGACAAACGAGGCGGCGGTCTAGGTCTAGCGAACGTCTCTCAGAAGCACCAGCAGCGCTCCGCCGCCGCCTTGCGTGGGGGGCGCCTGGGTGAACGCCAGCACCTCATCGCACACGAGCCAGCGCCGCAGCATCCCCTTGAGCACCGGCTCGCGGTTAGGCGAGCCCAGTCCCTTGCCATGGACGATGCACACGCAGCGCCGGCCACGCGACAGGCACTCGCGCAGGAACTCGGCGACGCTCGAGGCCGCCTCGACGCGATTCATGCCGTGCAGGTCCAGGGTCTCCTCAACCGCCCAGTGGCCGCGCCGCAGCCTGCGCAGCACCTGGCGCTGCAGCCCGGGGCGCAGGTAGGCCGCCCCATCGCCCAGCCCCTCGTCTTCAGGGGGCGAGTCCATCGAGGTACTTCTCGGCGTCGAGCGCCGCCATGCAGCCGGTGGCGGCGCTGGTGACCGCCTGCCGGTAGACATGGTCCTGAACGTCCCCGGCGGCGAATACGCCCTGGACGCTGGTCGCGGTGGCGAAGCCTTCGCTCCCGCCCCGGGTGATGATGTAGCCGTTCTGCATCTCGAGCTGCCCGGCGAAGATGCCGGTGTTGGGGGTATGCCCGATGGCGACGAAGAAGCCTTTGGCGGAGAGGCTGCGCTGCGCGCCGCTCTTGAGGTGCTTCACTCGCACGCCGGTGACGCCGCTTGCGTCGCCCAGCACTTCCTCCACCACCGCGTCGAGCTCGAGCGAGATCTTTCCGTCCCCCACGCGCTTCATCAGCTTGTCGATCATGATCTTCTCGGCGCGGAACCGGTCGCGGCGATGCACCAGCACTACGCTGCGGCACAGGTTCGCGAGATACAGCGCTTCTTCGACCGCGGTATTGCCGCCGCCGACCACGACCACGTCCTGGTTCCGGTAGAAAAAGCCGTCGCAGGTGGCGCACGCCGATACCCCCCGCCCCATGAACTTCTCCTCCGAAGGAAGGCCCAGGTACTTCGCCGACGCCCCGGTCGCGATCACCAGGGCGTCGCAGGTATAGGTCGCCGCGTCGCCTTCGAGGGCAAGGGGGCGCTCGCCGAGGCGCACCGTGTGGACGTGGTCGGTGACGACCTCGGTCTCGAAGCGCTCGGCGTGCTTCTGGAAGCGCGCCATCAGGTCCGGGCCCTGCACCCCGTCGGCGTCGGCGGGCCAGTTGTCCACGTCCGTGGTGGTCATGAGCTGCCCCCCCGAGGCGATCCCGGTGAGCAGGACCGGGCGCAGGTTGGCGCGGGCCGCGTAGACCGCCGCCGTGTACCCCGCGGGTCCGGAACCGAGGATCAGCAGGCGGGCGTGACGCGTCGGCATGAGCCCGAAATTATAAAACCTGCAGTTCTGCTACCATACCGCGCCATGGCTGCGCCAGTCTCCACGGCGGTCCTCAAGGCGGTGCCGCTGTTCACGAGCTTCCCGGACGAACAGCTGCGCATGCTCGTGACCGTCGTTTCGCGAAAAAGCGCCACGCGCGCGACCACCATCATGGCGGGCGGCGACGCCACGGACTCGCTCTATATCGTGCTCTCGGGCCGGCTCAAGGTCATGATGAGCGACGCCGAGGGCAAGGAAGTGATCCTCAGCATCCTCGGCCCCGGGGAGTTCTTCGGCGAGATGGGCCTGATCGACGACGCCCCGCGCTCGGCCAGCGTGGTGACCCTCGAGCCCTGCGAGCTGCTCTACCTCAGCAAGCGCGACTTCAAGAAGTGCCTCGCCGAGAACTTCGAGATGGCGATGGCGGTCATGCGCGGCCTGGTGCGCAGGCTGCGGGAGGCCGACCGCAAGATCGGCAGCCTCGCCCTGCTCGATGTCTACGGGCGCGTGGCGCGCCTGCTGCTCGACATGGCCGAGGACGTCAACGGCGAGAAAATCGTCACCAAGCGCCTGCCGAAGCAGGACATCGCCAAGATGATCGGCGCCTCGCGCGAGATGGTCAGCCGCGTCATGAAGGACCTCCAGGTGGGCGGCTATATCGAGATGCGCGGCTCCAACATCGTGCTGCGCGACACCATCACGCTACCGGAGTGATCCGGTGAGATGGGCGTAGCGCAAAAGACCGCGGCTCCCCTCCCCGCCAAGCTGGCAAGCCTGCTGCGCGAGGCCAAGTGGCTGGCCCTGGTGGCGCTGGCGGTGTACCTGCTGCTGATCTTCGCCACCTTCCACGGCGACGATCCGAGCTGGTCCTACTCTGCGACCGATGCCGTCGCGCGCAACGCCGGCGGGGTCGTCGGCGCCTGGCTCTCCAGCCTGCTGCTGTACCTTTTCGGCGTTTCCGCCTACTGGTGGGCGGCGCTCTGCCTGTACCTCGTGGTCTGGGGATACCGGCGGATCGGCGGCAGCGGCCTCATCGACCGCCGGCCCCTCGCTCTCGCGCTCGCCGGCTTTGCCGTGCTGCTGCTCGCGAGCGCAGGGCTCGAACGGCTCCGGCTGCACAGCCTCGCGGTGGCGCTGCCGCTCGCGCCGGGCGGCCTGGTGGGCGAAGCGGTAAGCGGCGCCCTTGCCGCCGTGCTCGGCTTCACCGGCGCCACGCTCGCCCTGCTCACCGCCGCCGCGGTCGGCTGGAGCCTGTTCAGCGGCATCTCGTGGCTCGCCATCTCCGAGCGCATCGGCTCGCTGCTGGAAGGCAGCTACGGCCTCGCGCGGCGCACCTGGGAGCGCCGCCGGGACCGCAGGCTCGGCGAGCGGGCGCGCGAGGAGCGCGACTTCGTGGTGCAAACCGAGAAGCGGCGCGAGGAAGACCACCCGCCCTTGCGCATCGAGCCCCCGGTGCTGGAGATCCGCAAGTCGGAGCGGGTGCAGAAGGAGAGGCAGGCGCCGCTGTTCGACGACCTGCCGGACACGCCGCTGCCGCCCTTGAAGCTCCTCGACGAGGCGCGGCCCGACGGCGAGCAGGTGACCGCCGACACGCTTGAATTCACCTCGCGACTGATCGAAAAGAAGCTTTCCGATTTCGGCGTGGCGGTGAAAGTGCTCGCCGCCTATCCCGGCCCGGTGATCACCCGCTACGAGATCGAGCCCGCGGTCGGCGTCAAGGGCAGCCAGATCGTCAGCCTGGTGAAGGACCTGGCGCGCGCCCTGTCGGTGGTCTCGATCCGGGTGGTCGAGACCATCCCCGGCAAATCGTGCATGGGGCTCGAGATTCCCAATCCGCACCGCCAGATCGTGCGCCTTTCCGAGATCCTGGGCTCGCAGGCCTACCACGCGGTGCATTCGCCGCTCGCGATCGCGCTGGGCAAGGACATCGCCGGCAACCCGGTGGTCGCCGATCTCGCGCGCATGCCGCACCTGCTGGTCGCGGGCACCACCGGCTCGGGCAAGTCGGTGGCGCTGAACGCCATGATTCTGTCGCTGCTCTACAAGTCGGAGCTGCGCCAGGTGCGGCTGATCCTGATCGATCCGAAGATGCTGGAGCTGTCCGTGTACCAGGACATCCCGCACCTGCTCGCGCCGGTGGTCACCGACATGAAGCAGGCGGTGAACGCCCTCGGCTGGTGCGTCGCCGAGATGGACCGGCGCTACCGGCTGATGAACTGGCTCGGCGTGCGCAACCTCTCGGGCTTCAATCACAAGGTCGCGGAAGCCGAGAAGCACGAGCGCAAGCTCGAGGATCCGTTCGCGAGCGGCCCCGGCGAGCCGCAGCCGATCAAGGCGCTGCCGCACATCGTGGTGGTGATCGACGAGCTCGCCGACCTGATGATGGTGGTCGGCAAGAAGGTCGAGGAGCTGATCGCGCGGCTCGCGCAGAAGGCGCGCGCCGCCGGAATCCACCTGATCCTCGCCACGCAGCGCCCCTCGGTGGACGTGATCACCGGTCTCATCAAGGCCAACATCCCGACGCGCATCGCGTTCCAGGTCTCCTCGAAGGTCGACTCGCGCACCATCCTCGACCAGTCGGGCGCCGAGGCCCTGCTCGGCGCCGGCGACATGCTGTACCTGCCGCCGGGCGCCGGGCTGCCGCAGCGCGTGCACGGCGCGTTCGTCGCCGACCACGAAGTGCACAGGGTGGTCGAGCACCTGAAATCGCTGGCGCAGCCCGAGTACCTGGGCGAAGTGCTCGAGCCGGCGCAGGCGGAGGAGGGCGCCGGCGCCGAGGGCGAGCCCAGCGGCGAGAAGGACCCGCTCTACGACCAGGCGGTGGACATTGTCTTGCGCACGCGCCGGCCGTCGATCTCGCTCGTGCAGCGGCACCTGCGCATCGGCTACAACCGCGCCGCGCGCCTGATCGAGGACATGGAGCGCGCCGGCATGGTCTCGCCCATGCAGTCGAACGGCAACCGGGAGGTGCTGGTTCCCGCCAAGGCGGAGTAACCTGCCCGCGATGCGGTTCCTGTTTCTGCTGGCGGCGCTCGCCGCCGGACTTGCCCACGCTTCCGCCGTCGATCGCTTCAAGGACTTCGTGCGCGACACGCAGTCGGCGCGCGCCGACTTCGAGCAGGTGGTCCACGACAAGAGCGGAAGGCGCATCCAGGAGACGCGCGGCAGCTTCGTGTTTCAGCGCCCGGGCCGGTTCCGCTGGGTCTACGAGCCGCCGGTCGACCAGCTCATCGTCGGCGACGGCGAGCGGGTCTGGATCTACGACCGCGGCCTCGAGCAGGTGACGGTGCGCAAGCTCGCCGGGGCGCTCGGCTCGACCCCGGCGGCGCTGCTCGCGGGATCGAGCGACATCGAGCGCGCTTTCGAGCTCTCGGACGCGGGCAGCCGCGGCGGCCTGGAGTGGCTGGAAGCCCGGCCGCGCGAGCCTGAAGCGGGATTCGAGCGCATTCGCATCGGCTTCGGGCCCGACGGCCTGCGCGCCATGGAGCTCCTCGACCATTTCGGGCAGACGACGCAGCTGCGCTTCTCGAACCTCGCGCGCAACCCGAGGGTCGATCCCGGCGAGTTCCGCTTCGAGCCGCCGCCGGGCACCGACGTCCTGGGCGAGCGGTGAGCGATCTTTTCGGGAAGAAGGAGCCGCGCGCGCCGCTCGCCGAGCGGCTTCGGCCGCGCTCGATCGACGAGGTGGCCGGCCAGGGCCACCTGCTCGGACCCGGCAAGCCGCTGCGGCTTGCGTTCGAGTCGGGCAAGCCGCACTCGATGATCCTGTGGGGCCCGCCCGGCTCGGGCAAGACCACGCTCGCGCGTTTGATGGCCAAGGCCTTCGACGCCGAGTTCATCGCGCTCTCCGCGGTGTTCTCGGGCGTCAAGGACATCCGCGAAGCGCTGCAGCGGGCCGAAGCCGATCTCGAGCGCAGCGGCCGCCATACCATCCTGTTCGTCGACGAGGTGCACCGCTTCAACAAGGCGCAGCAGGACGCCTTCCTGCCCTACGTCGAGCGCGGCCTGGTCACCTTCGTCGGCGCCACCACCGAGAACCCCTCGTTCGAGGTCAACAGCGCGCTCCTTTCGCGCGCCGCCGTATACGTTCTCGAGCCGCTGAATGAACAGGACTTGACCGAAATTCTTTCCCGGGTGGAGCTGCAGATCGACGAGGACGCTCGTGCGCGGCTGATCGGCTTCGCCGACGGCGACGCGCGCCGGCTGCTCAACGCGGTGGAGATCCTGCAGAACACCGGCGCCGCGAAGATCGACGGTGCCTTCGTCGAGGAAACGCTGGCGAAGAACCTGCGGCGCTTCGACAAGGGCGGCGAGCAGTTCTACGACCAGATTTCGGCGTTGCACAAGTCGGTGCGCGGCTCGGATCCCGACGCGGCGCTCTACTGGCTGGTGCGCATGCTCGACGGCGGCGCGGACCCGCTCTACGCCGGCCGGCGCATGGTGCGCATGGCGCTCGAGGACATCGGGCTCGCCGACCCGCGCGCGCTGCGCGTCGCGCTGGATGCTTGCGAGACCTACGAGCGGCTCGGCTCTCCCGAAGGCGAGCTGGCGCTCGCCGAGGCGGTGCTGTTCCTCGCGGTGGCGCCGAAGTCGAACGCGGTCTACGAAGCCTATAACGCCGCGCGCGCGCACGTCTCCGGGGACCAGACGCGCCCGGTGCCGATGCACCTGCGCAACGCGCCCACCAGGCTGATGAAGGACCTGGGCTACGGCAAGGGCTACCGCTACGCCCACGACGAGCCGCAGGCGTACGCGGCGGGCGAGCGCTACCTTCCCGAGGGTATGCCGGACGTGCGGTGGTATCGCCCGACCGAGCGCGGCCTGGAAGCGAAGATCCGCGAGAAGCTCGACCAGTTGAGAAGCCGGAAATGATCGACATCCAGCTTTTGCGCACCCAGCTCGACGCCGTCGTCGCGCGCCTGGCGACGCGCGGCTACGCCTTCGGGCGCGACGAGTTCCTCGCCCTGGAGGCCGAGCGCAAGCAGATCCAGACGCGCACCCAGGAGCTGCAGGCGGCGCGCAACGCGACGTCGAAGCAGGTCGGCCAGGCGAAAGCGCGCGGCGAGGACCCCGCGCCGCTGATGGCGGAAGCGAGCCGGATCAACGAGCAGCTCGCGGCGCTCGAGAAAAGCCTCGAGGACGTGCAGCAGCGCCTGCATGCGTTCCTCGCGGTGGTGCCGAACCCGCCGCACGAATCGGTGCCCGCCGGCGCTTGCGCCGACGACAACCGCGAAGAGCGGCGCTGGGGCGAGCCGCGGCGCTTCGACTTCCCGGTCAAGGACCATGTCGACGTCGGCGAGCGGCTCGGCGGCCTGGACTTCGCCGCGGCCACCAAGATCGCCGGCGCGCGCTTCGCGGTGATGAAGGGCGAGCTCGCGCGCCTGCACCGCGCCATCGCCCAGTTCATGCTCGACGTGCATGCGCGCGAGCACGGCTACACCGAGGTCTACGTCCCGTACCTGGTGAACGCGCAGTCGATGTACGGCACCGGCCAGCTTCCCAAGTTCGAGCAGGATCTCTTCATCGTGCCGCGCGGCGAGGAGAAGTGGTACCTCATCCCGACCGCCGAGGTGCCGGTGACCAACCTGGTGCGCGACGCGATCGTCGAAGCGCCGCTGCCGCTCAAGTTCGTCTGCCACACGCCGTGCTTCCGCTCGGAAGCCGGCTCCTACGGCAAGGACACGCGCGGCATGATCCGCCAGCACCAGTTCGACAAGGTCGAGCTGGTGCAGATCGCGCACCCCGCCAAGTCCTACCAGCACCTGGAGGAGCTCACCAGCCACGCCGAGGCGATCCTGAAGAAGCTCGAGCTGCCCTACCGCGTGGTGACGCTATGCACCGGCGACATGGGCGC
>DATKAX010000136.1:0-11591 GCA_035514595.1 Burkholderiales bacterium
CGCTCGCCTTCTACCTGCGCGAACTCGCGGCCGAGTTTCACAGCTACTATAATGCCGAGCGCATCCTCGTCGAGGACGAGGCGCTGCGGGCAGCGCGCCTTGCGCTGTGCGCGGCGGTGCGCCAAACGCTGGCCAACGGGCTGTCGCTGCTGGGCGTCAGCGCCCCGGAGAAGATGTGATGCCGAGACCAAGACCCGTACCCGCGACGCGCAGGCGCTCGGCAGGCGGCTTCCTGCTCGGGATGTTCGTGGGCGTGCTGCTCGGCCTGGCGGTCTCGCTCGGCATCGCCTTCTACCTCAACCGCACGCCGATACCGTTCATCACCGCCAAGCCCAAGCAGGCCGAGAAGGACACCACGCAGGCGAAGCCCCCGGCGATCGCCGGGCTGCCGCAGGGCTCGAGCGCCGCGCCCCCCGCCACCGCCGAAAAGCCGAAGTTCGACTTCTACAAGATCCTTCCGGGCACCGAGGAGACGGTGAGCGAGCGCGAGTTGCGGGAACGTTTGCGCGCCGCGCGCAGTCAACAGGATCCGGGGAAGGACGTTTATTTCATCCAGGCGGGCTCGTTCCAGAACCCGGCCGACGCCGACAACCAGAAGGCGCGGCTCGCGATCCTCGGGTTCGAGTCGAGCGTGGAGCCGGCGAACCTCCCCGACAAGGGCACGTGGTACCGGGTGCGGCTGGGGCCGTACACCAAGGTCGACGAGATCAACCGGGTGCGCCAGGCCCTGGCGCAGAACGGGATCGACGCCAGCCTGGTCAAGATCAAGGAGCCCAAGCCGTAGGGATCGACATGAAGACAATCTTTTCCGTTCTCGTCGCAGCACTCATCGCGGCGCCGCTCGCCGCCCCGGCGCAGGCGCCCTACGCCTACACCGAAGTCAAGCCCGCGCTGCCGGTCGAAACCGCGCCCGGCAAGATCGAGGTGATCGAGTTCTTCTGGTACGGCTGCATCCACTGCTACAACCTGGAGCCGGCGCTGGAGCGCTGGATCCCGAAGCTGCCGCCGGATGCGCAGTTCCGGCGCGTGCCGGCGGTGTTCAACCAGCGCTGGGCGCACGATGCCGCCATCTTCTACACTTTCGAGGCGCTCGGCGTGCTGGAGAAGCTGCACCGGCCCTTCTTCGACGCGATCCACCGCGACCGGCTGCGCAGCGACAACCCGAAGGCGCTGGCGCAGTGGGTCGAGCGCCAGGGCCTCGACCCGCAGAAGTTCGACGAGACGCTCAAGTCCTTCGGCGTGCAGAGCAAGACGCGCCGCGCCACGCAGCTCACCGCCGCCTACCGGATCGACGGCACTCCCGCGATGGCGGTGGAAGGCCGCTACACCGTCAGCGCCGAGCAGGCACGCTCGCGCGACGGCATGCTGGAGACCGTGTCGTACCTCGTCGACCTGGCCAGGAAAAGCAAATAAGGGTCTTCATCACCGGTGCTTCGTCGGGAATCGGCGAAGCGCTGGCGCGGCATTACGCTTCCGCGGACACGGTTCTCGGACTTATCTCGCGCCGCCCGGCGAGTTGCGAAGGGTTGCCCGGAACGGTCCGCGCCTACTCGCTCGATGTCACCGACGTCCCGGCGCTCGCTGCAGCCGCCGGGGACTTCATCGAGCGATTCGGCCCGCCCGAGCTGGTGATCGCGAATGCCGGCGTGTCGGTAGGCACGCGCGGCGAGGACCTCGCCGACGTGGCGACGCTGCGGCGCGTTCTCGATGTCAACGTCGCCGGGCTTGCGGCGACGCTCGCCGCGTTCGCCCCGGCGATGCGCGCGGCGCGACGCGGGACGCTGGCCGGGATCGCGAGCGTCGCCGGGTTCCGCGGACTCGCGGGCGGCGGCGCCTACAGCGCTTCCAAGGCCGCGGCCATCACCTGGCTCGAGAGCCTGCGCGCCGAGCTCCACGGCTCCGGGGTCCACGTGGTTTGCGTGTGTCCCGGCTACATCGACACGCCGATGACCCGGATCAACCGCTATCGCATGCCGTTCCTGCTGCCGGCCGACGAGGCCGCGCGCCGCATTGCGCGCGCCATCGCAGCGCGCCGGCGTCTCGCGGTCATTCCCTGGCAGATGGCCGCGGTCTCGCTGCTCTTGCGGGCGATGCCCGACGGGCTCTACGAGCGGCTCGCCGCCCGCGCCCCGCGCAAGCCGCGCGACATCCAGGTCTAGGAGGCTTTATCGGGCTCTGACCCCGATTTCGCCGCGATGCGCATCATGGCGTAGCGGCCGGGGGCGTCCTCCAGGACCTCGAGCTTGCCCTCGCCCGGCACGCGCGCCGGGACCTTGGGCTCGCCCGCGTTCAGCTTGTCGATCCAGGCGTGCCAGTCGTCCCACCAGGAGCCCGGGCGCTGGGTGGCGGTCGCGAACCACTCGTCCGCCGTTTCGGGAAGCGCGTCGTTGCTCCAGTAGTGGTACTTCCTCGCCGCCGGCGGGTTGACGATGCCGGCGATGTGGCCTGAGCCGCCCAGCACGAAGCGCACCGGCCCGCCGAGATAGCGCGCGCCGCGGTAGGTGGTCTTCCACGGCGCGATGTGGTCCTCGACCGTGGAGACGAAGTACGCCGGGAGCTTCACCTTCGACAGATCGATCGGCACCCCGTCGAGCGTGATGCCGCCGGGCACGCCGAGGAGATTCTTGATGTACATGTTGCGCAGGTAGAAGCTGTGCATGCGCGCCGGCATGCGCGTCGAGTCGGCGTTCCAGTAGAGCAGGTCGAAGGGAAACGGGTCCTTGCCGAGGAGGTAGTTGTTCACCACGAACGACCACACCAGGTCGTTCGCGCGCAGCAGGTTGAAGGTGCTCGCCATCTCGGAGCCCTCGAGGTAGCCGCGCTCGTTCATTTTGCGCTCGAGGCTGGCCACCTGCTCCTCGTCGATGAATACGCCGAGCTCGCCGGGCTGCGAGAAATCGAGCAGGCTGACGAAGAACGTGGCGCTTGCGACCCTGTCGGGATCCTTTTCCGCGAGATAGGCGAGCGTCGCGCCGAGCAGCGTGCCGCCCAGGCAGTAGCCGATGAAGTCGACGCTTCGCTCGCCGGTCGCCTTCTCGACCGCTTGCAGCGCGGCGAGCGGGCCTTCGCGCATGTAGTCGTCGAAGCCCTTCTGCGCGAGGCGTGCGTCCGGGTTGACCCAGGAGAGCACGAACACCGTGTGCCCCTGCTGCAGCGCCCAGCGGATGAACGAGTTCTTCTCGCGCAGGTCGAGGATGTAATACTTGTTGATCCAGGGCGGGATGATGACGAGCGGCCGCCGGTACACCTGCGGCGTCGCCGGATGGTACTGGATGAGCTGCATCAGGTCGGTCTGGTAGACGACCTTGCCCGGCGTGGTAGCGACGTTCTCGCCAAGCTTGAACGCGGTCTCGTCGGTCATCGAGATGCGCAGCTCGCCGCCGCCCTTCTCGATGTCGGCGAGCAGGTTGGCGAGCCCGCGCACCAGGTTCTGCCCGCCGCTCGAGAGCGTCTCGCGCAGCACCTGCGGGTTGGTGAGCAGGAAGTTCGTCGGCGAGAGCGCATCGACGTACTGCCGGGTGAAGAACGCCACTTTCTTCTCCGAATCCTCCGGCAGGCCCTCGACGCTCGCCACCGCATGCTGGATGTGCCGCGCGGCGATGAGGTAGGACTGCTTGATGTAGTCGAACAGGAAGTTGCTCGACCAGTCGTCGTCCTTGAAGCGCGAGTCGCCCTTGGCGGGCTCGGCGACGGGTACGCTCTGCGCCCCCAGGAGCTTCATCCAGCTCGACTGCCACAGGCGCATGCTGTCGAGCCACCAGTTCAGCGAGACGCTGGCGAGCACGTTCGGGTCGCTCGCCATGCGCGCGTAGAGGTCCATGAACGCCTTGGCGATGCCCATCTCGTCGCGCACCGCCGAGGAAACGCTCGCGGCCTGCTTCTGCGCGAAGTCGCCCAGGATCCTGGAGGAGCGCTCGGCGACCTCGTGAACGACCTTGTTGAGCTCCTCAGCTTGGCTCATAGCGAATGATTCCATCCTTGCCCGGGGCGCGGCGCGCTTTGCCGGCATAGTACAGATAGTGCAGGTGGGCTATGGCCTCGCCCATGGCGAAGAAGGTCTGGTGGGCATCGAGCGGGCGGCGGAACAGGACGCCCAGCAGCTCGCCCGCGCTTCGCGGTTCGTCCTTCAGGGATTCGGTCAATTCCCGCAGCCGCGCCGCGTGGTGCTTCTCCAGCGCCGCGACGCGCGCGTGCGCCCCACGGAACGGCTTGCCGTGCGAGGGCAGCACCAGCACGTCGGGCGGCAGCTCGCGGTAGCGCGCGAGCGACTCGAGGAACAGCCGCAGCGGGTCGCCCTCGGGATCGATCGACCAGACGCTGACGTTGGTCGAGATGGTCGAGAGCAGCATGTCGCCGGCGATGACCACGTTCAGCGCCTCGCAGTACAGCGACAGGTGCTCGGGCGCGTGGCCGTGGCCGATGAAGGCGCGCCACTCGAGGCCGTTGATGCGCAGCCGGTCGCCCTCGATGATGCGCCGGTACGAGAGCGGGAACTCGGGCACCAGCTCGGCATAGCGGTTGGGGCGCGTCGACATGGCCGCGGCGCGCGCGGCGTCGAGGCCGTTGCGGCGGAACACCGCGAGCACCGCCTCGGTGGTATAGCCCGCGCCGCCCGAGCGCACCGCGTGCGCGGTCAGGTACTCGCCCTGCGTCATCCAGAGCTCGGCGCCGAGGCGCTGCGCCAGCCAGGCCGCATTGCCCGCGTGGTCGGGATGGTAATGCGTGACGATGATGCGTTTTGCGTTCTGCCGCTTCGCGAGGATCTTCTCCCAGAGCGCGCGCGTCTCCCGGTTGCCGATTCCGGTATCGACGACGGTCCACCCGCCGGCGTCTTCCAGCAGCCAGAGGTTGATGTGGTCGAGCTGGAACGGCAGCGGCATCGACAGCCAGTGGATGCCGGGTGCGACTTGCAGCGTGTCGCCCGGCGCCGGGACCTCGGGGAAGGGATAGTGGAGAGGGGACATCGGCTAGAATCGGCCAGACCCTACCATGTTGATCGACAAAGCGGAGCGCACCGAATTTTCGATCAGCGAACTGGCGCGCGAGTTCGACGTCACGCCGCGCGCGATCCGCTTCTACGAGGACCAGGGACTGCTCGCGCCGCGGCGCGAGGGGCAGCGGCGCATCTACACCGCGCGCGACCGCACGCGGCTCAAGCTCACCCTGCGCGGCAAGCGGCTCGGGCTGAGCCTTTCGGAGATCCGCGAGCTGATCGACATGTACGAGCCCGGCCGCGACGAGCGGCCGCAGCTCGAGCGCTTCCTCGCGGTGCTGGAGGCGCACCGGGCGAGCCTGGTGCAGCAGCGCGCCGACATCGAGGCGCAGCTCGCCGAGCTGCAGACCTTCGAGAAGCGGGTGCGCAAGCAGCTCAAGCGAGGTTGACGTTTACGTAAACGTCAAGTAGCCTCCTAAGCCGATGAACGCCCCCGCCGACCCCCTGTTCGAGCGCCGCATCCGGGAGAGCTTCGGCCGCCAGAAAGCGATGGCGCTGATCGGCGCGCGCCTCACCGTGGTCGAGCCGGGATACGTCGCGATCGCGCTCGCCTACCGGGACGAGCTCACGCAGCAGAAAGGCTTCGTCCATGGCGGCATCCTGGGAATGATCGCCGATACCGCCTGCGGCTACAGCGCCTTCTCGCTGATGCCGGCGGGCTGCTCGCTGGTCACCGTCGAATACAAGATCAACATCCTGTCCCCGGCGCGCCGTTCGCTGGTTGCCAAGGGCCAGGTGGTGAAGCCCGGGCGCACGCTCACCGTGGCGCGCGCCGAGGTGTACGCTGACGACGGCAAGCATGTCGCCACCATGCAGCAGACGCTCATGATGCTCCCCGATACCCCGGACACGCCGGAATGAACGCGACCGCCCTTTCGGGGGCAGCGAAAGCCAGCCGATGAGCTTCCTCAACTTCGACCACGGCGAGACGATCGCCATGCTGCGCGAGACGGTGCAGGACTTCGCCGCGAAGGAGATCGCGCCGCGCGCCGCGGAAATCGACCGCGGCAACGCGTTCCCGCCGGATCTGTGGCCCAAGCTCGGCGCCCTGGGCGTGCTCGGCATCACCGTCGAAGAAGACTACGGCGGCACCGCGATGGGCTACCTCGCGCACATCGTCGCCATGGAGGAAATTTCCCGCGCGTCGGCCTCGATCGGGCTTTCGTACGGGGCGCATTCCAACCTGTGCGTGAACCAGATCCGCCGCAACGGAGCCGAAGCGCAGAAGCGCAAGTACCTGCCGAAGCTCGTCTCCGGGGAGCACGTCGGCGCGCTCGCGATGTCCGAGCCGGGCGCCGGCTCAGATGTGGTCGGAATGAAATTGAAAGCTGAAAGGCGTGCGGACCGCTACGTCTTGAACGGCAACAAGATGTGGATCACCAACGGCCCCGATGCCGATGTGCTTGTCGTCTACGGCAAGACGGGCGACCAGGGCATCACGGCGTTTCTGGTGGAGAAGGGCATGAAGGGCTTCAGCACCGCGCAGAAACTCGACAAGCTCGGCATGCGGGGCTCCAACACCTGCGAGCTGGTGTTTCGGGATTGCGAACTTCCCGCTTCCCATGTGCTGGGCGAGGAAGGTAAAGGCGTGAAGGTGCTGATGTCGGGGCTGGACTACGAGCGTGCGGTGCTCGCCGGCGGGCCGCTCGGCATCATGGCGGCATGCCTCGATGTCGTGCTGCCGTACGTGCACGAGCGCAAGCAGTTCGGCCAGCCGATCGGTGAATTCCAGCTCATGCAGGGCAAGCTCGCCGACATGTACACCACGTATTCGGCGTGCCGCGCGTACGTGTACGCGGTAGGCCAGGCCTTGGATAGGAATGAAACGACCAGAAAGGACGCGGCGGGCGCCATCCTGTACGCCGCGGAAAAGGCCACCTGGATGGCCGGCGAGGCGATCCAGGCGCTCGGCGGCATGGGCTACATCAACGAGACGCCCACCGGGCGCCTGTGGCGCGACGCCAAGCTCTACGAGATCGGCGCCGGCACCTCCGAGATCCGCCGCTGGCTGATCGGCCGGGAGCTGTTCTCGGAGACGCAGTAACGGAACCCGAAAGGAGCACGCATGAAACCTGATCCCGTCGTCATCGTCTCAGCCGCCCGCACGCCCATGGGGGCCTTCCAGGGCGAGCTGAAGGGCTTCGCCGCGCCGCAGCTCGGCGCCGCGGCGATCCGCGCCGCCATCGAGCGCGCCAAGCTGCGCCCGGAGCAGGTGGAGGAGGTCATCATGGGCTGCGTGCTGCCCGCGGGCCAGGGCCAGGCGCCGGCGCGCCAGGCTTCGCTCGGCGCCGGGCTGCCGCTCGCGGCCGGCTGCACCACGGTGAACAAGATGTGCGGCTCGGGAATGAAGGCCGCCATGCTCGCGCACGATGCCCTGGTTTCCGGTTCTTCGGAGATCATCGTTGCGGGCGGCATGGAATCCATGTCGAACGCGCCCTACCTGCTGCCCAAGGCGCGCACCGGCCTGCGCATGGGGCATGGCCAGGTCCTCGACCACATGTTCTACGACGGCCTCGAGGATGCGTATGACAAGGGCCGGCTGATGGGGACCTTCGCCGAGGACTGCGCGCAGAAGTACCGCTTCTCGCGCGAAGCGCAGGACGAGTTTGCCGTTCATTCCTTGAAAAGGGCGCAAAAGGCAAACAAGGAAGGCTGGTTCGCCTGGGAGATCACGCCCATGGCGATCAAGCTCGGCAAGGAGGAAAGGTTCATCGAGACCGACGAGCAGCCGTTCAAGGCCAACTTCGAGAAGATCCCTTCGCTCAAGCCGGCGTTTCGCAAGGACGGTACCGTGACCGCGGCGAACTCCAGCTCGATTTCAGACGGCGCCGCGGCGCTCGTCCTGATGCGCCGCTCGAGCGCCGAGCGGCTGGGGCTGGCGCCGCTCGCCACGGTGATCGGCCATGCCACGCACGCGCAGGAGCCCGGCTGGTTCACGACCGCGCCGGTGGGGGCGATGCGCAAGCTCTTCGAGCGCACCGGCTGGAGCGCCGGCGAGGTCGATCTCTACGAGATCAACGAGGCGTTCGCGGTGGTCACGATGGCGGCGATGCACGAGCACGGCCTGCCGCACGAGCGCGTGAACGTGCACGGCGGCGCCTGCGCGCTCGGCCACCCGATCGGCGCCTCCGGCGCCCGCCTGCTGGTGACGCTGATCGGCGCGCTGCGCAAGCGCGGCCTGAAGCGCGGCGTGGCGAGCCTGTGCATCGGCGGCGGCGAGGCCACCGCCATGGCAGTGGAACTGGCTTGAAACGAGCGCTGCAGAAGCTGCTCGATGGCTCGCGCTTCCTCCAGCCCTATGGCTTCCGCGTGGTGGCGGTGAAAAGCGGGCAATGCACCCTCGAGCTGCCGCACCGCGCCGAGCTCGAGCGCCCCGGGGGCATCATCAACGGGCCCGCCCTGATGGCGGCGGCCGATTGCGCCATGTGGCTCGCGATCAAGGCAAGGCTCGGCATCGAGGGCGACGCGCTCACCGCCGAGCTGAATACCGCGTTCCTCGCGCCCGCGAAGGGCGGTCACGTGTACTGCACCGCGAAGATCCTCAGGTTCGGCCGGCGCCGCATCTACGGCGTCGCCGAATGCCACGGCAGGAAGGGCGATCTCTTCAGCCACCACACCCTCACCTACATGCGAGCCGACTGAAATGCCGCACGAGGAGATCCGCCAGGCGGTGCGCCGCTACGCGCAGGAACAGCTCGCGCCCAACGCGGCGCGCTGGGACCGCGACAAGGAGTTTCCGCGCGAGGCCCTGAAGGGCCTCGCCGCGATGGGCCTGTACGGCGTCGCGATCGCCGAGGAATGGGGCGGCGCCGGCCTGGACTACACCGCGCTCGCCGTGGCCTGCGAGGAGATCTCCGCCGGCGATTGCGCCACCGCCACCATCGTCTCGGTCAACAACCTCGTAGCCGGAATACTGGCGGGATACGGAAACAATGATCAGAAAAATCGGTATCTGAAGCCGCTTGCCAGAGGCGAAATACTCGCGGCCTTCGCCTTGACGGAGCCGCAGGTCGGCTCGGATGCGGCCGCGATCGCGACGCGCGCCGAGCGCCAGGGCGGGGGCTACGTGCTGAACGGCGTGAAGCAGTTCATCACCTCGGGCAAGAACGCCGACCTCGCGGTGGTATTCGCGGTGACCGACCCGGGTGCGGGAAAGCGCGGCATCGGCGCCTTCCTGGTGCCGACCGCGACCCCGGGCTACCTCGTCGCTCGCATCGAGGAGAAGACCGGTCAGCGCGCCTCGGACACGGCGCAGATCGTTCTCGAGAATTGCAGGGTCCCCGCCGAGCACCTGCTCGCGCAGGAAGGTGCCGGCTACCGCATCGCGCTCGCCAACCTCGAGTCGGGGCGCATCAACGTCGCGGCGCAGGCGACCGGCGTGGCGCGCGCCGCCCTGGAGGCCGCGCTCGCCTACGCCCGCGAGCGCCGCAGCATGGGAAAGGCGCTGATCGAGCACCAGGCGGTCAACTTCCGCCTGGCCGACATGGCAACGAAGATCGAAGCCGCGCGCCAGCTCTACCTGCACGCCGCGCAGCTTCGCGACGCCGGCAAGCCCTGCATCCGGGAGGCGTCGATGGCGAAGCTGTTCGCCTCCGAGATGGCCGAAAGGGTGTGCTCGGACGCGATCCAGATCCACGGCGGCTACGGCTACGTCGCGGACTTCCCGGTCGAGCGGCTCTGGCGCGACGTGCGCGTGACGCAGATCTACGAGGGCGCGAGCGATATCCAGCGCCTGGTGATCGGCCGCACGTTGGCGGAAGGCTGATGGCGGCCATCGGGAGCCAGATCAACCCGCGCTCGGCGGATTTCCGCGCCAATGCCGAGCGCATGAAGCTTCTCGTTTCCGATCTTCGAGAGAGGGTTTTCCAGGTAGGGCAGGGAGGGGACGAGGCCGCGCGCCGCAAGCACCTGGAGCGCGGCAAGCTGCTGCCGCGCGAGCGGGTGCGCACGCTGCTCGACCCGGGCTCGCCGTTCCTCGAGGTCGGTCAGCTCGCCGCCTGGGGGATGTACAGCGGCGACGTGCATTCGGCCTCGATCATCTGCGGCGTGGGCCGCGTGTCCGGCCGCGAATGCGTGATCGTCGCGAACGACGCCACCATCAAGGGCGGCACCTACTACCCGATGACGGTGAAGAAGCACCTGCGCGCGCAGGAGATCGCGGCGCAGAACCGGTTGCCCTGCATCTACCTCGTCGACTCGGGCGGCGGCTACCTGCCCGAGCAGGACAAGGTGTTCCCGGACCGCGAGCATTTCGGGCGCATCTTCTACAACATCGCCAACCTCTCGGCCGCCGGCATCCCGCAGATCGCCTGCGTGATGGGCTCGTGCACCGCGGGCGGCGCGTACGTGCCCGCGATGTCCGACGAGACCATCATCGTGCGCGGCCAGGGCACCATCTTCCTGGGCGGCCCGCCGCTGGTGAAGGCGGCGACCGGCGAGGTGGTGAGCGCCGAGGAGCTCGGCGGCGCCGAGGTGCACACGCGCATCTCGGGCGTCGCGGATCATTACGCCCTGAGCGACGCCCACGCCCTCGCCCTGGTGCGCAGAATCGTTTCCAATCTCAACACCAGAAAGACGGTAGGTCTCGACCTGCGGGAGCCGCGCGAGCCGCTCTATCCCGCCGAGGAGATGTACGGCGTCATTCCGGCGGACCCGCGCAAGCCCTACGACGTGCGCGAGCTGATCGCGCGCATCGTCGACGGCTCGGAGCTCGACGAGTTCAAGCAGGGCTACGGCACGACGCTGGTGACCGGATTTGCGCACCTGCACGGCTACCCGGTGGCGATTCTCGCCAACAACGGCATCCTGTTCTCGGAGTCCTCGCTCAAGGCGGCGCATTTCATCGAGCTCGCCGCGCAGCGCGGCATCCCGCTGGTGTTCCTGCAGAACATCACCGGCTACATGGTCGGCAAGAAGTACGAGGCGGGCGGCATCGCCAAGGACGGCGCGAAGATGGTCACGGCGGTGGCGACCGCGGGCGTGCCCAAGTTCACGCTGATCGTCGGCGGCTCCTTCGGCGCCGGCAACTACGGCATGTGCGGCCGTGCCTACGGGCCGCGCTTCCTGTGGATGTGGCCCAACGCGCGCATCTCCATCATGGGCGGAGAGCAGGCGGCGAGCGTGCTCGCCACCGTGAAGGGCGATTTTCCATCCGGGGACGCGGAGGAAAAGTTCAAGGCGCCGATCCGCGAGCAGTACGAGCGCCAGGGCCATCCGTATTACGCGAGCGCGCGCCTGTGGGACGACGGCGTGATCGATCCCGCCGACACGCGACGCCTGCTCGGCCTCGCCCTCTCGGCCTCGCTCAACGCGCCGATCGAGCCGACCCGCTTCGGCATCTTCAGGATGTAGCCGTGTCGGAGCACCGCGCCAACGTGCAGTGGAAGCGATCGGGCGAGTTCCGCTACGAGACCTACTCGCGCAGCCACAGACTCAGGTTTCACGCGGACCTCGTGATCGCGGGCTCGGCCGCGCCGCAGAACATTCCCGCCACCGCCGCCGGCGCGCCGGGCGTCGACCCGGAGCAGGCGTTCGTGGCATCGATTTCGGCCTGCCACATGCTGTGGTTCCTGCACCTCGCCTGCCGTGCCGGCTTCGT
>DATKAX010000137.1:0-6744 GCA_035514595.1 Burkholderiales bacterium
CGCCGATCGTCACCCGGTTGTAGACGCCCGACTCCAGGCGCCAGGTCTCGTGATCGGTGCCGCGCACGCCGATGGTTTGCAGGCCGCTCCGGATGACGTAGCTCTTCTTGTTGGTCTTGCCGATCGCGCCCGTCAGCGAGCGGAACGCGCCTTTCATCAGCTCCAGCGCCGCCTGCTCGCTGCCGTCTTCGGCGCCGCGATAGCGGTACACCGCGAGGCGCAGCTCCGAATCCGGGCGCACCGCGATGCGCGCCTTGTCGCTCATCACGAGCTGCGCATGAGAGCCCGGGCCGGTCAGTATGGTGTCGCCTTCCTGCACGGCGTCGCCCTTGGCGAGGGCCCTTGTGGCGCCGTCCGGCGAGCGCTGCTCGACCTTCCCGACCGCGAAGATGACCGTACCGGCCGGCTCGCCGGCTAGGCTCAGACCCGGCACCGTAACCAGCGCTCCGGTCACCGCACACGCAGCGAAGAAGTGAATCTTGAGCATGCTGACCTCCTGTGTCTAGTGCTGGGTTCAACCCTTCTTATGCCACTCCGAGGCATCGCAGAGCCGGTATTATTTGGCATTCCTCCGAGAATCACTGCAGCCCCGACAGCGAAAACGCGACAAATCAACAAATTCTTACAAAAGCAGCGAGCCTAGCCGATGGAGCACGAAAAGATCAGGGTACGCGCCACCGCCTCCGGGCAGGTGATGGAGGTGGTGGTGCTGTCCAAGCGCGCTTCCGGCATCACGGTGGTGCTCGGCGAAGGCGTGCACAGCGTCAAGTGCGACCTCGCGCCAACCCGCAATGGCCTTGCCTACGCCGGCAGCGTGATGGGCCGCGAGATCGTCTACGAGCGCAGCCGCGACCAGGTGCAGGCCGACATCGACCGGCTCAATCCCACGCTGCGCAAGTCGCGCTGATCTCGTGACGCACGTCTTCCACCGCGACCCGCGGCTCACCTACCCGGTGGCGGTGCGCGGCGAGGGGGCCTATCTCTACGACCGCGACGGCAAGCGCTACCTCGACGCCTCCGGCGGCGCGGCGGTGTCCTGCCTCGGGCATTCCGACCGCGCCGTGATCGAGGCGATCCAGCGCCAGCTCGAGCGCCTGCCGTTCGCGCACACCTCGTTCTTCACCAACGAGCCGATGGAGGCGCTCGCCGATGCGCTCGTCGCGCGCGCGCCGAAGTCCCTGGACAGCGTCTATTTCGTCTCCGGCGGCTCGGAGGCGATGGAGGCGGCGCTCAAGCTCGCGCGCCAGTACTTCGTGGAGAAGGGCGAGCCGCAGCGCGCGCACGTCATCGCGCGGCGCCAGTCCTACCACGGCAACACGCTCGGCGCGCTCGCGGTGGGCGGCAACGCATGGCGACGCAAGCAGTTCGAGCCGCTGCTGATCGACACCACGCACGTGTCGCCGTGCTACGCCTACCGCGGCAGGCACGCGGGCGAGAGCGACGCCGCCTACGCGGCGCGCCTGGCGGACGAGCTGGAGCGCACCATCGGCGCGCTCGGAAGCGACCGGGTGATCGCCTTCGTGGCGGAGACCGTGGTCGGCGCGACTTTGGGTGCGGTAGCGCCGGTGCCCGGGTACTTCAAGCGCGTGCGCGAGATCTGCGACCGCCACGGCATCCTGCTCATCCTCGACGAGGTGATGTGCGGCATGGGGCGCTGCGGCACGCTGTGGGCGTTCGAGGAGGAGGGGATCGTTCCGGACCTCGCGGCGCTGGCCAAGGGACTGGGGGCCGGATACCAGCCGATCGGCGCGGTGCTGGTTTCCAGGGAGATAGTGGAAACCATCGTGGCGGGCAGCGGCTTTTTCCAGCATGGCCACACCTATCTCGGGCACGCCGCGGCCTGCGCCGGGGCGCTGGCGGTGCAGCAACGGTTGCACGGCGACGGCGTCCTTGCGCGTGTGAAGCCTTTGGGGATGCTTTTAGAGAAAAAGCTAAAACAGGCGTTCGCCGATCACCCGCACGCGGGCGATATCCGCGGCCGCGGCCTGTTTTGGGGCCTGGAGCTGGTCGAGGACCGCTCGTCGAAGAAGCCCTTCGACCCGGCGCTGCGGGTGCATGCCAGGATCAAGCGCGCGGCCCTCGAGGCGGGGCTGCTGTGCTACCCGATGGGCGGCACACTCGATGGCCGGCGCGGCGACCACGTGCTGCTTGCGCCGCCTTTCATCGTCGAGGAAGCGCAACTCGACGAACTTGTGGATAAACTAGGCGCCGCGATCACGGCCACTTTCACTCTCGAGGAGGAAACATGAGGCATTCGATCATCGCGGCGGTGCTTGCGTCCGCCGGGCTCGCGGGGGCGATGCCCGCGGCGCACGCGCAGCAGAAGTTCGTCACCATCGGCACCGGCGGCGTCACCGGGGTGTACTACCCCGCCGGCGGCGCGATCTGCCGTCTGGTGAACAAGGACCGCGCGAAGCACGGCATCCGCTGCTCGGTGGAATCGACCGGCGGCTCGGTGTTCAACATCAACACCATCCGCGTCGGCGAGCTCGACCTCGGCGTCGCGCAGTCCGACGTGCACTTCAACGCCACCAAGGGCTTGGCGCAGTTCCAGAAGGACGGCCCGTTCCGCGAGTTGCGCGCGGTCATGGCGCTGCATCCGGAGCCGGTGACGGTGGTCGCGCGCAAGGAGGCGAACGCGAAGAGCTTCTCCGACTTCAAGGGCAAGCGCTTCAACGTCGGCAACCCCGGCTCGGGCACGCGCGCCTCGCTCGAGGAGCTGATCGCGGCCATGGGCTGGAAGCTCTCCGACTTCGCGCTCGCCTCCGAGCTCAAGGCCGACGAGCACGGCCCGGCGCTGTGCGACGGCAAGATCGACGGTTTCTTCTATCTGGTCGGCCATCCCTCGGCCAACATCCAGGATCCGACCACGGTGTGCGGCGCGAAGCTCGTCAACGTCACCGGGCCGGCCGTCGACAAGCTGGTGAAGCAGCACTCCTACTACGCGCATGCCACGATCCCCGGCGGCATGTACCCGGGCAACCCCCAGGACACGCGCACCTACGGCGTGCTCGCGACCATCGTCTCGTCCTCCAAGGTTCCGGCCGACACCGTGTACGCGGTGGTGAAGGCGGTGTTCGACAACTTCGACGAGTTCAAGAAGCTGCACCCGGCGTTCGCCGCCCTCAAGGCGGAGAACATGGTGAAGGACGGTCTGTCGGCGCCGCTGCACGACGGGGCGGTCAAGTACTACAAAGAGAAGGGCTGGATCAAGTAACCTCCCTTTTGAGGAGGGGAGATGGCGGCTGCGGTGGGCGGAAAGCCTTCGGCCGAGCTGCAGCAGCTGGTCGCGGACGCGGATCTCGGCGGCCGCGACACGGGCGGCGTCGCAGGCAAGCTGATCTTCGCGATCGCCGTCGCCTGGTCGCTGTTCCAGCTCTGGTACGCCTCGCCGCTGCCCTTCGAGCTCGGCTGGGCGATCCTGAACGACACCGAGGCGCGCTCGCTGCATCTCGGCATTGCCCTGCTGCTGGCATTTCTCTGTTTCCCGATGATCAGGAGGCAGAGGAAGAACATTCCCGCCTTCGACTGGGTGCTCGCCGCGGTAGGCGCTTTCGCCGGGGCGTACTTCCTGCTCTTCTACGCCGAGCTCGCGACGCGGCCCGGCCAGCCGAACCTGCAGGACATCGTGGTCGCCTCGGCGGGGCTGGTGCTGCTGCTCGAGGCGACGCGGCGCGCGGTCGGCCTGCCGATGACGATCCTCGCGCTCGTGTTCCTCGCCTACATCATGCTCGGCCGCTACCTGCCGGACGTGATCGCGCACAAGGGCGCTTCCTGGGACCGGATGCTCACGCACCAGTGGCTCACCACCGAGGGCGTGTACGGCGTCGCGCTTGGGGTGTCGTCGGGCTACATCTTCATCTTCGTGCTGTTCGGCTCGATGCTCGACCGCGCCGGCGCCGGCAACTACATGATGCAGGTGTCGTTCGCGATGCTCGGCCACCTGCGCGGCGGGCCGGCCAAGGTCGCGGTCGTCTCCTCGGGGCTGAACGGGCTGATCTCGGGCTCGTCGGTATCGAACGTGGTCACCGGCGGCATCTTCACCATCCCGCTCATGACCAAGGCGGGCTACGGCGGGGTCAAGGCGGGCGCGATCGAGACCGCTTCCTCGGTGAACGGCCAGATCATGCCGCCGGTAATGGGGGCGGCGGCCTTCCTGATGGTCGAGTACGTCGGCATCCCGTACGTGGAGGTGATCAAGCACGCCTTCCTGCCGGCGCTGATCTCCTACATTGCGCTGTTCTACATCGTGCACCTCGAGGCGCTCAAGCTCGGCCTGGAGCCCGCCGCGCGGCCGCGCCGGCGCACGCTCTCGCGCCGCGCGATCGGCTGGGGGCTGGGCATCTCGGGCACCATCGTGGCGGCGAGCCTGATCTATTTCGTGGCGCAGGCGGCGAAGCTCGCCTTCGGCGCCGCGGCGCCGTGGATCCTCGCCGCGGCGCTCGCGGCGCTGTACGTGTACACGGTGTACGTCGCGGCGAAGTGCCCCGACCTGCCGACCGACATCGACATCGAGCACCCGGTGCTGCCCGACACCTGGCCCACGGTGAAGGCGGGGCTGCACTTCCTGATCCCGATCGGGGTGCTGATCTGGTGCCTGATGGTCGAGGAGCTCTCGCCGGCGCTCTCCGCGTTCTGGGCCACGACCACGCTGATCGCGCTGATGGCGACCCAGAGGCCGCTCACGGCGCTTTTCAGAAAGAAAAAGCGAATTGGAAAAGAAGCGGCGAGAGGCCTGTCCGACGTGGTGTTCGGCCTCAACGACGGCGCGCGCAACATGATCAGCATCGCCATCGCCACCGGCACTGCCGGCATCATCGTTGGCGGCATCACGCTCACCGGCCTGGGCTTTCGCATGACCGACTTCGTCGAGGTGGTGTCGCAGGGCAACGTGGTGCTGATGCTCTTGTTCACCGCGTTCGTGTGCCTGGTGCTCGGGCTGGGCGTGCCGACCACCGCCAACTACATCCTGGTGGCGACCCTGATGGCGCCGGTGATCGTCGAGCTCGGCGCGCGCTCCGGGATCGTGATCCCGCTGATCGCGGTGCATCTGTTCGTCTTCTACTACGGGATCATGGGCGACATCACGCCGCCGGTGGGGCTCGCGACCTTCGCCGCGGCCGCCATCTCGGGCGAGGACGCGATCAAGACCGGCCTGCAGGGCTCGGTCTACGCGCTGCGCACGGTGGTGCTGCCGTTCGTGTTCGTGTTCAACCCGATGCTGCTGCTGATCGACGTGCGCGGCTGGTTCGAGCTGACCCTGGTCGCGCTTGCCGCGACCGCGGCGTCGCTGGTGTTCGCCGCCGCCACGCTCGGCTGGTTCCGCACGCGCTGCAAGTGGTGGGAGATCGCGCTGCTGCTGGTGGCGACTTTCGCGCTGTTCCGGCCCAACTTCTTCATGGACCGGCTGCAGCCGCCCTACACCGAGGTGCCGGCCGCGGAGATCTTCAATGTGGCGGGGCAGCTTCCCCCGAACGACCGCCTGGTGCTGGTGATCGAGGGCACCACGATCGAGGGCGAGGACGTGAGAAAGACGGTGGCGGTGCAGCTCGGCGCCCCGGGCGAGGGGCGCAAGCGCCTCGCCGAGGCCGGGCTCTCGATCTCGGCGTTCGCCGGCCAGGTGCAGGTGACCGCAGTCAAGTTCGGCAGCCGCGCCCGCAAGTCCGGCTTCGAGCAGGGGTTCAAGGTCGCCGCGGTGAAGGTGCCGACCGACCGGCCCTCGGAGCACTGGATCTATATTCCGGCGCTCGCGCTCGTCGCCTTCGTCTGGTTCCTGCAGCGCCCCCGGATGCGCCATGCTCGCCGTCGATGAGCTGACCAAGCGCTTCACGGGCGCCGGCGGCGGGCTGACCGCGCTCGAGCGCTTTTCGCTCCACGTGCCAAGAGGCCGCTTCCTGGCGGTGATCGGCCCGAGCGGCTGCGGCAAGTCGACGCTGTTCAACATCGTCGGCGGGCTGCTCGACGGCTTCGAGGGACGCGTGCTCATCGACGGCCAGACGCTGGCCGGCGTGCACCGAGACGTCGGCATGGTGTTCCAGGAGGAGTCGACCTTTCCCTGGCTCACCACGCTCGAGAACGTCGCCTTTCCGCTGGAGATCGCCGGCGTGCCGAAGCCCGATCGGCTGCGCCGCGCTCGCTCGCTGCTGCGCCTGGTCGGGCTCGAGGGCTTCGAGGACCGCTATCCGGCCGAGCTCTCGGGCGGCATGCGCCAGCGCACCGCGATCGCGCGCACGCTCGCCTTCGAGCCGAAGCTGCTCCTCATGGACGAGCCCTTCGGCGCCCTCGACCCGATCATCCGCGCCAAGGCGCAGGACGACCTCATCGCCATCCAGCGCCGCTTCAAAACCACCATCGTGCTGGTGACGCACGACATGGAGGAAGCGATCCACCTCGGTGACAAGATCGCCGTCATGGACAAGGGCGAGCTCCTGCAGTTCGCGCCGCCGGCCGAGATCATCACTCGCCCTGCGACCCCGTTCGTCGGCGAGCTGCTGGGGACCGGAGAGCGCGCCTTCCGCCTGCTGTCGCTCCGCCGCATCGCCGATATCGTCGAGCCCGGCGCCGCCGGCGGCCCGCCCATCAGCGCCGATCTCACCCTGCGCGACGCGCTCGATGAGGCGCTGTGGACCGGCCGCGCCGCCGTCCCCGTGATCGACACCCAAGGCAAGCCCCTCGGCCGCGTCACTCTCGACGCGCTCACCCGAGAGAGCGCGAGGCCGCAATGAGCGCCGGCCTCGTCATCCG
>DATKAX010000138.1:0-4038 GCA_035514595.1 Burkholderiales bacterium
CGGCCTTCCAGAAACGCCTTGAGCTTGCGGCTGCGCGACGGGTGGCGCAGCTTGCGCAGCGCCTTGGCCTCTATTTGGCGGATGCGCTCGCGCGTGACCGCGAAGCTCTGGCCGACTTCCTCGAGCGTGTGCTCGCTGCCGTCGCCCACGCCGAAGCGCATCTTGATGACGCGCTCCTCGCGCGGCGTCAGCGTCTTCAGCACGTGATCGGTCTGTTCCTTCAGGTTCAGGTTGATCACGGCGTCGGCCGGCGAGAGGACGTTCTTGTCCTCGATGAAGTCGCCGAGATGTGAATCTTCCTCTTCGCCGATCGGCGTCTCGAGCGAGATGGGCTCCTGCGCGATCTTGAGCACCTTGCGCACCTTCGCGACGGGGATGTCCATCCGCTGCGCGATTTCTTCCGAGGTTGGCTCGCGGCCGAGCTCCTGCACCAGCGCGCGCGACGTGCGAATCAGCTTGTTGATCGTCTCGATCATGTGCACCGGGATGCGGATGGTGCGCGCCTGGTCGGCAATCGCGCGGGTAATCGCCTGGCGGATCCACCACGTCGCGTACGTCGAAAACTTGTAGCCGCGGCGGTACTCGAACTTGTCGACCGCCTTCATCAGGCCGATGTTGCCTTCCTGAATCAGGTCGAGGAACTGCAGCCCGCGGTTCGTGTACTTCTTCGCGATCGAGACGACGAGGCGGAGGTTGGCCTCGACCAGCTCCTTCTTCGCCTGCTCGGCGCGCGACTCGCCGTCGTGGATCGTGTCGAGCGTCTCGAGCAGATCCTCCGGCGTCTCCTCGAGCTCGTCGGCGAGCTGGCGGATGTCGCTCTTCAGGTCCTTCTGCTGCTTGAGGAGGTGCTTGCGATCCTCCTCGCGCATCTTCTTCTTTGTCTTGGCGTTGAGCTGCCGGTCGATGTACGCCACCTGGCGCTGCTTCGACACGACCTGCTCGACGGCGTCCTTCACCTGCTCGATCAGCCGGCGCTTGATCGGCTCGGTGAACTCGATCCTGCGGATCAGGCGCGAGACTTCGATGCGCGCGCGCAGCAGCTTCACGTAGGCGCGGCGCCACTTCTTCTTGTCCTTCTTGAGGATCGGCTCGAGCTTGGCGCGGCGCTTCTCGAGCTCGCCCCACGCCTTGCGCACGGCCTCGATCTGCCGCATGACCTCGCGCTGGCGCGACTCGATGCGGTCTTCGGTGATTTCCTCGTCATTGAAGATGACGAGCTCGCGGATGGTGCGCTCGCCGCTCTTCAACTGATCGCCCATGCGCATGATCGCCTTCGCGATCGACGGCATGCGCGAGATCGACTTGATGACGGCCAGCTTGCCGCGCTCGATGCGCTTGGCGATGGCGACTTCGCCCTCGCGGGTGAGCAGCGGCACCGTGCCCATCTCGCGCAGGTACATGCGGACGGGGTCGTTCGTCTTGTCGAGCGCGCCGGGAGTGAGGTCGAGCTCGACCTCCTCGGCCCCTTCGCTCGTGCGGGCGCGCAGCTGGTTTTCCTCGAACTTCGACTCGGAGTCGACGACTTCGATGCCGGCGTTGCCGAACGTGCTGAACAGATCGTCCAGCTCGTCCGACGAGGTGATGTCTGCCGGCAGCAGCTCGTTCACCTCGTCGTACAGCAGATAGCCCTTTTCCTTGCCGATCGTAATCAGCTGCCGTACCTCGTCGTACCGCTCTTCGATCGACAGCCCCGTCTCTTTAACCACGCCTGTACCTCTCTGGCCGACTCGTCTTCCCGTGTCCTTGCAATATCCGCTACCCGTTCAGCTCCTCGAGCTGGCGGAGGAGCGCCATCTTGCGCTCCCAAAGTTCTCGAAGCTCGACGTCACTTGCGGGGCCCGCGGGCACCGCCCCGGGGGCCTCGCCCAAGCTCTGCAGTTTGTCGATCAGCGCCTGCACTTCCGCGCGCTCACGATCGACCCGCATGCGCCGCAGCGAGCGGGCGCAGTCGGCGGCCGGCGCCACCGGCGCCGCGGCCGCGGCCGCGCGCGCGACCAGCGCGCGCTCCACCTCACTTAGACGCTCGCTCAGCAGCTTCGGTAAACCGGCCGCGCCGCTTTCCCCGAGGGCCCGCGCCATCCGCAGCACGTCGCCGCTGGCCAGCCCCTCGAAATCCTCGTCTTCCAACAGCCCCAGCGCGGCAAGCGCCGTTTCGGGGTCGCGCACCAGGTGCCAGAGCAGGCCCGATTCGGACGGCCGCAGCGGCGCCCGCTGACTCACCGCCGCCGGCAACTCGGTTTTCCTCCGGACGGCCGCCTTCCGAATCTCCTGGCGGACGACGTCCTCGGTGATCCGCGCCTTGTGCGCCAGACGATCGGCGAACTGGTCGCGGGCCGCCGCGTCGGGAATCGTCGCCGCCACCGCCAGCATTTCGGCGAGAAACGTCCGGCGTCCCTCGTCGCGCGTCACGTTGTGCTTCAGGGCGGCGCGGTCCAGCAGATAGTCGAGATACGGCTGCGAGCCCCGCAGGCGGTCCGTGTAGGCCCCGGCCCCTTCGGTCCTCACGAATGTATCGGGATCCTGCCCCTCGGGCAGCAGGGCCACGTTCACCTGGAACCCCTCGGCCACGAGCATTTCCGAGGATCGGGCCGCGGCTCCCTGTCCCGCGGCGTCAGGGTCGAAACTCAATATGATCTTCGATGTCGCCCTGCGAAGCAAACGGCCCTGGGCCGGCGTCAGCGCCGTGCCGCTCGACGCCACCACGTTCTGGATGCCCCCCTGCCACAGCTGGGCGAGGTCGAAATAGCCCTCCACCAGCACCGCGAAGTGCTTCTGGCGGATGGCCGTTTTGGTCAGGTGCAGCCCGTACAGCACCCGTCCCTTGGTATACAGGGGCGTTTCCGGGGAATTCAGGTATTTCGGGACCTGGTCCTTCTCGAGCGCCCGGCCGCCGAAGGCGATGACCGGTCCCGACTCGCGGTGGATCGGAATCATCAATCGATTCCTGAACCGGTCGACAATCCGCCCATCGTCGCGCTGCATGGCCAGCCCGCCGCGGACGACCAGCTCCTTGGGGAAGCGCGCGAGCAGTTCGGGGTTGAGCGCGTCTTTCGCCACCGCGGGCGCGTAGCCGTAGCCGAACGTCTGCGCGGTTTCGGCGGTGAGCCCGCGCTTCTCGACATCCTCGCGCGCGCGCCGCGCGGCAGGCGACTCCCAGTGCGTGCGATAGAACGCCGCCGCGATCTCGTGCATCTTCAGCAGCGACTCGCGTTCGGCAATGGCCGCTTCGTTCTCTTTCTGTCCCTCGGCCTCCGGCACCGGCATGCCGACGCGCGCCGCGAGCGTCTTGACCGCTTCCGAGAAGCCGACGCCGTCGCGCAGCTCGACGAACTTGATCACGTCGCCGCCCACGCCGCAGCCGAAGCACTTGAAGAAGCCCTTGTCGGGATTGACGTTGAACGACGGCGTCTTCTCGCCGTGAAACGGGCAGAGGCCCTTGTAGGTCACGCCCATCTTGCGCAGCGGCACCGTGTCGGACACCACCGCCACGATGTCGGCGACGGACTTGAGCTCGTCGATGAACGAAGTCGGAAAGAGCGGCACTAGTCCTTCAACTCGACGAGCGTTACGGCGTTGCCGCCTTCATCGGGGGGTGCGAGCGTGACTTTGGCGACCAGGGGATGCTGCTTGAAGTATGCCCCGAGCGCTTTGCGCAGCTGGCCCGTGCCGTGGCCGTGCACCACGCGCAGCGTCTGCGCATCGGTGAGCAGCGCCTCGTCGATGAAGCGCGCGGCGCGGGTCGTGGCCTCGTCGACGGTGCAGCCGATGACGTTGAGTTCCGACGGGCGTCCGCCCGCGCGCTCGGCGAGACTGACGTTCACGCGCACCGGCTGCCGCACTTCCTGCGACTGCGCGCCCCCTTTCTTCAGCGGTCGAAGGTCGTCGACGCGCGCGCGAATCCGTTTGCCCAGCACGTCGAGCTCGGCGTGGCTGCCTTCGACCGCGCGCACCACGCCTTCGAAGCCGAGGCTGCCGGTGCGCACGCGATCGCCGATCGCCGGCACGTAGTCAGGATCGGCTTCCTCCGCGGCCGTCTCG
>DATKAX010000139.1:0-10935 GCA_035514595.1 Burkholderiales bacterium
CCGCCGAGCAGCGCGCTCTTGCCGTAGCGCGAGGCGATGAAGTCGGCGAGCGAGGTGATGCGGTTCTGCTTGCTGATGCGCAGGATCTTGCGCATCACGATCCACCACAGCGCGATCATCAGCGTCGGGCCGATGTAGATCGGCAGGAACCCGACCCCGTCCTGCGCCGCGCGCCCGACGCTGCCGTAGAAGGTCCAGGCGGTGGCGTAGACCGCGAGCGACAGGCTGTAGACGTAGGGGCTCGCGATCACCGAGCGCCCGGCGTCGGCGCGCTTGTCGGCGTAGTAGGCGATGGCGAACAGCAGCCCCAGGTAGGCGAACGACGCCAGCACCACCACCCATCCCTCGAGCACGCCCGCCTCCCCTTGCCGCCGCGCCGGCCTGCGGCGAGCGCCTACTGCGATTGCTTGAGCTGCTCCAGGATCGCGGGGTTCTCGAGCGTCGAGACGTCCTGCGTGATCTCCTCGCCCCGGGCGATCGAGCGCAGCAGGCGCCGCATGATCTTGCCCGAGCGCGTCTTCGGCAGGTTGTCGCCGAAGCGGATGTCCCTAGGCTTCGCGATCGGGCCGATCTCCTTCGCCACCCACTGGCGCAGCTCCTCGGCCATCTTCTTCGCCTCCGCGCCGTTCGGCCGCGGCCCCTTCGTCACGACGAAAGCGACGATCGCCTCCCCGGTCAGCTCGTCCGGGCGCCCGACCACTGCGGCCTCCGCCACCAGCTTCGAGTTCGCGACCAGTGCCGATTCCACCTCCATGGTGCCCAGGCGGTGGCCGGAAACGTTGAGCACGTCGTCGATGCGCCCGACGATCCGGAAGTAGCCCTCCTCGTCGGTGCTGGCGCCGTCCCCGGCAAGGTAGAGCTTGCCCTTGAAGTCGTCCGGAAAGTAGGTCTTCTTGTAGCGCTCGGGATCGCCCCAGATGGTGCGCAGCATCGCCGGCCACGGCCGCTTGATCACCAGGATCCCGCCTTTGCCGCGGCCCACCGGGTGGCCGGTCTCGTCCACGACGTCGGCGAAGATTCCCGGCAGCGGCAGCGTCGCGGAGCCCGGCTTGGTGGGCGTCGCGCCCGGCAGCGGCGAGATCATGTGCCCGCCGGTCTCGGTCTGCCACCAGGTGTCGACGATCGGGCAGCGGGCGCGGCCAACGGTCTCGTGGTACCACATCCAGGCCTCGGGGTTGATCGGCTCGCCCACCGTTCCCAGGATGCGCAGCGAGGACAGGTCGTATTTCTTCGGCAGCTCGCCGCCCGCCTTGATGAGCGAGCGGATCGCGGTCGGCGCCGTATAGAAGACGCTGACCTTGTGGTCCTGAATGATCTTCCAGAAGCGCCCGGCATCCGGGTAGGTGGGCACCCCTTCGAACATCACCTCCGTGGCGCCGACCGCGAGCGGCCCGTAGGTGATGTAGCTGTGGCCGGTCACCCAGCCGACATCCGCCGTGCACCAGAACACGTCATTCGGCTTGTGGTCGAACACCCACTTCATGGTCAGCATGCACCACAGCAGGTAGCCGCCGGTCGAGTGCTGGATGCCTTTCGGCTTGCCGGTCGAGCCCGAGGTGTAGAGGATGAACAGCGGGTGCTCGGCATTGACGCTCGCCGGCTCGCAGCTGTCGGGCTGCCCGCTGACGACCTCGTCCCACCACTTGTCGCGCGGCGCCTGCATCGGCACCTTGCTGCCGCTGCGCCGGTAGACGATGACGTTGCGCACCTTCTCGCAGCCGCCCATCGCGAACGCCTCGTCGACCACCGGCTTGAGCGGAATCTCGCGGCCGCCGCGGAACTGCCCGTCGGCGGTGATCACCTCGGTCGCGCCGGCGTCGATGATGCGCTCCTGCAGGCTCTTCGCCGAGAAGCCGCCGAACACCACCGAATGCGTAGCGCCGATGCGCGCGCAGGCCTGCATCGCCGCCACCACCTGAATCGACATCGGCATGTAGATGAGCACGCGGTCGCCGGTTTTCACGCCGTGCGCCCTGAGGGCGTTGGCGAGCTTGCACACCTCGTGGTAGAGCTGCTGGTAGGTGATCCGGGTCACCTTCCCGTCGTCGGCCTCGAAGATGATCGCCACCTTGTCGGGCTGCGACTTCAGATGCCGGTCGAGACAGTTCGCCGAAGCGTTGAGCTCGCCGTCGTAGAACCAGCGGAAGAACGGCGCCTTCGATTCATCCAGCACCTTGGTGAACGGTTTCGACCACTGCAGGGTCTCGCGCGCGAGCCGGCCCCAGAAGCCCTCGAAGTCCTTTTCCGCCTCGGCGCAAAGCTTCCGGTAAGCCTCCATCCCCGAAACGTTGGCCTGGCTTACGAACTCGGGCGACGGCGGGAACACGCGCTTTTCCTGCAACACCGTTTCGATGGTCGACATTGCTCCTCCGGTCACGATCGATGGGTCGAATGGAAGCACCAAATCATTGTGCTGTAAACTCCCCGTCCCGCGATCCCGGTGGATTTCCCATGATTCCGATCAAGGCGGCCGATCTCATCGCGAGCGTCGCCGACGCGCTGCAGTTCATCTCCTATTACCATCCTGCCGACTACATCCGGGCGCTCGGGCGCGCCTACGAGCGCGAGCAGTCCGGTGCCGCCAAGGACGCCATCGCTCAGATCCTCACCAACTCGCGCATGTGCGCCGAGGGCCACCGCCCGATCTGCCAGGACACCGGCATCGTCAACGTGTTCCTGAAGATCGGCATGGGGGTGCGCTTCGACTTCGATACCGGCATCGAAGACGTGGTGAACGAGGGGGTGCGCCGGGCGTATCTCGATCCGGACAACAGGCTGCGCGCCTCCGTCCTGCAGGATCCCGCTTTTTCACGGGCCAATACGAAAGACAACACCCCCGCCGTGATCCACGTGCAGCTGGTTCCCGGCGACAGGCTCGAGGTCGACGTCGCGGCGAAGGGCGGCGGCTCGGAGGCCAAGTCGAAGTTCGTGATGCTCAACCCCTCGGATTCCGTGGCTGACTGGGTGCTCAAGACCGTGCCGACCATGGGCGCGGGCTGGTGTCCCCCCGGCATGCTCGGCATCGGCATCGGCGGCACCGCGGAGAAGGCGATGCTGATGGCGAAGGAGGCGCTGATGGAGCCGATCGACATGGCCGAGCTCAAGGCGCGCGGGCCGCGCGACAAGCTCGAGGCGCTGCGCATCGAGCTCTACGACAAGGTCAATGCGCTCGGCATCGGCGCGCAGGGACTCGGCGGCCTCTCCACGGTGCTCGACGTGAAGATCCGCACCTACCCCACGCACGCCGCCAACCAGCCGGTCGCCATGATCCCGAACTGCGCCGCGACGCGGCACGTGCACTTCGTGCTCGACGGCTCCGGCCCCGCCGAGTTCGAGGCGCCGAAGCTCTCCGACTGGCCGGAGGTGAGCTGGACACCGGATGCGAAATCGAAGCGGGTGAATTTGAATACATTAAAAAAAGAAGAAGTCGCCAGCTGGAAGCCCGGAGAACGGCTGCTGCTCAGCGGCAGACTGCTGACCGGACGCGATGCCGCTCACAAGCGCATTCAGGACATGCTGGAGAAAGGCGAAAAGCTGCCCGTGGACTTCGCCAACCGGGTGATCTACTACGTCGGCCCGGTCGACCCGGTGCGCGACGAGGTCGTCGGTCCGGCCGGACCGACCACCGCCACGCGCATGGACAAGTTCACCGACACCATGCTCGGGCGCACCGGGCTCGCCGCCATGATCGGCAAGGGCGAGCGCGGCCCGCAGGCGATCGAGTCGATCCGGCGGCACAAGGCGGCCTACCTGATAGCGGTCGGCGGCGCCGCCTACCTGGTCGCCAAGGCGATCCGCAGGGCGCGCGTGCTCGCCTTCGAGGACCTCGGCATGGAGGCGATCTACGAGTTCGAGGTCGAGGACATGCCGGTCACCGTCGCGGTGGACGCGAGCGGCACTTCGGTGCACGCCACCGGCCCCGCCGAGTGGTCGAAGAAGATCATCGAGCTTAAGCTCCCCGTCACGGCGGCGTGACCGCCGCGCGCACCGACTGGGTCGCGGTCTGGATCCTGTTCGCCGGCGGGCTCGCGGCGGGCGCGCACATGACCAAGGTGCCGCCGGCGCTGCCGGTGCTGCGCGCCGAGCTCGGCCTCACTCTGATCGAGTCGGGCTTCATCCACACCATGATGTACGCGATCGGCGCCGTCCTGGCGGTGTTCGGCGGCGCCTTTGCCGACCGCTATGGGCAGAAGCGCTTCGCGCTGATCGGGCTCGCGCTGATGACCGCGGGCGGTCTCGCGGGGGCCGCGGCGCAGGGCTACGGGTCGCTGCTCGCCTCGCGCTTTTTCGAGGGGCTGGGCTTCATCCTGTTTACCGTTGCCGCCGCGCCGCTGCTCGCGGCGGCCACCCTGCCCGCCGACCGCGCCACGGCCTTCGGCCTGTGGGGCGCCTACATGCCGACCGGCGGCACGCTCGCCCTGCTCGCCGCGCCGGTGGCGCTCGCCGGCTACGGCTGGCGCAGCCTGTGGCTCGGGCTCGCGCTCTTCACCGCGCTCTGCGCGCTCGCCCTCGCGCGGCGCGTGCCGCGCCCTTCCTTCGGCGGCGGCGTCGGCACGCTGCGCTTGCTCGCCGAGTCGCTCGCGCGCCCGGGCGCCCTGTGGCTGTGCGTCGCCTTCATCTGCTACGTCGGCCAGTGGACATCCCTCATGACCTGGCTGCCGACCTTCGCGGTCGAGGAGCGCGGCGCGAGCGAGGCTTCGGCCTCGCTGCTGCTCGCCCTGTTCGTCGCGGTCAACATACCGGGCAACCTGCTCGGTGGCCTGCTGCTCAAGCGGGGCGCGCCGCGCGCGGCGGTGATGGCCGGCGGGGCGGTCGCGATGGGCCTGGGTGCGCTCGGCGTGCTGTGGACGCAAGCGCCCGACGCGCTGCGTCTCGCCAGCCTGGTGGCGTTCTCGTTTCTCGGCGGCGTGATTCCCGCCTCGGTGATGTCCGGCGGCCCGGTGCACGCCAAGAGCCCGCAGCATATCGGGACCACCAACGGCATGATCATGCAGGCTTCGCACCTGTCTCAATTCGTGGTGCCGATCCTGGTGGCCTGGGTCGCCTCGCGCTTCGGCGGCTGGCAGGCGGCGAGCGGCACGCTGCTTGCGCTCGCCGCGCTCGGCGTCGTGGCGGCGCTCGCGGTCGGGCGCTTCGAGCGCCGCCTGCCGAAGTAGAATCCCCGGGAGACCCCGATGAGCGACGTCACCCTGTGCGAAGTCGGCCCGCGCGACGGGCTGCAGAACGCGGCGAGCCTCATGCCGACCGAGGCGAAGAAGGCCTGGATCGCGGCGCTCGCCGCCACCGGCCTGCGCGAGATCGAGGTCGGCTCGTTCGTGCCGCCAAAGCTGATACCGGCGATGGCCGACACGGATGAAATCGTTCGTTTCTCAAGAACTCTCAATGATGTGAAGGTCGTCGCCCTGGCGCCCAACCTGAAGGGCTTCCAGCGCGCGGTCGCGGCCGGCGCGCACAAGGTCACCTTCCCGGTCTCGGCGAGCCGCAAGCACAGCGAGTCCAACGTGCGCATGACCCCGGAGCAGATGGTCGAGGAGGTGCGCCGCTGCGCCGCCGAGCGTCCGGCCGGCGTGCAGATCGAGGGCGCCGTCTCCACCGCCTTCGGCTGCACGATGCAGGGAGAAGTGCCCGAGGACGACGTGCGCAAGATCGCCGGGGCGCTCGCGCAGTTCTGCGACAGCGTGGCCCTCGCCGATACGGTCGGATATGCGAATCCGGCGCAGGTACGCAGGGTTTTCTCTGTTGTGAGATCCGACATTGGCGAAAAGCTGCAGCGCGCCCACTTCCACAATACCCGGGGCCTGGGGCTCGCCAATGCGCTTGCCGCCTACGAGGAAGGCATCCGCTGCTTCGACAGCTCGCTCGGCGGGCTGGGCGGCTGCCCGTTCGCGCCGGGCGCGAGCGGCAACGTGATCACCGAGGACCTGGTGTTCATGTTCGAGGCCATGGGGATCGCCACCGGCGTGCGCCTCGACGCCCTGCTCGCCGCGAGGCGCATGCTCGCCGAGGCGCTGCCGCAGGAGCCGCTCTACGGCCACATGGCGCTCGCCGGCCTGCCCAAAGGATTCCGTGCTGCCGCTTGACGGTGTCCGGGTAGTCGAATTCGCGCACATGGTGATGGGCCCTTCCTGCGGGCTGGTGCTCGCGGATCTCGGGGCGGAGGTGATCAAGGTCGAGCCGCTCGCCGGCGACAACACGCGCCGACTGGAAGGCGCGGGCATCGGCTTCTTCCCGGTGTTCAACCGCAACAAGAAGAGCCTCGCGGTCGACCTGCAGCGCGCCGAGGGCCGCGAGCTGGTCCTCAAGCTCCTGGGGACCGCCGATGTGCTGACGGAGAATTTCCGGCCCGGGGCGCTCGACAAGCTCGGATTGGGCTTCGACGACATGAGAAACCGAAACCCGAGGCTGGTGTACTGCTCCCTGAAGGGCTTCCTGAAAGGCCCCTACGACCATCGCCCGGCGCTCGACGAGGTGACGCAGATGATGGGCGGGCTTGCCTACATGACCGGTCTGCCGGACCGGCCGCTGCGCGCCGGCGCCTCCGTGGTCGACATCCTGGGCGGGACCTTCGCCGCGGTCGGCATCCTGGCCGCGCTGCGCGAGCGGGAGGTCACCGGGCGCGGCAGGCACGTGACGAGCGGCCTGTTCGAGACCACGGCCTACCTCGTCGCGCAGCACATGGCGCAATTCGAGCTGACCGGCGAGGCGCCGCCGCCGATGTCGGTGAAGCGCCCGGCGTGGGGGGTTTACGATATCTTCGACACCGCCGGCGGCGGGCGCCTGTTCGTCGGCGTGGTCACCGACACACAGTGGGAAGCCTTCTGCCGCGACTTCGGCCTCGACGAGCTGAAGGGCGACGCGCGCCTTGCCACCAACGGTCAGCGCGTTCGGGCGCGCGGCTGGCTGATCCCTCGGCTCGGCGAGACCTTCCGCCGGTTCAGCCAGGCCGAGCTGGTTGCGAAGCTCGAGGCCATCGGCCTGCCCTTCGCGCCCATCAACCGGCCCTGGGATCTTCTCGACGACCCGCACCTGTGCGCTTCGGGCGGCCTGCTTGCGACCCGCCTCGGCGGGCAGACCCTCCGCGTACCGGCGCTGCCGGTGGCGCTCGACGGGCAGCGCCTGCCGAAGCGCGCCGACCCGCCGGCGATCGGCGAGCACGGCCGGGACTTGCTGGCGTCCCTGGGCTGTTCTCCCCAGGAAATCGCGGCGCTGCTCGAGGAGCGGGTCGTCGCGTTCCCCTGAGCTACTTCAGCTTGGTGTCGATGTTCTTCGCGTCGACCAGCTCGTGCCGGATGAACACGCGCTGGTCGTATTTCTTGCCCTTGAGGTAATCGGCGAGCATGTCGACGCCGAGCCGCCCCCAGGTCACCGGGTTGAGCTCGACCGTCAGGCCGAGCGAGCCGTCCTTCACGGCGCGCAGCGCCGGCGGGATGCCGTTCATCCCGGTGACGAACACCTTGCCTTTCCTGCCCGCCGCGACCACCGCCTGCGAGGCGCCGAGCGCGACGTCGTCGTTGGCGGCGTAGATCGCGGCGAGGTCCGGGTTGGCGGTAAGGGCGTCCTCGGCGAGCTTCAGGCCGCGCTCGCGCGTGAGCGCGCCGTACTGCTCGAAGGCCACCGCGATGCCGCCGTGCGTCGCGAACGACTCCTTGATGCCGTCGGTGAGGTTCTTGAACGTCGGCGCGCCCGGAGGCCCCGCGATCAGCGCCACCTTGCCCTTGCCGATCTCGCGCGCGATGCGGCCGCCGATGTCGCGCCCGATCTGCTTCTCGTCCATGGCGACGTGCAGCGTCTGGTTCGGCGAGGTCGAGCCGCGCGCCACCGAGATGATCGGGATGCCGGCGCGCGCCGCGGCGTCATAGGCGGCGTTCACGCCGGTGGCGTCGATCGGCGAGATCAGGATGCCCTTCACGCCGCGCGCCAGCAGGTCCTGGACGCCGTTGATCTGGCGTGCCTTGTCTTCCTGGGAGCTGACGGTCACCACGTCCATGCCGAGCTCCTGGGCGCGCGAGCGGATGCCGCGCAGCATGGCGATGTAGAACGGGTTGTCGTCCTGCGGCAGGGAGACCCCGATGGTGGTCTTTTGCGCGAGCGCCGGAGCGAACGGCATGGCGCACACAAGGGCGAGTAACGGCAGAAGCTTTCTCATGGGCAATCCTCCTCGGTTCCGATTCTAGCGCCGATGGCGCAGCTGGTCCGCCGCGGCCGCGGCGATGATCACCAGGCCGACCGCCACCCGCTGCCAGTGCGAGTCCACATTCAGCAGGTTGAGCCCGTTGCCGAGCACCACCATGATGAACACCCCGATCACCGTCTTGTAGAGCCTGCCCTCGCCGCCGTGCAGCGCCGCGCCGCCCAGCACCACGGCGGCGATCGCGGTGAGCTCGTAGAACTCCCCCGCGGTCGGCTGTCCCGACTGCAGCCGCGAGGCGAGCATGACCCCGGCGACCCCGGCGAGCGCGCCCGACCAGACGTAGGTCGAGGCGACGATCCAGCCGGTGCGGATGCCGGAGAGGTAGGCGGCTTCGCGGTTGCCGCCGGTGGCGTACACCGCCCGGCCGTAGGGCGTCTTGCCCAGCACCCAGGACAGCGCCGCCAGCAGGACGACCGGGACCCACACCAGCCAGTGGATGCCGAGGAAGCGCTCGACGCCGAAATCGATGAAGCCCTGCGGAAGGCTGCCCTCGATCGGTACCTGCTGGCTGTCGGAGAACAGGAACACCGCGCCGCGCACCAGCACCATCGTGCCGAGCGTGGTGATGAAGGGGTTCACGCGCAGCACGGTCACCACGAAGCCGTTGAGCGCGCCGACCAGCGCGCCGATGGCGACCCCGGCGCCGACGCCGGCGACGATCCCGGCCTGCATCATGACTGCGGCGGCGACGCATCCGGCGAGCGCCACGGTCGAGCCCACCGAGAGATCGAAGCCGCCGGCGAGGATCACGAACGTCATGCCCATCGCGACCACCGAGATCACGGCGGACTGCACCAGCACGTTGCTCAGGTTGAGCGGCGTCAGAAAGTGCTCGCTCAGGACGCTCATCGTCGCACCCAGCACCAGCAGCGTGGCGAGCGGGATCTGCCCCACCAGGACATCGACGCGCTTCACGCGATCGCCTCGCGCACCTCGCGCTCGCCGCAGCGCCCGCGCTCCAGCGTGGCGGCTACGTGTCCCCGGCGCATCGCCACGATACGCTCCGAGAGCTCGACCAGCTCGCGCAGCTCGGAGGACGCGAACAGCACCGCGCCGCCGCCCGCGGCAAACTCGCGCATCAGGCGGTGGATCTGGGCCTTCGCCGCGACGTCGATCCCCTGCGTCGGCTCGTCCATCAGCAGCACCCCGACCCGGGCCGCGAGCCAGCGCGCCAGGACCACCTTCTGCTGGTTCCCGCCGGAGAGCGAGCCGACCGGGGCGTTCGGGTCGCCGGGGCGGATGTCGAGCGCAGCGATCAGCTCGCGCGCCACCGCGTCGGCGGCGCGATCGTCCATGCGCGCGAACCAGCCGAAGCGGCGCAGGCTCGGCAGCACGATGTTGTCGCGCACGCTGTGGCCCTGCACCAGCGAGGCCGCGCGCTCGCCCGGCACCAGGCCGATGCCCTTGCGGATCGCCCGCGCGGGCGGCGAGAACAGCCGCCGCAGCAGGCTGCTGGTGCCGCTGCCGAGCAGCCCGGCAAGGCCGGTGATGGCGCCGCGGCGCAGCTCCAGCTCGGGCGAGCGCAGCACGACCTCTCCGGGAGAGGCGGCGGCGTGGGAGGCCGGCTCGAGCTCGCGACCCAGCATGTGGCGCACGAGGTCGTCGACGACGAAGGCGCCGCGGCGCATCTCGGCGACGACCCGCCCGTCGCGCATCACGCTGCAGCGATCGGCGATGCGCGCGATCTCCTCGAGCCGGTGGGAAACATACAGGATGGCGACGCCTTCGGCCCGCAGCCGGCCGATGACCTGGAACAGGCTTTCGACCTCGCGCTCCTCGAGTGCCGCGGTGGGCTCGTCGAGGATCAGCACGCGCGCGTCGCGCGAGAGCGCGCGGGCGATGGTCACCGCCTGGCGCTCGGCGAAGGTGAGCTGCGTCACCGGCGCGTCGAGATCGAGCGCGACGCGCAGCCGCTCCAGCGCTTCGCCCGCCCGTTGCCTCAGGCGCCTTTCGTCCACCGCCGGACCCCGTGAGGGCAGGTGGCCGAGCATGACGTTCTCGGCGACCGACAGCGCAGGCACCACGCGCAGCTCCTGCTGGATGGTGGCGATGCCGGCCGCGAACGCGGCCGCCGGAGAGCGGAAGTGGACCAGCCGGCCGTCGACGCGAATCTCGCCGCGGTCCGCTCGCTGCACGCCGCCGAAGATCCTGATCAGCGTCGACTTGCCGGCGCCGTTCTCGCCCACCAGCGCATGCACCTCGCCCGCCGTCACGTCGAAGTCGACGCCGTCGAGCGCGACGGTGGCCCCGAAGCGCTTGCCGACCCCGAACGCCGCGATGCGCGCCATCCGCGGCTAGCGCGCCTCGCGGGCCACTTTCATCCGGTCGTCGGCGATGCGGCCGCGCTCGATCACCACGCTTCCGTCGAGCGCGACGCTGCAATCGCGCATCGGCACGTCGTAGTGCCCGCGCGTGCTGCGCTTGCCGCCGCCCTGGGTGTTCGGGCCGGTCGAGAACAGGAAATTGCCCGGGAAGGTGCGCGCCGCGGCGCGATGGCGCTCGGGCGCATCGCCGTGCAGCGCGATGGCGTACCAGAGCGCCTGCGGGTTCATCCCCCAGCCGAGGTGGGACACCGCGAACGGGTCGCGGTCCTTCGCATCCGCCTTGCCGTCCTCGAGCCAGTCGCGCATCAGCTTCGCGTCCATGCCGCCTTCGATGCTCACGATATGGCCTTCGCGGATCTCGAGCCTCACCGGGTCGGCGACGTAGCGGCAGTAGGGCAGGATGACGATGTCGCCGGGCTG
>DATKAX010000140.1:0-10144 GCA_035514595.1 Burkholderiales bacterium
GGCGACTGCAACGGCAAGGGCGCCTTCACCCACACCGCCTACAACGACTACGAGATCGTCGCCGACAACCTGCTCGAGGGCGCGAGGCGCAAGGTGAGCGAGCGCGTGCCGGTGTACGCGCTCTACACCGACCCGCCGCTCGGGCGCGTCGGCATGAGCGAGGCCGAGATCCGCGAGGCCGGCATCGAGGCGCTGGTGGGCAAGCGGCCGATGACCCGCGTCTCGCGCGCGGTGGAGAAGGGCGAGACCACCGGCTTCCTCAAGATCCACGTCGAGGCGAAAAGCAAGCGCATCCTGGGCGCCGCGCTGCTCGGCACCGGCTGCGACGAGGCGGTGCACTCGCTAATCGACGTCGTCTATTCGAAGCTTCCCTACCCCGAGTTCCAGAAGCGCGTGCGCATCCACCCCAACGTGAGCGAGCTGCTGCCGTTCGTGCTGGAGAATCTCGAGCCGCTGGCATAGGATGGGGTCAGAGCCCGGTTCTTCCCGGTTCTGCTTTATTGGGCTCTGACCCCGGTTTTAATCGGGCTCTGACCCCGATTTTGCTTCGATGACCCCCAATCGAGCCCTTGGCCATCGCCTAGCCAACGCCGTGCAGACGGTGCTGCTGCTCGCCGCGATGGCGGCGCTCGCCGGGTATCTGGGATGGACGCTGCTCGGCGCCGAGGGCTTGGTGTGGGCGGTGCTGGTCGCCGCGGTCGCGATGGCGCTCGGCTCGGGGGCGTCGCCGCGGCTGGTGCTGCGCCTCTCGGGCGGCGTCGAGCTCGCGCCGCAGCAGGCGCCCGGGCTCTACCGCCTGGTGGCGGCGCTCGCCGAGCGCGCCGGGCTGCCGCGCGCCCCGCGCCTCTATTACGTGCCCACGCGCGTGCTCAACGCCTTTGCCACCGGCGGGCGCGACGAGTCCGCGATAGCAGTGACCGACGGGCTGATCCGCAGCCTGGACACGCGCGAGATCGCCGGCGTGCTGGCGCACGAGATCGCGCACCTGCGCGCGCGCGACGTGTGGGTGATGACCCTCGCCGACGTGGTCGGCCGCATGACCGGCGTGCTGTCGTTCTTCGGCGTGCTGCTGCTGGTCATGCTGCTCCCGCTCGCCGCGGCCTCGGGGATGAGGATTCCGCTCCTGCCGCTCGCGGTGATGATCCTTGCGCCCGTGGCGTCGGCCGCGCTGCAGCTCGCGCTCTCGCGCACGCGCGAGTACGACGCGGACATCGCCGCCGCCGAGCTCACCGGCGACCCGCGCGGGCTCGCCGCGGCGCTCGACAAGCTCGAGCGCCTGCAGGGCGGCTGGATGGAGCGCATGTTCATGTCGCGCGCGCCGCGCTGGCTGCGCACCCACCCGGACCTGCACGAGCGCATCCGCAGGCTGCTGTCGCTCGAGGCGGCGCAGCCGCCGCGCTTCGACCTCCCCGACTACGCCGAGGACCCGTTCTTCGGCCGCCCGGTCGTCGTGCGCGCCCCGCGCTGGCGCTGGCCGGGGCTCTGGTACTGAAGCGGCGCGTAGCCTCCGCTCTTGCCGTTGAAGCGCTCGGGCTTCGCCCAGCCCAGGCGCTGCGTCTCGATGCAGTTGATGCGCACCCGGCCCTTGGGGACGTCGTAGCGGATCACCTCCACCGTGCGCTCGACGCGCAGGTCGAGCTCCTTCCACTTCGATCCGATCGGGGGGTACTTCGGCTGTTCGATAGCTTTGATTGGGGGCCTCCGGCGCCACGTCTGGTCAGGCTGCATTCTCGCGCACTCGAAAAGCGCCCGGCAAAAAAAGAAGCCGCCCGAAGGCGGCCTCTAGGGGGGAGCCGTTAACCCAAGGGAGGGAGGGAAAACGGCTCAAGGGGGCGCCCATTGTGCAAAACCGCTGCGGCCCTGTCTGTCGCGCGTCCTGCCATTTGATTGTCACGGGAACACTACAGGCGCCGCCGCCAAAAAAAAGCCGCCCGAAGGCGGCTGCTAAGGGGGCCATTCACTCAAGGGAGGAAGAGCGAATGGCTCCAGGGGGAGAAGCCATTGTCGAAGACCATCGCGCCGCTGTCTGTCCCGCGCGCCGCCATTTCGCTGTAAGGCGATCGTTACAGCCGCTGCGCCATACCATTCGCTGTCCCGCATCTCCCCATGAAGTCGCCCCGCCCCCACCGCTTCCTCGTCCCCGCGATCGCGGCCTCGCAGTTCGCGCCGCCGTTCATGATCTCGGGGGTCGCGGTGGCGCTGCCGGCGATGGGCGCGGATCTCGCCGCCGGCGCCACGGCGCTTTCGCTTGTCGAAACGCTGTTTCTCGCCGCCTCGGTGGCGATGCTGCTTCCCGCCGGGCGCCTGGGGGATGCCGCCGACAAGGCGACGCTCTACAAGCTCGGCATGGCGGCGTTCGCGCTGTGCTCGATCGCGATCGGGCTCGCCGCCTCGGTCGGCGCGATCCTGGCGTTGCGCTTCGTGCAAGGCCTGCTCTCGGCCGCCGCGCAGGCGACCGGCCCGGCGATCATCGCGGACGTCGTGCCGCCCGAGCGCCGCGGGCGCGCCTTCGGCCTCGCCATCGGCTCGGTCTACGCCGGCCTCACGCTCGGGCCGATCGTCGCCGGCGTGCTGGTCGACCTGTGGGGCTGGCGCGCGGTGTTCCTCGCCGGGGGCGCGGCGGTGCTGCTGCTCCTTGCGCCGATCCACTTCATGCTGCGCGCCCGCTGGCGCCGCCCCGCGCCGCGCGCGGTGCACCTGCCGAGCGCGGCTCTCGCCCTGGTCGCGATGCTCTGCCTCGTGGGCGGCGCGGCCACGCTGCGCGAGGGTGCGGCGGGCTACGGCGCGATGGCGGCGGGCCTCGCGCTCCTCGCGGTGTTCGTCTATTCCCAGCGCCGCGTGGCGCAGCCGCTGCTCGACGTCGGGGTGCTGGTGCGCAACCACGTGCTGCGGAACGCGCTGCTCGTCCAGTGGCTGCTCTACTGCAACGCCTTCGGCGCGGTGTTCCTGCTCTCGCTGCACATGCAGAGCGTGCTCGGCCACGCGGCGAACACCGCGGGCCAGGTGATCGCCGTCGGCACGCTGCTCATGGCGGCGATCGCGCCGCTCGCCGGCCGGCTCGCCGACCGCCGCCGGCCGGGCCTGATCGCTGCCGCCGGCGCGGCGGTGGTGCTCGTCGCCGCGCTGATGGCGACGCGCCTGGACGCCGGCTCGTCGCTTCTGTTCGTCGCCCTGGTGCTCGCGGTGCAGGGCGTGGGCTTCGCGCTCTTCTCGACCCCCAACATGACCATGGTCATGAACGCGGTGCCGCCCGAGCGCACCGGCATCGCCTCGGCGCTTTCCGCCGCCTCGCGCTCGCTCGGCATGGTGAGCGGCATGCTCGTCGTCGGCGCGCTGGTCTCGGTCAACCTCGGCCACGACCCGGTGGGCGCCGATCCCGCGCGCTTCGTCGCGACGATGCAGACGTCGTTCTGGATCCTCGCCGCGGTGAGCGCCGTGGCGCTCGCGCTCAGCCTGCTGCGCGGGCGCTGAAGCCCACGAGACAAAACCCGGAAAGATCGGGCTCTGACCCCGAATTTCGCTCTCAGCCCTTGGCGCGGCGCGCGAGGAAGCGGTCGAGCTGGTCGGCGAAGCGCTTGCGGTCCGCCTGGTCGAGCGCCGCGGGTCCGCCGGTCTGCACGCCGCTCGCGCGCAGCGCCTCGAGGTGGTTGCGCAGCGCGAGGCGCTGCTCGATCGAGTCCGGGGTGTAGAACTCGCCGCGCGGGTTGAGCGCGTGGCCGCCCTTGGCGATGACCTCGGCGGCGAGCGGGATGTCCGCGGTGACCACGAGGTCGCCCGCCTCCAGCTCGCCCGTGATGCGGCCGTCCGCGACGTCGAAGCCGCGCGCCACCTGCAGGCTGCGGATGTAGGGCGACGGCGGGGTGCGCAGGAACTTGTTCGCCACCAGCGTCATGCGGACCTTCGCGCGCTCCGCGGCGCGATAGAGGATGTCCTTGATCACCGCCGGACAGGCGTCGGCATCGACCCAGATGTGCATTCGAGGGTACTATGAGCGATGCTACAACTGAATCCCATCCCCTTCCTCGCCGGCGCCGCGAAGGCCGTCGCCGACCGCCTCGGCTTTCTGCGCGGCGCCGGGGAAGCCTCCGGCCAGCCCGCCGCGCGCTCGCGGCTCGATTCGCGAAAATGGACCCCCGAGCTCCTCAAGCAGCTCGAATGGCGGCGCTTCGAGGAGCTTTGCGCGGCCTATTACGAGACGCAGGGGCTCACCGCTCGCGTCGCCCCGGCCGGCCCCGGCGGGGGCATCGACATCCTGCTCCACGCGCAGGGCGCCGAGCGCGCCTTCTCGATCGCCCGCTGCAAGGCCTGGGATGCCTACCGCGTCGGCGTCCGGGCGGTGCGCGAGCTGCGCGCCGCGATGGCTTCCGCCGGCCTCGGCGAAGGCGTGCTGCTCACCTCCGGGCGCTTCACCCAGGAAGCGGCCGATCTCGCGCGCAAGGAAGGCATCCAGCTCGTCGACGGCGCCGCGCTCCTCGCGAAGCTCGCCGCCCTGGCGCCGGAGAAAGCGGCTGCGCTGCTCAGGTTCGCCACGCAAGGCGACTACATCACCCCCACCTGCCCGTCGTGCTCCATCAAGATGATCTCGCGCCAGAGCGCGCAGGGCGGCAGGAAGTACTGGGGCTGCCGCAACTACCCGAAGTGCAAGCAGACCTTCCCCAGCACCACCCACGCGCCGGCCTGAGCCGTATCTCCTGACATGCCGCCGCTCTAGGCCGGCGAGCGCCGGCGCAGCGTGCGCGCGTGCCAGCCCGCCGCGCCCGCGACCACGCCGCACGCCGCGGCGATCATGAAGGGCAGCGTGTAGCTCCCGGTCGCGTCGTACAGCCGCCCGGCGAGCCAGGGCCCGAGCGCGCTTCCCGCCGCGCTTCCCATGAGGCCGACGCCGACGATGGCGCCGAAGTGCGGCCCGCTGAAGCGATCGCCCACCATGGTCGGGATGAGCGAGGCGGTGACGGAATAGCCGACCCCGAGGAGCACCGCGTAGCCGTAGGCGCCCCAGCGCGTCGGCGCGGCGCCGAGCGCGAGCAGCACGAACGCGCTCGCCGCCATGATCGCGATCCCGGCGACGTACACCTGCTCGCGCCCGACCCGGTCCGAGAGCCAGCCGCCGCCGGTCTTGCCGAGGATGCTCGCCGCGCCCACCACGCTGACCACCGAGGCCGCGACGATCGCCGCAAGGCCGTGGTCGACGAGGTACGCCACCTGGTGCACGTGCAGCGTCTGCGAGCACACGTTGCCGAAGAAGAACGCCGCGAGCAGCAGCCAGAAGGGCTGCGTGCGCATCGCCTCGGCGAGCGTCATCGCGTGCGTGGGTTCCGCGTGCCTGGGGCCAGAGCCCGGTTTTTCCCGGCTTTGCCTTGCGGGCTCTGACCCCGAATTCGAATTCGGGCTCTGACCCCGATTTTCCCGGCGCGCCGCGCGCATCAGCCACAGCGACGAGGGCACGATCCACAGCACGCTGAGCAGGCCGAGCACGCGGAACGCGGTGCGCCAGCCGAAGGCGTCGATCAGGAGCTGCGAGAGCGGCACCACGAGCAGCATCCCCACCCCGACCCCCGAGCTCACGATGCCGATGGCGAGCCCGAGGCGGTCCTGGAACTCGCGCTGCACGTGCACCAGCGCCGGCACCCAGCCCCCCGCCGCCACCGCGAGCGCGGTCGCCACCCCGAAGCCGAGATAGAGCTGCGCCGGCGTGGCGATGAGGCTGTCGGCGAGCAGCGCGAGCCCCATCGCCGCCCCGCCCGCCGCCATCACCCGCAGCGGCCGGAAGCGCGCGCACAGCGCCCCGATCACCGGGTTCACGGCCCCGTGCACCAGCGTGAACACCGAGAACGCCCCGGCGAGCACCGAGCGGCTCCAGCCGAACTCGGCGAGCAGCGCCACCAGGATGACGCTGTAGGAGTACCAGATCCCGTAGGCGAGCGCGAGCGTGAGCGCGATCACGCCCAGGGCCGCGTAGCGTCGCGAATTCGGGGTCAGAGCCCGATTTCCCGAGACCGGCCCGTCACGCCGGCGTCACCGCCCGCCTCAGGTCCTCGGTAACCGGCAGCACGCAGTCCTGCAGCTGCGCGAAGACATCAGCGTCGACGACCTCGTACTCCTCGGCATGGCGCAGCACGTCTGCGATATCGCGCGACAGGCTCATCTTCCGCTCCTGCCGCCTATATATCACGAGGATCGTGTAATTAGCCCGGGCCGGCCCGGCGCTTGCTGGAAGGCTGGCGTGCGCTGACGCACGACTTCCCCACGAGGAGACTCCGCATGGACACCTCAGGCATTCGAGAGCACATGAAGGTCGTCGGATCGGACCGCCAGCCGGTCGGCACGGTAGACCACGTCGAGGGGGACCGCATCAAGCTCGCCAGGAAGGACCCCCAGTCCGGCGGCCGGCACCACTACATCCCCACGGACTGGGTCGACCGCGTGGAGAACGACCAAGTGTGCCTGCGCCAGAGCGCCGGCGACGCCTGCTCGCAGTGGACGGACGCTTAGCGGCTTACGCGCCGAGCTTGACGAGCGTCTCGGCGCAGGCCGAGGCGACGTCGCGGTTCGGCTCCTCGCTGCTGCCGGGCATCGTCGCCCAGCCGCCCTTGCTCACGAACTCGCCCTGCTCCCAGCTGTTGATTTCCTTGAGCTTCGCGAGGCGGCCCATGGCTTCGGGGCCCTTCTGGAACTGGGTCACGCAGATGGGCGCGAGCGAAGCGACGATCGCCGCGTCGACGCGCGTGCTCGCGAGTTGCTCGGCCGTGCTGCCGGTCACCCAGCCGCCCCAGCTGAAGCCGATGATCGCGAGCGCGATGGCGCCGGCGGCTGCGCCCCAGAGAAATGGCGTCGTTTCCACAGGCAACTTGGGCATGTTCATGGCAGGTCCTTGATGCGTTGGAGAAAGACCGGAAGACGCTGCCGCCTTCAAGCCGCTTTCTCCTCACAGCATCCCCGCGTTCGGCGTCACGGTCTGTGCGCTACCGCGCTCACGTGCGCAAGCGCACCGAAGGCGGATCCGCGGGGCAGTACAAATGCACCGATGGATTTCATCGTCTGGATACTGATCGGCGGCGTCGTGGGCTGGGTCGGCTACGCGAGCAACTTCAACAAAGAACGCGGCCGGAACGTCTCGATCCTCATCGGCGCCGCGGGCGCGCTCATCGGCGCGAAAGCGATTGCGCCGATGTTCGTCGCCGTGCCGGCGTTCAGCGTGGCGGGCCTGTTCTTTGCCGCCGTCGCCGCCACGGCGCTGCTCGCGCTCGCGGACCTGGTGTACGCGCGCTGGCGCGTGTGAGCGGCGCCCGCCGCGCCCCTCGACCCGGGCTTCCTAGCTCGCCACCACGCGCGCGACGAACCCGATCAGCTCCTCCTCGACGAGCTGCTTCGTCACCTTCTCGAGCGCGTAGGCGCCCTTCGAGCCGGCGAGCCCGCCCGCGTTCGGCGCCTCCCCGGAGTTGATCCACACCGTCTTGTTGTAGTGCCGGGTGGTGATGGAAAGCGAGCGCTGGTCCTCGTGCAGCCCGCCCTTGGTCCCCGAGGGCACGACGCGCATCGTGATCCCCGCCTCGCTGATCCTGCCCTCGTTTCCCGCGGTGAACTCCTGCTCCGTGATGCTGTAGCGGTGCCCGCGCTCCTCGAGCATCGCGCCCGCGGCCTCGAACACCGGCCGGATCACCCCGCGCCGCAGCTCGGCGAAGTCACTGACGAAGCGCGCCTCCTCGTCCTTCGTCCTCTGCTCGCGCTCCAGGTCCCCGCGCCGCCGCGCGTCGTACACGTCGAGCAGCTTGGTGAGCGCGTCCTGCATGTGGTCGGCCATGGAGCCATTGTCCTCCATCCGTCCGGGGTCAGAGCCCGAATCTTGCTGGTCCTGGTTTTCGGGCTCTGACCCCGAATTCGGGCTCTGACCCCGAATTCCCCACCAGCCGATCGATCTCGACCGCCAGCGCGACGGCATCGTTGCTGAAGTAATGCGTGTGGCCGCCGGCGCCGAGGCAGAATTCCGTGCGATCGCCCGCACGCCGTGCCTCCACCCTGCCGTCGGGCCCGACCGTGGCGACGGCGAAGCGCGCGGCATCGCTGTCCGGCGTCCAGATGAAGCGTCCCACGTAGTCTCCCGAGCGGCAGGCGTTGACCCATTCGGTCGCGCCGAGCTCGGCGGCCGCCGGCGCGGCATCCGCGAAGCTCGCATCGCGCGGTCCCACCCACCGGTAGAGCAGCGGAAAGCGCTCCGCGTACAGGTCGCGCAGCGGCGAGCCCACGGTAACGAGCGCGATCGGCAGCGCGCCGGCGACGCCCTGCAGGCGGTCCTGCTTGTGCAGGTAGCGGAGCAGGTCGGCGCTGATCACCGTGCCCTGGCTGTGCGCCACGATCACGATGCGCGCGTAGCCGCGGCTGCGCAGGTAGGCGAGGAGCGACGCATAGCGCGAGTAGATGCGCGCCCGCGGCGGCTGCCGGCTCGGCGGATCGCCGAAGTAGTTGTCGATGTCGAGCACCGCGTCGATCGCAACGCGCAGCCGGCCGAAGGTCTGGGTGAAGCGCGAGCCGAGCGCGGCGATGGTGAGCGCGCCTCCCGCGAGCCATTTGCCGGCGGCGACCAGCGTCTCGCCGTAAAACATCTCCAGGCGGCCGCCAAAGGCGTGCTGCCCCAGCACGAACGCGAGATAGAACAGGCTGCCGACGATCGCGCCCAGGGGAACGATCCACTTGAGCGCGCTTCCCAGCGCCCGGACCCCCCCGCCCAGCCAGTTCCCCAGGCGCCGCGCCCACTCGTGCCTCGCGCCTTTCGCATCCGCGTGCCGGGTGGGCGAAATCTCCTCCATCAAAGAGGGCAGCAGCACCAGCAGGGCCGCCGCGGCAAGCAGCGCGAAGGCGAGCACGAGCGGCGTGAAGAACGCGCCGAGGCTCTGCACGCGGTCCTCGAGGAAGATCTCGACCGAGCGGTAGGTGCCGCGGAAAACGATCGGCTGGTAGAGGAGATCCTTCGGCACCGCCCGGCCCGCGACGAAGCTCACCACCGACCACAGCACGAGGCTCAGCAGCGCGAAAAGCCCGCTCGAGCCGATGAGGGTAAGCCGCGCCGTGTGAAGCGACGCCCGGGCGGCCCGGTCGCAGCCGCGGGCGAGCCACAGTCCAAGCAGCAGGGCGGCGATCTGGAGCGCGACGAAGACCGCCCACACCAGCAGCACCGCCGCGAGCAGCCATTCGCCTGCGTTGAGGGACGCGGTGATCATCCATTCGCCTTGCGTGCTGACGCTCGGCAGCAGCAGCTCGCCGTAGACGCCGAGCACGCCGACGCTCGCCAGCACCAGCAGGTGGCCGAGCACGCGCACGCCCTGCGCGACGCCGGAATAGCGCTCGACGAGATACGAGCCGAGCAGCGCGACGGCGAGCGCGCTCGCCGCGAAATACATCCTCGGCACCCAGGTGTAGGCGACGAGCGAGAAAACCGCCGCCGCCAGGCTCGCGGCCGCTGCTGCCAGAAGGAGGAGCGGCAGCGCCCATCGGGCAGTCCCCGCCCCGCGCAACCACGCGAGCGCGGCGAGCGCCGCGAGCACGACCGCGCCGAGCCCCAACGCGGCGGCGAGCAGCTGCCCCCGCAGCTCGAAGGCGACCAGCGCCGCCGCGCCGAACACGACCATCAGCAGCATCGCGAGCTGCAGCAGCGCGGCCGGCGCCTTCATGAGCCACGCCAGCCAGGCGTGCAGCCGCTGCAGCAGCCGCCAGCCACCGCGGCCTTTCGCGCCGAGCGCGACCTGGTCCACCACGTCGGCCGCGAGCGTGCTGAGGTGGAAGAAGAGCTGGTAGAGCGACGAGAGCGCGCGCAAGCCGCCCGTGCCGAGGCGCGAGAGATCGGCCCAGTACATCTCGTAGACGTCGACCGGGCGATCGTCGGCCCGGCGGCGCAGCGAAATGCGCGTCGACTCGTAAAGCGCATCGCCTTCCGGCAGCTCCAGCCGGCCGAGCAGGTAGTCGTTCAGCGCGATGCCGAGGTCCTGGGGCTCCGGCTCCGGCTGCTGCGCCTGGTAGAAGCCGCTCGGCGCTCCCGGCATTCGGCGCGAGGCTTGCGGCTTTCCGGCCTCGCGGCCGCCTCCCGGCTCGAGCTTCTCGACCGGCACCAGCACATCCTGGATCTCGCCCTGCACATAGCGCGGCGCCCCGT
>DATKAX010000141.1:0-26527 GCA_035514595.1 Burkholderiales bacterium
CGGGTGCGACACGATCCACTTCAGGAAGTACTGCGCCCAGCTCGCGATCCCGAGCTCGGCCGCCCAGGGCGGCAGGGGCTTGCCCTTCACCCGGCTGAACATCCCGCCCCCGCCGAAGGGACGGTTGATGAGCACCGCCGCCTTGCGCTCCCGGGCGAGGGGCAGCAGGCGCTTATCGGCGTCGCGTTCTTCCAGCGAATAATTGATCTGCAGGAAGTCCCAGGGCGCGGCTCGCAGCCGGCGCTCGACTTCGGCATGGGCCGAAGCGGTGTAGTGCGTGATGCCGATGTAGCGAACCCTGCCCTTGTCCTTCATGTTCGTGAGCGTCTTGAGATGCGTTTCCACGTCGACCAGGTTATGGACCTGCATGAGATCCATGCGCTCGACACCGAGGCGGCGAAAGGAAGCTTCCATCTGCCGCAGCCCCTCGTCGCGGCCGCGCGTCCAGACCTTGGTGGCGATGAAAAGACGCTCGCGCAGCCCGAGCTCACCGACCAGCTCGCCGACCACCGACTCCGCGGCCCCGTACATCGGGGAAGAGTCGACCACGCGCCCGCCGCCCCGGGCGAACTGCTCGAGCACTTCCCGCAAAGGCGCGCGCGCCGCCGCGCCGGCGCCGACGTCGAATGTCTGCCAGGTGCCCAGGCCGATCACCGGAAGGCGCTCCCCCGATGAAGGGATCGCTCTGGAGATCGGATCTGCTTTCTCGTTCGCGGTCACGTTTCCCGTCCCGAGGGCTGCCAGCGCAAGAAGGAGCGCGCGTCGTCGCCGGTCCATGCGCTATAGTAGACGAGAGGGAGGCAAGTCATGGACATCGGGGGATGGATCACGATCGCGGTGCTTGTGGCAATCGCGCTCGCGCTCATCGCGGTCTACAACCGGCTGGTCGCGCTGCGCAACCGCTTCAGGAACGCGTTCTCGCAGATCGACGTGCAGCTCAAGCGCCGCTACGACCTGATTCCGAACCTGGTCGAGGCGGTGAAGGGCTACCTCGGGCACGAGCGCCAGACCCTCGAGGCGGTCACCCGGGCGCGCGGCGAGGCGGTGAGCGCCGAGAGCCGCGCGGCCGCGGCGCCCGGCGATCCGGCCGCGATGCAGGCGCTCGCGCGGGCCGAGGGCGCGCTCGGCGGCGCGCTCGGGCGGCTGCTCGCGGTGTTCGAGTCCTATCCCGATCTCAAGGCCAACCAGAACGTGCTCGGGCTGCAGGAGGAGCTCGCGAGCACCGAGAACCGCATCGCGTTCGCGCGCCAGGCCTACAACGACTCGGTGATGGCCTACAACACGCGCCGCGAATCCTTCCCCGACGCCGTGCTCGCCGGCATGTTCGGCTTCGCGCCCGCCGAGCTGCTGCAGGTGACCGAGTCGGCCGAAGAGCGCAAGGCGCCCAAGGTCTCGTTCCAGTAGCTTGGATTTTTTCGCGCAGCAGGAAAACTCGCGGCGCAGGTCGCGCTGGCTGGTGCTGCTGTTCCTCGTCGCGGTGCTCCTGGTGGTGGCCAGCTATGTCGCCGCCGCGGCGCTTTTCCATGCGCTCTGGGCTAAGTACTGGGGCGCATCGCCCGCAATGCCGGTACCGCTCGCGCTGGGCGTAGCGGCGCTCGTCGGCGGCGGCATCCTCGCGGTAAGCGCCCGGCGCATGTGGCAGCTCTCCGACGGCGGTCCCGCCGTAGCCGAGCTCCTCGGCGCCCGCTATGTCGAGCCGGGGCGCTGCACGCCTACGGAGCGGCGGCTGCTCAATGTGGTGGAGGAGATGGCCATTGCCTCGGGCATCGCGGTGCCGCCGGTGTACTGCCTCGAGCGCGAGGAAGCGATCAACGCGCTTGTCGCGGGCTACTCGCCCAACGAAGCGGTGATCATCGTGACGCGCGGCGCGCTCACCAGGCTCTCGCGCGACGAGCTGCAGGGCGTGATGGGGCACGAGTTCAGCCACATCCTTAACGGCGACATGGCGCTGAACGTGCGCCTGGTGGGGCTGCTCGCGGGGCTTACCTGGCTCGCCGACGCAGCCGAGTCCATGTTCTTCGATGCGATGTGGGAGGCGAGAAGCAAGCCGCGCGAGCAGCGCGGCGGCGAGGCCTTTGCCGCGGTGTGGGCGGCGCTCGTCGCTTTCATCGGCTTTCCGGGAACGCTCGCCGCAGACGCCGTCAAGGCGGCCGTCTCCCGCCAGCGCGAGCTTCTCGCCGACTCTGCCAGCGTCCAGTTCACGCGCAACCCGGAGGGGATCGCGGGCGCGCTCGACTCGATTCTCGCGCTTCGCGCGCACACCGTGCTGCTGGCGCTGCACCGCGAGATGTTCTCTCACATGTTCTTCGCGCCGGCGCTGGCGCGCTGGTGGGGATTCCCGACCCATCCTCCGATCCTCGAGCGCATCCGCCGCGTCCACCCGCGCTTCCTGCGCGACGATTATCGCGAGCGCCGCCACGGCACGCGCCAGGAAGTCGCCGTCATCGACGGCGGCGGCAACGTGGTGAAGCACGTCAAGAGCCTGCAGACCGCGGCGGCCATCGTGGCCACGATCGGCAACCCGACCGCGGCGCACGTCGGCGAGGCGGCGAAGCTGCGCGCGAACCTCCCCACGCGCCTGAGCGAAGCCCTGAGCCGCGCCGGGGAGGCGGAAGCGGTGCTCTTCGCCCTCGCCCTGGAGCCGGAGGAGGAGGTCCGCAGCAAAGAGCTCGCCGCCCTCGAGGCGCGCCGCGGCGCCGCCGCAGCAGCGCTTTCCGCCGAGCTCTACGTCTACGCCGGCGGACTGGCGCGAAGCCGCATGCTGGCGCTCGTCGAGCTTGCCGTACCGGCGATCAAGGAGCAGAAGCAGCAGGCCCGGGACGCGTTCCTCGCGGATCTCGCCGCGGTGGTGGAGTCCGACCGCCGCGTCACGCTGCGCGAGTTCGTGCTCGCCACTTTCCTTCGCCAGCGGCTGCGCGAGGGGGCGGGCCTGCCGATCCGCACGCGCTTTCGCAGCCTCGACGAGGTGGCGTCCGACGCGCATATCGTCCTGTCGGTGGTGGCGCTCGCCGCCGGCCGGCGCGCGCAGGCGGCGTTCGAGAAGGGCGCCGCGGTGCTGCGCTACGGCTGGACCGCGCCCCTCGGGCGCGAGGCGCTCACCGTTGCGAAGGTGAGCGGGGCGCTCGAGCGCCTGCGCCATCTGTCGCCGTTCGCCAAGCCGGGGCTGCTCAAGGCCTGCTTCGAGGCGGCGGGCGCCGACGGCGAGTTTCGCCTGGTGGAGGTGGAGCTGGTGCGGATGGTCGCTGCGACGCTCGACTGCCCGGTGCCGCCGCTGCTCGAGCGCGTCAGCGTTTCTTCGTAGCGATGCGCTGCAGGATCGTGCGCCGCGTCTCCTCGATCGCGGCCTCGAACCTGCCGCCGAGCGCGGCGGCGCGCTCGATGAAGGGCAGCGCCTCGTCTTCGCGGCCTTGGTCGGCAAGGGTCTGCGCCAGGTTGTTCAGCACGATCACCGAGTCGGGTGCGCGGCGCGCCGCGTCGCGCAGCACCGCTTCCGCCTTGCGCAGCTCGCCGAGCTCGTAGTGGCTGTTGGCGAGCCCGATCGCGGCGTTGAGATTGCCGGGCCAGCGCTGCAGAAAATTCGCGTAGGCGATGCGCGCGCTTTTCGCATCCGCGCGCTCGAGCGCGGCAATCGCCGCCAGCCAGCGCGCCTCGTCCGCGGTGGCGGGAATGCGCCCCGGAGGCATGGCGACCATCGCCCAGTAGCCGCTGCGCTTCCACACCATCTCGTGGATCGTGAACGAGAGCGCCTTGCGCTCGGTCTCGCCGGAGCGCAGGAGGAGCTCGCCGCGCCGGTAGTCGTAGCCGACGGCGACCGCGTAGTGCCAGCCGTCGATGAGCCCGAGGTTCTGCAGCACGATCACCGGGGTGCCGGCTGCGACCTCGCGCAGCACATCCTCGAAGCGCGGCGCGAGCTCATAGGACACCCTGCCGTGCCGGCGCGCTGCGGCCAGCATCTCGACCTGCAGGCTGCCCTTGCGGCCGGGGAGATAGACCTGCGACACCAGCTCGTTGGGCGTCACCTTGATCCCGGAGCTCACGAGCGCGGTGGCGAGCGCGGCCGGCCCGCACTGGTACTCGAGCTGCGGGAAGAAGGGCACTTTCTCGAGCTCGACGCGCTCCGGGAGGCCGCGGGGCAGCGCCTCGCGCAGCTCGGCGGTCTGCGGCCACAGGCTGGCGCAGCCCGAGACGAGCAGCACGCAGGCGCAAAGAAAAACGCCCGCGGCGAGGCGGGCGTCGCGTGCGGCGCGGTGCGCGCGCAGGGCTATCGGAAGCCTCCTCTCCACACCCACCAGATCGCCGCGACGACGATGATCAGCAGCAGCACGCCGACCGTGTCGCCGCCCGCGGGCAGCGCGTTGATGTGGCCGGCGAGCGAGCGCACTTCCTCGTCGGTCATGGCCGCGATGCGCTCGCCGGCCGTGGCGGGGTCGAGGCCCAGCGCCTGCAGCTGGCCGGAGACGTCCGAGCGGCTGACGAAATTGAGGACGGTGCTTCTCTCGAGCTGGGATGCCGGCGAAACGACCTGGTCGGTGCCGATCATGGAGGCCTGTGCCATGTGATACGGGCTCCAGATCATCAGTACGACCAGCAAGCGGGAGATTGTTCTTGCCAAAACGGATTTCATGGTTGCTCCTGAGATGAAAGTGGACGGAATAGTCTGACCAGAGACGGACTCGCTCCAAGCTCCCAGCCGTCGCGACGAGACTAGCTGCGACATGATGCGAAGTCAAGAAAACGCGGTATGCAAGAATCACTACAGATGGTCGATCTCCGGCGACTCGAAGCGGCGCTGAAGCGCGCCGTGGGCGGCGAGGTGCGCTTCGACAGCGGCGCCCGCGGGGCCTACTCGGCCGACGCCTCGAACTACCGCCGGGTGCCGATCGCGGTGGTCCTGCCGCGTACGATCGACGACCTGATCGCGGCGGTGGCGGCATGCCGCAGCCACGGCGCGCCGGTGCTCGCGCGCGGCTGCGGCACCTCGCTCAACGGCCAGGCGGTGAACGTGGCGGTGGTCATCGACTGCTCGAAGTACCTCGATCGCGTGCTGGCGCTGGACGCGGCCGCGGGCCTCGCGCGGATCGAGCCGGGCGTGGTCTGCGACAGCCTGCGCGAGGCGGCCGAGCGCCACGGCCTCACTTTCGCGCCCGACCCGGCGACGCATTCGCGCTGCACGCTCGGCGGCATGATCGGTAACAACTCCTGCGGCCCGCATTCGGTGATGGCCGGCAAGACGGTGGAGAACATCGAGCGGCTGGAGGTGCTGACCTACGACGGGACGCGCTTCTGGTGCGGGGCGACGACCGATGCCGAGCTCAGGGCGATCCTGGAAGCGGGCGGCAGGCGCGCCGAGATCTATCGCGGCCTGAAAGCGCTTGCCGACCGGTACGGCGATCTGGTGCGGCAGCGGTTCCCGAAGATCAAGCGGCGCGTCTCGGGCTACAACCTCGACCAGTTGCTCCCGGAGAACGGGTTCAACGTGGCGCGCGCGCTCGTGGGCACCGAAGGCACCTGCGCGCTCACCCTGCAGGCCGAGGCGCGGCTCGTAAAAAGTCCGCCGCGCCGCGTGCTGCTGGTCGCCGGGTTCCCCGACATCTACGCCGCCGGCGACGCGGTGCCCGAGGTGCTCGCCGCCGGCCCGATCGCCTGCGAGGGCCTGGATGAAGCCATCATCGGCGGGCTGCGCAGCCGCGGCCTGCGTCTTGCCGACATCGCCATGCTTCCGCCGGGCAGGGGCTGGCTGATGATCGAGTTCGGCGCGGACGAGGGCGCGCAGGCGCTGGAGGCTGCGCAAGCGCTCCAGGCCCGTATCGGAGGCGAGATCACCGAGGATCGCGTGCTCGCGGAACGCATCTGGACCATCCGGGAGACGGGCGCCTCGGCCACCGCTCTCAACCTGCGCGGCGAGGGCGTCGACCCGGTCGTCGGCTGGGAAGATGCCGCGGTGGACCCGCTGCGCCTGGGCGACTACCTGCGCGAGTTCCAGGCCCTGATCGACCGCTTCGGCTATCGCACCTCGCTCTACGGGCATTTCGGCGACGGCTGCATCCACGCCCGCATCGACTTCGCGCTGCGCACGCCCGAGGGCATCGCGCACTGGCGGCGTTTCCTCGTCGCGGCTGCGGAGCTGGTGGTCAGGTACGGCGGCTCGCTTTCCGGCGAGCACGGCGACGGGCAGGCGAAGGGCGAGTTCCTGCCGATCATGTTCGGACCTGAGCTGATGCAGGCGCTGCGCGAATTCAAGGCGATCTGGGATCCCGCCAACCGCATGAACCCGGGCAAGCTGATCGAGCCGCGGCGCGCCGACCAGGACCTGCGCCTGGGCCCGGACTACCGGCCGGTGCGCCTGGAGACGCGCTTCGCGTTCGAGACCGAGGTCGGCGACGGTTTCATCCGCGCGACCGAGCATTGCATCGGCATGGGCAAATGCCGTGCGGCGGCCGGGGGCACCATGTGCCCCAGCTATCGCGCGACGCGCGAGGAGCGCTACTCCACGCGCGGGCGCGCGCGCCTGCTTGCCGAGATGCTGCGCGGCGAGATCATCACCGATGGCTGGCAAAGCGAGGACGTCAAGGAAGCGCTCGAAACCTGCCTCGCCTGCAAGGGCTGCGCGAGCGACTGCCCGACACATACCGACATGGCCGCGTACAAGGCCGAGTTCCTCTCGCACTATTACGAGACGCGCCGCAGGCCGCGCCAGGCGCACTCGATGGGCCGCATCGGCGAATGGGCGCCGCTTGCGGCGAGGGCGCCGCGGCTCTTCAACGCGCTGTCCGCCTTCGGAAAGAGCATCGCCGGGATTGCGCCGCAGCGCTCGCTTCCCAAGCTGGCGGCGCGCACGTTCCGTTCAGCATTCACGCCGTCTTCGGGCGGCGAGCGCGTGGTGCTGTTCGACGATACCTTCAACAACCATTTCCGCCCGCAGACCGCGGCCGCGGCGCAGCGCGTGCTCGAGCGCGCGGGGGCTGCGGTGGAGCTGCCGGCGAGCCACGTGTGCTGCGGGCGGCCGTACTACGACTACGGCATGCTGGAGCGTGCGCGGCGCTCGCTCGAGCGCGTCCTCGAGGTGCTCGCTCCCCAGCTCGACGCGGGACTTCCGGTCGTGGTGCTCGAGCCGGGCTGCCTTTCGGTGTTCCGCGACGAGCTGCGCCAGCTCATGCCGCGCGAGGAGCGCGCGCGGCGGCTCGCCGGCCAGGCACGCTCGCTCGCCGAGCACATCGAATCGGGCGGTGTCGAGCTGCCGCGAGTCGGCGGGCGCGTGCTGGTGCATGGCCACTGCCACCAGAAGGCGCTGTTCGGCGTCAAGTCCGATCTCGCGGTGCTGGAGAAAGCGGGCTGCGAGGTGATCGCCCCCGATACCGGCTGCTGCGGGATGGCGGGATCGTACGGCTACCGGCCGGAGTTCTACGCTACTTCGCGGCGCATCGCGGAGCTTGCGCTGCTCCCGGCGCTCGATGCGGCGCGCGACGCGCGCGTGATCGCCGACGGATTCTCCTGCCGCGAGCAGATCGAGGCGCTCGCCGCGCGGCCGACCCTGCACCTCGCGGAGCTGCTCGCGTCGCGATGACGGTCGAGCTCGGCCTGTGGGCGCTCGTCTTCGTGACGGCGGTATGCCTCGTGTCCGGCTTCGCGCACGGCGCTCTGGGCTTTGGATTTCCGATGGTCGCGACGCCGCTCGCGGCGCTGGTGCTGGACATCAAGTCGGCGATCGTCCTGCTGGCGCCGCTCACCCTGCTGCTCGTGGTGATCTCGGTGCTGCGCGGCGGCGGCGTGCTCGCGCTCGCGCGCGCATACTGGTTCCTGCCGCTCACCATGGCGCTCGGCGCATGGCTCGGCACGCGCTGGCTGCTCGCTGCGCCGCCCGAGCCTTTCGTCCTGGTGCTCGCGTTCGTGATTCTGCTCTACCTCAACCTGGATCGCTTCGGCCGCGGCGCGAGCCCCGCGCTCGAGCGGCTGCGGCTGCCGCTCGGCGTCGGGTTCGGCTTCCTCGCCGGCGTGTTCGAGGCGGTCGCCAACGTCGCCGGCCCGATGCTGCTCATCTACTTCATGCTGCTCGGGGCGGCGCCCTCGCAGATGGTGCAGACGCTCAACATGTGCTTTTCGGTCGGCAAGAGCACCCAGGTGCTGACCCTGGCGGTCTCCGGGGCGCTGACGACTCCCGTATGGCTTGCGATCGGCGCGCTTAGCGTGCCCTCCGTGGCCGCGCTGTTCGCGGGCATGCGCTTGCGCAGCCGCATAGACGCCGCGACCTACCGCAAGTGGCTGCGCAGGGCGCTCTGGGTAATGGCGTTGCTGCTGATTGGCCAGCTCGCCTTTCCAACCGACGGCTAATTTACGGCTCCAATGTCGTCATTGGGCGACAGGGAAAAGGCGCTTCGCATCAAGGTATTCGGACAAATGTGGAATCCGTCGTCGTTGCAGCACGACGTTCCTGGCCTTCACGCCGGGTAAAAATTCGTCACAGAAGCGAAGCAAGCATCTGTTCGGACTATGGAATCGTATTCGGGCATGCGCCTTGCAGTAGGTTTTCCTGTGAATCCCGACGAACTCAAGCTGAAACAGGAAGTTTTTGCCATCGCGCAGGCCGGAGTCGGCCTGGTGGTGGTGGTGCTGGTTCTGACGGGCATAGGGGGCACGATCTACAAGGTCATTTCGCCGGAGGGCTGGATCGCTCAGGCTTTCGGCCGCAGCCTTTCGGCCGGGGTGGCGGCGCTCGGCTCGCTGCTGATGATCGTCGCGCTCTCCTGGTTCTCGCGCGGCTGGAGCTCGCCCATGCACCGCAGCCGCTTCTCGGATCTCCTGGTGTACGGCTTTGCCGGCGCCGGGTTTCTCTATCTCGCGCGCTTCTGGATGAAAGGCGCCTTCTAGCGCACGGTCGAAACAACTTAGCGCTTCCTCCCCTGGGCCCGTCCTCTTCCCCCTACAGGCGGGCCCTCTTTTTTTCTACTCGAGCCGCAGCGGCGCCGGCGAAATCAGCACGCCGAACTGCTCGCACCAGATCACCACGTTGCCGTACCTGGCGATATCCACGCCGGCCGGGATCTCGAAGTTCTGGCTGCCCTTGAACGCCTTCAGGCGGCCGAGGTCGACGAACATGGTGCGCTCGATGTCGGTCGAAGGTACGACCTCGCGCTCCGGCACGAGATAGACGTGGTACTTTGGACCCGGGCCGACCTCGAAGTCCGGCTCGAGGTGCAGCAGGTCCTCGTAGACCGTGACGCCGCCCTTGCCGTAGTGGATCGGGTCCGAGGGGTTGGCGTGCACGAAAGTGCCGCGCGCGAGCGGCTTGCGGCTCGCCGCCTGCTCGACGCGCTCGGTGGCCACGATATCGGCGAGGAACAGATAGGGATAGGCGAAGATGCCGAACGCGAAGCCGACCGCCGCGCCGGTGAGCCCGCCGCCTGTGAACGCGAGCAGCCATCTGAGCTGGTTCATCGAGTCCTCGCCTCCCGCTTTTCGCGCCTCGGCCCGCCGCTTGCTTAAATCCTGCGCCCCTCATGCAGCTCGGCCCCGACAGTATCGTAACCGACGGCTTCGCGGTGGAGCACAGCGGGCGGCTGCGCGAGCGCAGGCTAAAGCCCCGCGAGTGAGGGCTATACGGCGATCGGCGCCTTGATCGCCGGATGCGGGTCGTAGCCCTCGAGCGTGAAGTCCTCGTAGCGGAAGGCGAACACGTCATTCACCGCGGGATTCAGGCGCATGCGGGGGAAGGCGCGCGGCGCGCGCGCGAGCTGCTCGCGCGCCTGGTCGAGGTGGTTGAGGTACAGGTGCGCATCGCCCAGGGTGAGCACGAACGCATCGGGCTCCAGGCCGGTCGCCTGCGCGACCATCAGCGTAAGCAGGGCGTAGGACGCGATGTTGAACGGCACGCCGAGGAAAAGATCCGCGCTGCGCTGGTACAACTGGCACGACAGCCGTCCGTTCGCGACGTAGAACTGGAACAGGGCATGACACGGAGGCAACGCCATTCGTCCGATATCGGCCGGGTTCCAGGCGCTGACGATGTGTCTCCGTGAGTCCGGTTTGTTCTTCAAGGATTCAATAACGCCGGCGATCTGATCGACCTCGGTTCCGTCCGGGGTGCGCCAGTGGCGCCACTGATAGCCGTACACCGGCCCGAGCTCGCCGCGCGCGTCGGCCCACTCGTCCCAGATCGTCACGCCGCGCTCCTGCAGCCAGCGCACGTTGGTGTCGCCGCGCAGGAACCAGAGCAGCTCGTAGACGATCGACTTGAGATGCAGCCTCTTGGTGGTGAGCAGCGGAAAGCGGCTGCGCAGGTCGAACCGGAGCTGGCGTGCGAAGACCGAAAGCGTCCCGGTGCCGGTGCGGTCGGACTTGCGCGCGCCGTGCTCGAGCACCTCGGCGAGGAGGTCCAGGTAGTGCCGCTCGCTCATGGCTCGCTCATGGCTCGATAGACGCGCAGACCTCGGCGGCGCTCTGGAACCGGTCCTCGGGCCGCTTCGCGAGCAGCCCGTCGAGCAGCCGCTGGTACTCGGCGTACGCCTCGGGCAGGCGCGGCACCGGCGCGGTGACGTGCATGTGGATGAGATCCGCCGAGGTGGCCGGCTCGAACAGCTTCGAGCCGGTCAGCATCTCGTAGAAGATCGCGCCGAGGCTGTAGAGGTCCGAGCGCGCATCGACCTTCTGGCCCAGGCACTGCTCGGGACTCATGTAGCGCGGCGTGGCGAAGATCCTACCGTCGACGGTGAGGTTGGAGGGCTGCTCGAGGTCGCGCGCCAGCCCGAAGTCGGCGAGCACCGGGCGCCCGTCGGCGCGGAACAGGATGTTGGCCGGCTTCAGGTCGCGGTGCACGATGCCGCGCGAGTGGATCGCGTCGAGCGCCTGCGCGATCTGCCGGGCGAGCTTCAGCGACGTGCGCGGCAGCAGCCCCTCGCGGATGCGGCTCGCGAGCGTGCCGGCGGGCAGGAACTCCATGGCGATGTACGGGTTGTCGCCGGTGAAGCCCTGGTCGTAGATGCGCGCGACGTGCTCGACCTCCAGGCTGGCGAGCAGCTTGTACTCGCGCATGAAGCGCTCGAGGAAGACGCTGTCGTTGCGCAGGCGGCGGTCGAGCACCTTCAGGGCGACGCGCAGGCGATCGCGCTGGCGCTCGGCGAGATAGACCTTCGCCTGCCCGCCCTCGCCGATCGGGTGCACCACCACGTAGCCCGGCACCAGCGGCTCCTTCGGCGAGGAGGACGGGCTGCTCACAGCACGGCGCCGAGAAAGCGCGCGATGTCGGCGATCTCCTGCGCGCAGACCGAGTGCGGCATCGGGTACTCGTGCCACTGCACCGGGGTGCCGCGCCGGGCGAGCAGCTCGCGCGAGGCACGCGCCCTGGCGATCGGGATGAGATCGTCGTACAAGCCGTGCGCCATGAAGACCGGGAGATCGCGGTTGGCCGCGGCCGCCTCCTGCTCGAGCGTGCCCGAAAGCGGCAGGTAAGTCGAGAGCGCGACCACGCCCGCGAGGCGCTCGGGATGGCGCAGCGCCGTCTGCAGCACGATCGCCCCGCCCTGTGAGAAGCCGGCGAGCACCACGCGTTCCGCTGCAAGCCCCTGCTCCGCGATCAGCCCCTCGAGGCTGCGCTGCGAGGCGCGGATCCCGGCCTCGTCCTCCGGACCGCCGCCGAGCTGCAGGATGTCGTACCACGCGCGCATGCGCATGCCGCCGTTGATGGTGACGGGCCGGATCGGCGCGTCCGGGAACACGAAGCGCACCGACGCCGGCAGGCCGAGCTCGGGAACGATCGGCTCGAAGTCGGAATGGTCCGCGCCCAGGCCGTGCAGCCAGATCACCGCAGCGTCTTTCATGGCGTCAGTTTGACATATCGACGGTCCACAGAAAGACCGGCCGCTCGCGGCCGTCGCTGGTGACGTGGCGGGTGTGCTGCGGCGTCCAGTCGCCCATGCCGTGCCAGTGCGAGACGATGCGTGCGCCGCGGGCGAGCTCGCGCTCGAGCTTGGGGCGCAGCTCCAGGTTGAGGCCGTGCGAGAGGAACAGCATCACCACCGTGGCCTCGCGCAGATCGGTCTGGCGCAGGTCCTGCTCGAGGAAGCGCACGCGCTGCTCGACCCCCGCGGCGGCGGCGTTGCGCCGCGCCTCGGCGATGCGCCGCGGATCGATGTCGACGCAGACGCCGCGCACGCCCGCGACCTTGACGGCCTCGATCACGATGCGCCCGTCGCCGCAGCCCAGATCGAACACCACGTCGCCGGCGCGCAGCGCCGCGAGCTCCAGCATCACCCGCACCACGTCCATGGGGGTCGGCTCATAGCGCACCTGCGGGCCAGGCCGCGGCGGCGTGCAGGCGGCGGCCAGAAGCGCGGCGGCGAGAAAAGCGGCTCTCAGCATGAGGTGGAAGCGTAATCCTCAATCATGTTAGATGGCGCAGGGAGGCCAAGAAGCGCATTTCCGGCGCGCTTCCGCTCCCGGGGCCGGAACGGCGGCTAGCGCGCTAGGGCCCTGCCGATCGACTCGGGCACGTGGATGCCGTAGCCCTGCGCGAAGCCGGCGCCGGCGGAGCGCACGGCGGCCAGCACCTCGCGGGTTTCCACGCATTCGCAGATCACGCCGATCCCGGTCTTCCTGCCGATCCGCACGGCCGCCTCCAGCCTGCGGCGCGCCGCCGGGCTGCTCGCCAAGCCGCGCACGATCGAGCGATCCACCTTGACGTAGCTCGGGCGCAGCGCCTGCAGCGAAGCAGCCGAGATCTCGGAGCTCCCGAAGCCGTCGATGGTGAGCTGCGTGCCCAGGCGCCGCGCCGCGGCGGCGAACTGCTCGACCGACGCCGGCCGCCCGACGATGTCGTCCTGGGTGATCTCGAGCACGAGCACGGCCGGGCGCAGGCGGTGGCGCGCGAGCTGCGCCGCCATCTCGGAGAGGAACTCGGGATCGCTGAGCGTCTGCGCGGAGATGTTGAGCGACAGGCAGGGCACGCGCGAGCCGCGCGCAAGCTGCGCGAGCGCCCGCCGCATCACCCAGCGGTCGAGATCCGGCATCATTCCCAGGCGCTCGAAGATCGGCAGGAACGCTCCCGGCGGCAGAAGCCGTTCCTCCTCCTCGCGCATCCGGACCAGCACCTCGGCCATGGGGACGCTGCGGGGGCGGTCGAGCGCGATGATGCGCTGCGCGTAGAGCTCGAAGGCGTTCTGCTTCAGCGCCTGGATGAGGCGCCCGGCGGGCTCTTCCCAGTCCGCCGGCTCCTCGATGGGCAGTTCCGTGGCCGGCATGGCGCTTGTACTACACGCCTTTGCCGCTCTGGGCGAAAGGAACAATTCCCCTATTTTTTGCGCTGCGCGGACTTGGGCCGGAAGGCCTTCACGACCGCCTCGTGGGTCTCGATGTACGGGCCGCCGATCAGATCGATGCAATAGGGCACCGCGGCAAACACGCCGTCGAGCGTCTCGCGGATCGCCTTGGGCTGCCCCGGGAGATTGATGATCAGGGCCTGCCTGCGCACCACCGCGACCTGGCGCGACAGGATTGCCGTGGGCACGTACTTCAGGCTCACCGCGCGCATCTGCTCGCCGAACCCGGGCATGACCTTGTCGGCGACCGCGAGCGTGGCCTCCGGCGTGACGTCGCGCGGCGCAGGCCCGGTGCCGCCGGTGGTGAGCACCAGCTGGCAGCCGCGGACGTCGACCAGGTCGACCAGCGTCGATTCGATGAGCGCGCGCTCATCGGCGATGAGGCGCGTCTCGTCGCGCCAGCCCGGCGCCGCGATCGCCGCGGTCAGCCACTCCTTGAGCGCCGGGATGCCTTCGTCGCGGTAGACGCCGGCCGAGGCACGGTCGCTGATGGAAACCAGCCCGACGAGCAGCGCTTCCTTCATGCGACCTCGAAGACTTCCAGCTCGACCGCGGCGGCGCGGCGCGCACCGGTGGCGACGCATACGATGCGGTTTAGCCAGGCGTAGCGCGCAGCCGCGGTCTCGAACAGCGGGGTGGTTCTCATGTAGTAGCTTGCCGGATCGACCGCGGCGCCGGCGGCGAGCTGCTCGAGGATTTCGGCGGGGCCGTGCCGGTAGCCGCGGTTGCGAACGTAGATCAGGGCGCCGTCGCCGGTCTCTAGCGTATAGCGCGCGTCGAGGTCGGCGACGCCGTCGGCGCGCACCAGCTGCCAGTCGGCGCCGCCCGCGAGCACGCGGCCTGCGAGCCGCTCGCCGCTGAAACGGCCGCCGGTGATCGGCACGACGCGCCGGCGGCCGAGCGGCGTCTCGCCCAGATCCTGCGCCGCGGCGAGGGTGATCTCGGCCTTCAGGAGGGGCTGGAGTCGGAGCATTGCTTGAGGAGGCGGAACAGCTCCCGGTAGGCGCGCGGCGGCCTCGCTTCCCGCTGCTCCTTGCGCGAATTGCGGATCAGGGCGCGCAGCACCTGCAGGTCGGCGCCCGGATGCGCGGCGGCGAACGCCGTGAGCGCCGCGTCGTCGGCGAGCAGCCGCTCGCGCCAGGCCTCGAGGCGCTTGTGCCGCGCCGCCGCCTGCGCCGAATGGCCGGACAGCGCGTCGAGCCGCTCGCGGATCGGCGCAGCGTCGACTTCGCGCATCAGGCGGCCGATGAACTGCATCTGGCGCCGCTTCGCTTCGTGGCTGCGCAGGCGCTTCGCCTCGAGCACCGCCTCGCGCAGCTCGTCCTTGAGCGGGAGCGCCGCCAGCTGCGCTTCGCCGAGCGCCACCAGGGCGGCGCCGAGCGCCTGCAGCTCGTGCATCGCGTGCTTGCGCCGGGTCTTGCTGACGATCTCGTCCTGCATCGCGCTGCTATCATAGCGCGCCATGCCGAAGCATCCGGGCTTCACCTGCGCCGGCAACGAGCTGCGCGAGCTGGCGCAGGCGGTGCTCGAGCACGCGCAGCGCGGCGGCGCCAGCGGATGCGACTGCGAAGTGTCGGAAGGCTACGGTCTCACCGTGACGGTGCGCAAAGGCCGCCCCGACACCATCGAGCACAACCGCGACCGCAGCATCGGCGTGACGGTGTACCTGGGCAGCCGGCCCAGGGTGCGCCGCGGCCATGCCAGCAGCTCGGATCTGTCGCGCGCCGCGCTCGAGCAGACCGTGGACGCAGCGCTTGCCATCGCCCGCCACACCGCGGAAGACGACTGCGCCGGCCTGCCGGAGCCGGAGCTGCTGGCACGCGAGTTTCCCGACCTCGATCTGTTCCACCCCTGGGACCTCGCCGCCGAGGAGGCAGTCGAGGTGGCGCGCCGCTGCGAGGCGGCCGCGTTCGCGGTGTCGCGGAAGGTCCGCAACTCCGAGGGCGCCACGGTATCGGCGCAGCAGACGCAGTTTGTGCTCGCCAACAGCCTGGGATTCATGGCCGGCTATCCGGGGTCGCGGCACTGGTTGTCCTGCGCCGCCATCGCCCAGGACCGGGGCCTGATGCAGCGCGACGAATGGTTCAGCGCCGCCCGGGCGCCGGCGGCGCTCGCCGCACCGGAGGCGCTGGGCCGCTACGCCGGCGAGCGCGCCCTTGCGCGCCTGGGGGCGCGCAAGATCGCCACTTGCCGCGTGCCGGTGCTGTTCGAGGCCCCGGCCGCGATCCAGCTTCTGGGACATTTCGTTGCCGGCGTGAACGGCGGCAACCTGTATCGCAAGACCTCGTTCCTGGTCGACAGCCTGGGAAGGCAGGTGTTCTCCCCAGTGGTACAAATCGACGAGCGTCCGCTCGAGCCGCGCGGCCTCGCGAGCGGGGCGTTCGACGAGGAAGGGGTCGCGACGCGCAGCCGCTCGATCGTGCACGAGGGCAGGGTCCAGGGTTACTTTCTCGGCAGCTATTCCGCGCGCAAGCTCGGCATGCAAAGCACCGGCAGCGCCGGCGGGCACCATAACCTCGTGGTGCGGCCGGGCCCGCACGACTTCCGCGGAATGCTGCGCGAGATGGGCCGCGGCCTGCTGGTCACCGAGCTGCTGGGCCAGGGGGTGAACCTCGTGACCGGCGACTACTCGCGCGGCGCCGCCGGCTACTGGGTCGAGGGCGGCGAAATCCGCTTCCCTGTAGAGGAAATCACGATCGCCGGCAACCTCAAGGACATGTTCAGGGGTATCGTGGCGATGGGCAGCGACGCGGTGGTGCGCAGCGGCCGGACGAGCGGTTCGGTTCTTCTCGAGACCATGACGATCGCCGGCGACTAGCGCCCGAACCTGCCCTGCGTCCGGAGGTCAAAGCGCGATGGGCGATGCCTGCACCCACGATCACGACGTCCAGGAGCCGCCGCGTCCCAACGGCGAGCATCCCGTCGTCGCGATCCTCGCGATCGTGGCGATCATCCTGGCGATCGTGCTGATCAGCTGGGCGCGGGTCGAGGTGCACGGCACCGGCGACCTCGAGGCCGCGCTTGCCGAGCCGGCAGCCGAAGAGAAGCCCCCGGCACGCAGGCCCGCCGACGAGCGCGAGCTCGACGAGGCCGTGACCTCCAGCCGCTGGGCCACGGGCCTGTCCCCCTAAGGCATAATTCTTCGCATGAGGTCTCTGGTCGCTGCAGCGGCTTTGCCGCTGGTCGTGGTTTTTTCCGCTCCGCAGGCGCTTGCCCAGCCGCAGCCGGCAAGCCGCACGCAGCAGCCGGACGTCATTTACGTCCCGACGCCCCATGACGTAGTCGACGACATGCTGCGCCTCGCAAACGTGAGAAAGGGCGACGTGCTCTACGATCTGGGCTCGGGCGACGGGCGCATCGCGATTGCCGCGGCGAAGAAGTACGGCGTGCGCGCCGTGGGCATCGACATCGATCCGCAGCGCATCGAGGAAGCGACCGAGAACGCGAAGCGGGCGGGCGTGAGCAAGCTGGTCGAGTTCCGGCAGCAGGACCTGTTCGAGGCCGACTTCAGCGAGGCGACCGTGGTGACGCTCTACCTGCTGCCGGACCTCAACGTGAGGCTGCGCCCGCGGCTGTGGCAGGAGCTCAAGCCGGGCACGCGCATCGTCTCCCACCAGTTCGACATGGGCACCTGGAAGCCCCAGAAAACGCTCGAGTCGAACGGGCGCACCGTGTACTTCTGGACTATCCCCGCGAGACGAAAGTAGCGAGCTTCTCCAGCGTGGCGAGGAAGCCGCGCACCGAGCGCCAGAACTCGTCGCGCCGCTCGATGCCGTAGTGCGAGGCGCCCGCGAGCAGCACCGTCTGCGTCCACCCGCCCCACCGACTCGCCAGCGCCCGGCCATTCTCGACCGGGGTCACCTCGTCGTTCTCGGCCAGCACGAACAGCGCCGGCGCGCCGATGCCGGGCGCGAGCGCCGATGGGTCGAAGCGCCCGCCGACCAGCCAGCTCACCGGAAGATGCGGAAAGTGCTTTTGCCCCAGAGCGACGAAGCTGTCGAAGGGCGTGGCGAGGATGACCGCGCGCGCGGGCCGCTCCGCGGCCACCGCGACCGCGACATAGGAGCCCAGGCTGCGGCCGAGCACCACGATGCTTTCGGCGTCGACGTCGGGCCGCGCCGCCGCCCAGTCGTAGATTTCCTTGGCGTCGTCGAGCACGGCGCGCTCCGTGGGCACGCCTTCGGAAAGGCCGAAGCCGCGGTAGTTCACCATCAGCCATCCCCAGTGCCCGGGCGCGCCGGAGCGCCCGACGAACTGCGAGATCTCGCGGCGCACGCCGCCATAGACGATGACCAGCGGATAGCGCTGGCCCGCGCGCCAGTCGTCGGGCCGCTTCAGCCAGCCGTGCAGGCTGACGCCGTCCGGCGTCAGCAGGCGGACTTCCTCGATGCCGTTTTCGGGAGTCGACAGCGCACGCAGCCGCCCGGCGTCGACGGGGCGCGGGCTGAACAGGTAGCGCTGCTCGAGCGGCTCGAGCAGCGAAGCGATGCCGGTAGCCTGCAGCGTGCCCGCCCCGACGGCGGCGGCCGCGGCAAGTGCGGCGGCGAATCGGATCATAGGAATGTGACTGTTTCGACGACGGCACGTTCCCTTTTCGACGACAAGGCGTCGAAACGCCGCGCTAAGTGAAGTCGAGCCGCGTGTCGAGGGTGAATCCGTAGATCGGGAGCGCAGGGCGGCGAACCAGCTCGAGCGGCGGCAGCTCCTCGGCCCCGATCGTGCGCACCTCGGGGCCCAGGGCTTTCATGAGATCGAGCGACAGCACGATTTCGCCCGCGCGGGCGCGGTGCACGAGGCGCTCCGCGATGCTCACGCAGTCGCCGAATGCGACAAGCTGCTGCATGCCCGTCGGCCCTGCGCTGCCGAAGAGCGCTTCGCCGGGGTGAATGCCGACGGCGACCGCGGCCGGTAGGCCGTACTCGCCCTTCCAGCGCTCGCCCAGGGGAGCGAACTCGCGTTGCAGCATCTGCGCGCACTTTACGGCCTGTGCGGCGCTTTCCCGCGCATCGCCCTGGGTGAAGGCCCCCATCAGGGAGTCGTTGTGCACCGACAGCGTCCTGCCGCCGTGGCCCGTCACCAGGCTCGCCGCGAGCGAGAAGAACTCGTTCACCAGCTCGAGCACCCGGTCCGCCTGCAAGGCCTCCGAGAGCCGCGTGAAGTTGCGCAGCTCGGCGTAAAGGATCACCGCATGGCGTTTCTCGGCCGCTGCCATGGCGGCACAGTCTATGCGAAAACCAGGGTCACGCGCTTGTTGTGCCTGCCTTCAGAGCGGATACGGGCCACCGCAAGCCGGCCGATCTCGGAGGTATTGCGCACGTGGGTGCCGCCGCAGGCCTGCAGGTCGACTCCGGGGATCTCGAGCAGGCGCACGGCCCCCTCGCTGCGCGGCGGCGCGACCGACATGGTCTTCACGAGCTCGGGGCGCGCGCCGAGCTCGGCGCCGCTGATCCACGCCGAGCGCGTCTCGTGGCGCTCCTCGATGAGCGCGTTGAGGCGCGCCTCGATCTGTTCCTTGGAGAGCGCTTCCATCTCGACATCGAAGTCGAGGTGCGCCTTGTCCTTGGCGATGCGCCCGCCGGTGACCGGCGCGCGGACCACCGCGCCAAGCAGGTGAAGCGCGGTATGCAGGCGCATGTGCCGGTGGCGCCGCTCCCAGTCGATCGCAGCCGCGAGCTTCATGCCGGGCGCGGGCGTTGCGCCGGGCTCGAGCATGTGCAGCACAGAGTCGGCCGCCTCTGCCTTGCGCGTATCGAGCACGCGCCACGGCCCGATCGTGCCGGTATCGCCGGGCTGGCCGCCCCCGAGCGGGTAGAACACCGTGTGGTCGAGCTCGACCGCGTCGCCGTGCACCGCCACGACGGTGGCGTCGCAGGAGCGGAGATACGCGTCCTCGCGAAACAGCAGCTCAGTCATCGCTTCGACCCCCTGACAAGGGGGTCGTGAGCCGAAGGGCGCATTCGAGCTGCTAAGTGAGAAACGCCGCCAGCGAAGCGAAGAACACTACCAGCGCGCCCGCGGCGAAGGAGGCGAGGGTGGCGTCCGAAGCGTTCGGCAGGTCCGGGTCGCGCGGCACTGGCTCGGGAGCGTGCTCTTCGGCCTGCGCCTCGCCGGGCGCTTCGCCACCGGGCGGCGGGCCCGACATGCGCGCGTTGAAGTTGCGGAAGAACTCGTCGGCGACCTTCCTCGCCGCGGCGTCGACCAGGCGCGAGCCGATCTGCGCCAGCTTGCCGCCGACGTTCGCCTTGGCGTCGTAGGCGAGCCTGGTATCGGCTCCCTCCGGGGAAAGGCGCACTTTGGCGCCGCCCTTGGCGAAGCCGGCGGCGCCGCCCTGGCCTTCGAAGGCGATCGAATACGAGGTGGGCGGGTTGATGTCGGAGAGCGTGAGCTTGCCCTTGAACTTGGCGCTCACCGGCCCGACGCGCGCCACCATCGCGACCTGGTACTCGTTGTCGCCGCTGCGCTCGATGGTCTCGCAGCCCGGCACGCAGGCCTTGAGGACCTCCGGGTCGTTGAGCGCGTTCCAGGTGTCCTGCTGCGAGGCCGGGATCAGCTGCTCCCCGCTCATTTCCATAGGCTGCTCTCCTTGCTCTTGGTTCGCGACATCGGCCCGCTCAGCGTCTTCGCCAGGTCCACCAGGCTCCTCAGATTATGCACCGGCAGGAAAAGGTCGACGTGCGGCAGCATGGCGCGCACGCCGGCGGGGCGCGCCTCGAAGCGCTCGTAGCGCAGCAGCGGGTTCAGCCACACGAGATAACGGCAGGACTTGGCGAGGCGCTCCATCTCCTCGCCCAGGCCTTCGCCCGCCTCGCGGTCCAGGCCGTCGGACACCAGCAGCACGCAGGCGTTCTGCCCCAGCGTGCGGCGCGCCCATTTGAAGTTGAACTCGCGCAGCGACGCGCCGATGCGCGTGCCGCCCGACCAATCCTTGATCGCTTCCGCCACCCGCGCCATCGCGACGTCGACGTCGCGATGGCGCAGCTGCCGCGTGATGTTGGTGAGACGCGTGCCGAACACGAATACCGTGACGCGGTCGCGGTCGTTGGTGATGGCGTGCAGGAAGTGCAGGAACATGCGCGAGTAGGGGTTCATGGAGCCCGAGATGTCGCACAGCACCACGAGCGGCGGATGCAGCTTGCGCGGCGCGGTGCGCACCAGCGGGATGACTTCCCCGCCCTCGCGCAGGCTTTCCCGCAGGGTGGCGCGAACATCGATGCTTCTGCCGTTTCTCTGGATTCTCTTGCGTCTCGTCTTGATGAGCGGCAGCGGCAGGCGCAGCTCGGCGATCATCCGCTTCGCGGCGGCGAGCTCCGCCGCGGACATGGTGTCGAAGTCCATGCGCTGCAGGATCTCGCGCGGCGAGAACGTGAGCCGCGCCTCGATCTCGATGCGTTCCTGGCGCTCGCGCTGCGGGCTGAACAGCGCGTCGGTCAGCCGCTGGCTCTGCTGCGCTTCGGGCTTCTCGGCGCGGCCCTGCGCCTTGGGCAGCAGCATCTGCATCATCTTCTCGGTGAGCTTCGGGTCGCGCCAGAAGATGCCGAAGGCCTGGTCGAAGATCGGCCGCTGCTCCTGGCGCGACAGCAGCACCGCCGACATGGTCCAGTACCAGTCGTCGCGGCGCAGCGGAAACTGGCTGGCGCCGGCGATATCCAGCGCCTTCACGCAATCGACCACCCGGTCCGAGCCGATGCGCAGTCCCGCGGCGCGCAGCAGCCGGGCAAAATGCATCACGTTCTCGGCAAGCCGCCCTGCGCTCAAGCCGCGGCGCCCTTTTCGGCCTGGGCCGCAAGCGCGCTCTCGCGCGCGAGTTTCTCCACCTGCGGCGAGGCGGCGATATGCTGCTCGCGGAAATAGCGCTCGTGGTTGCGCTCCACCTCGGCGAGCCAGTAGACGTAGTTCACCATCATGCCGACCGAGCGCGACATGCCCTGCTCCGAGGTGTCGCCCATCCAGTTGATCCGCTCGAGCGCGGCGCCGTTGCCGAGGTGGAAGCGCGCGACCGGGTCGAGCGGCTCCCGATCTCGCTTCGCGAGCAGCAGGTAGCCGGCGCAAAGTCGCGTCAGGAGCTTCTCGAGCGCTTCGGGGATCTCGCCGAGGTGCCAGGCCGGGTCCTCGAGCCGCGCGAGCAGCGCCAGGCGTTCGTCGCCGCCGGGGCCCACCGAGACGCGCACGCGCGACTTTTCCAGCCAGCGCCGGAAGCCCGGCACCGGCGAGAGCGTCGCGAAGCGCCGCAGGTGGGGGAATTCGCGCTTCAGGTCCTCGGCGACCTGCTTGATGAGCAGGTCGCCGAACGAGATGCCGCGCAGTCCTTCCTGGCAGTTGGTGATCGAGTAGAACACGGCGCAATCCGCCTCGGCGGGCGAGGCGACCGGCGAGGCCACGTCGAGCAGCGGCTGCACCTGCGCGCTCATGCCGCGCACCAGCGCTACCTCGATGAAGATGATCGGCTCGTCGGGCAGCTGCGGATGGAAGAACGCGAAGCAGCGCCGGTCGGCTTCCAGCCGGCGGCGCAGGTCGCGCCAGCCGTGGATTGCGTGCACCGCCTCGTACTGGATCAGCTTCTCCAGCACCATCGCGGAGGTGCGCCAGTCGATGCGCTCCAGCCTGAGAAAGCCGCGGTTGAACCACGAGCGCAGCGGATGCAGCAGGTCGGCGTCGACCGCGCCCCACTCGGGGTGCGCCTTCAGGCCCTTCAGCAGCGCGCCGCGCATCTCGACCAGCGTGGCGGTGCCCCGCGGCGCCATGTTGAGGCGGCGGAACAGCTCCCGGCGCGGCGACTCGACCGCATCCTGCAGCGCCATTAGTTGCTCGGGGGACGGGTCGGCCTGATAGGCCGCGGCGGCGCGCCCCACGACCTCCGGCGACGGCGCGTAATCCTGCGCCAGCACGTCGAAGAACTCCGCACGCAGCCGGTCATCGAGCACGTGGTAGGCGGCGAGCGCCTGGCGCGCGAGCGCCGTGCTGGTGTACTCGCCGCGCTCGGCGAGCAGCGCTTCGCACAGCGACGCGAGATCGTGGATGCGCCGGTCGACGCTTCCGGACCCGCCTCCCAGCAGCCGCCGCAGGAACGAGGTCGCGCTCATCTCACGCCGCCGCGGCGGCCGCCTTCGCCTCGCCGACCAGGCGCTCGGCTTCCTCGCCGGCGACACGCTCGAGATCGTCGCGGTACTTGAGCAGTACCCCGAGCGTATTGTTCACCGTCTCGGGGTCGAGGGCGACACGGTCGAGCGCCACCAGGCAGTTCGCCCAGTCGATGGTCTCGGCCACCCCGGGCAGCTTGAACAGATCCGATTTTCTCAGCCGCTGCACGAAAGCCACCACCTCCCGGGAAAGCGAAGCGGCGGCCCGGGGCGCCTTGCGGCGCAGGATCTCGAGCTCGCGCGCCGCGTCGGGGTAGTCGATCCAATGATAGAAGCAGCGCCGCTTCACGGCGTCGTGGATCTCGCGCGTGCGGTTGGAGGTGATCACCACGATCGGCGGCTCCGGGGCGCGCAGCGTGCCGGTCTCCGGGATGGTGATCTGCCAGTCCGAGAGCACTTCCAGCAGGTAGGCCTCGAACGGCTCGTCGGTGCGGTCGAGCTCGTCGATCAGCAGCACCGGCGAATGCCCCTCCAGCGCGCGGGCGAGCGGCCGCTTCACGAGAAAGCGCTGCGAGTAGATGTCGGCAGCCAGCTTCTCCTTGTCCTTGACCCCGGCCGCCTCGGCGAGCCGGATCTCGACCATCTGGCGCGAGTAGTTCCACTCGTAGGCCGCCTGCGCGATGTCCAGGCCCTCGTAGCACTGCAGCCGGATCAGCTCCCGGTCGAGCGCCTGCGCCACCACCTTGGCGATCTCGGTCTTCCCGACCCCGGCCTCACCCTCGAGGAACAGCGGCCGCTGCATCGCGAGCGACAGGAAAAGGGTGGTGGCGAGGCTGCGGTCGGCGACGTACTCGCCCGCAGCCAGCAGCTGCTGCGTTTCATCGATCGACTTGGGAAGCGGACGGGGCATAGAAAGGCCGGCCAAAGCCCGGCATTTTCCGGGATTCGGCGCCCGGCCGCCAGCCCGAGGTGAATCGGGCGCATTCCGGGGGCGACGCACGCCGCTCCCCTTTGACCGGAACTCGGCGCAGACTCGCGGGGGAGGTTTCTGCCTTATGCCTTCACGAAGGCGCTTTCTGGTGGTCGCGGCTTGCGGCGCGATGGGGTCGTGGGCGCCGGTCGGCCGTCCCAAACAAGAACCGCGAAGAGCGTATCGCATCGGTGTTCTCGAAACCACGCCCCTGGCGCTGAACAGCGCCAATATCGACGCCTTGCGGCAGGGATTGCGGGATCTCGGCTACGTAGAAGGGGGCAACCTGACCATCGACTATCGCTCGGCGGACGGTCGTGCCGATCGTTTCCCGCGACTGGTGGAGGAGCTGATTCGCTCGAAGTCCGATGTCATCGTCGTAAGGGGGGTGCCGGCGGCTTTGGCGGCGAAGAAAGCCTCGGTAACGATTCCCATCGTGATGACGGCCACAGCCGATCCGGTCCGCCCGGGGATCGTAAGCAGCCTGGCTTCGCCGGGCGGCAACATCACGGGACTCACCACGCTGGTGCCTGAACTGACGGCGAAGCGTTTGCAGGTGCTCAAGGAGCTCGTCCCGGATGTTGCGCGAGTCGGGAACCTCACCAACACGAGCAATCCGGCCGCGCCGCTCTCCTGGAAGGAGGCGGAGCTCGCGAGCGCATGGCTCGGGGTGCGAGCCGTACTGCTCGACGTGCGCGACGCGGCGGGCCTGCCGCGCGCATTCGAGGCAGCCGCCCGGCAGGGGATCGATGCGCTGCTGGTCACCCTCGACGGGGTCCTCGTCGCAAATCGTCACGCCGTCGCCGCGCTCGCCGCTAGGCACCGGTTGCCGGCAATGTACGCCTCCCGAGAGTTCGTGGACGCGGGAGGACTGATTTCGTACGGCGTTCACTATCCGCATCTGTACTTCCGCGCGGCGGCCTTCGTCGACAAGATCCTCAAGGGCGCAGACCCTTCTCAGCTGCCGCTCGAGCAGCCGACAATATTCGAGCTGGTCATCAATCGCGGAGCCGCGAAGTTGCTTAACCTTACGATCCCGGGACCGCTCTTGCTCCGCACCGATGACGTAGTCGAATGAGGGAGGTTCAATGAACACGCGCAGAAAGGTCCTGGGGCTTGCCTTGGCAGGCGTGCTTCCTGTGTTTGCCCGTGCCCAGACGCCGGAGAAACTGCGGCGTGTCGGCTGGCTCACGGGAGGCTCGCCCAAGTCGCACGCCAAGCTGCTGCAGGCGTTTCGCGAGGGCCTGCGCGAGCACGGCTGGGTCGAGGGGCGAAACCTGGTGCTCGAGCTGCGCTGGGCCGAGGGCAAGCTCGAGCGCGTGCCGATGCTGGCGATGGAGCTGGTGCGGCTGAAGCCGGACGCGATCGTGACTGCGGCCAACCCGGTCATCGCGGCGGTGAAGAAGGCGACCTCCAGCGTTCCGATCGTCATGGCGACCGGTGCCGACCCGGTGGCGCACGGCCTGGTGGCGAGCCTCGCCCGCCCGGGCGGAAATGTCACCGGCCTCTCGGGCTTCTTCGAGGCGACGCCGACCAAGATGCTCGAGCTTGCCGCTGCGCTGGTCGGGAAGGGGACCTCCGTATCGGTGCTCGTCGATGTCAACACGCCGTTCTCCCGCGCCGAGTATCGAGACGCGGCCGAGCGCACCGCCGGCGCCCTCGGCGTGCGCGTGAAGTTCGTCGAAGTGGCCGGCATCGAGGACGTCTCGCGTGCCTTCGCGGCGCTGGCGGGCGATCCGGCGGCGGCGGTGGTGGTGCTTCCGAGCCCGATGTTCTTCTTCCTCAGCCGCGACATGCCGCGAAGCGCCGCAGCGCTGAAACGGCCGGTGATCTATCCGTTCGAGGAGTCGGCCGAGGCGGGCGGGCTGATGAGCTATGCGGCCCCGCTCGCCGAGAGCTACCGGCGGGCGGCGCGCTACGTCGACCTGATCCTGAAGGGCGCGAACCCGGCCGAGCTGCCGATCGAGCAGCCGACGCGGCTCTCGCTGGCGGTCAACCTGAAGACGGCTTCGGCGCAGGGAATCTCCATCCCGCGCGAGATCCTTCTGCGCGCCGACCGGACGATCGAGTAGCGGGCACGCGGCTTGCTGCCTCCGGCAGCCCCCACCACCGGAGATGCCAGTGAACGAAGAACAGTTGAAGGAGCTGCTGCTGCAGTCGCTCGAGCACGAGCGCGCGGGCGTGAAGCTGTACGAAGCGGCCCTCAAGTGCGCGCGGAACGAGGACCTCAAGGAGGAGTGGGAGAAGTACCGCGAGGAAACCGAGCGCCACGTGCAGGTGCTGCAGGACGTGTTCTCGCAGCTGCAGCTCGATCCGGACGAGCAGACCCCCGGCCGCCGGATCGTGCACGACCTCGGGATGGCGCTGGTCGGCGCGGTGGAAGCGGCGCTCGGGGCCGGCGACCCGGGCGCGGCGCAGATCCAGGCCTGCGAGTGCGTGGTGCTCGCCGAGAGCAAGGACCACCTCGACTGGGAGCTGATCGGGGAGGCGTCGCGCAAGCTCGGGGGGGCGCCGGGCAAGGCGCTCAAGGCGGCCTGCGCGGAGGTCGAGGACCAGGAAGACGAGCACCTGTATCACACCCGGGGCTGGTGCCGGGAGCTGTGGCTCGAGTCCCTGGGCATGAAATCCGTGCTGCCGCCGCCCGAGGAGCGCAGGCACGTGAAGACCGCGATCGGCGCGGCGCGCGCCCAGCAGGCGCGCAAGGCGATGCGCTAGGCGCGCCGCTCCCGCTTGCGCAGGCGCCGCGCGCGGCGCAGCCGCACGGCCAGCACCCAGGTCCAGTGGACCGTGAGCCAGGCGAGCGCCGCGCCGGCGACCGCGAAGGTGGTGAGGCCCACCACCAGCGGCTTGCCGATGGCGGCAAGGCGTTGCCGCCAGGTGCGCGGATCCGGGTCCTCGGCCGCTTCCTCGATCGCCGCGACCTCGCGCTGCGAAGGGCGCTCGCCGAGCATCACCGATCCGGTCTTGTAGGCGAGCACGTAGATCGGCGCGTAAGTGAAAGGGTTGGACACGAGCGTGGTCACCGCGGCGACCGGCAGGTTGGCGCGCAGCACCACGGCCCCGGCCGCCGACAGCGGGATCTGGCCGATCGGGATCAGGAAGCCGAAGAAAACGCCGATCGCCGCGCCGGCGGCGACGCGCCGCCGGTCGAGGTGCCACAGCCACGAGCGCTT
>DATKAX010000142.1:0-2483 GCA_035514595.1 Burkholderiales bacterium
ATCACGACGTCGGGCAGAGGGTCACTCATGCAGGTACGATCGTGCGCCGATGCAATCGTTCGATCAACCGGTCCTGAGGGACATCGTGCTCGTCGGCGGCGGCCATAGCCACGTCGCGGTGCTCCGCCGCTTCGGCATGCATCCCGTGCCGGGGGTGCGGCTCACGCTGATCTGCCGCGACACGCACGCGCCGTATTCCGGGATGCTGCCCGGCTACATCGCCGGGCACTATGAGTACGACGAGGTCCACATCGACCTGAGCCGCCTCGCCCGGTTCGCCGGCGCGCGCTTCCTGCGATGAAGCCGTGGGGCTCGACCGCGGCGCGGGCAAGGTGCTCTGCCGCGAGCTTCCGCCGGTGGCCTACGACCGGCTCCCCGCTGCCCGGCACCGGCAGCGCCAGGCTCGCGAACTCGTTGCCTCTGAGCAGGTTCCAGATCGATCCGGGCCACAGCTCGCGACCATCGTCGGCGCGGTAAAATGGCCGCGGCAAGAACCGGAGGCCATCGTCGGAAAGGGAATCTCATTCCAGGCCGTGTGCCTTCTCGACCCGAATCTGCCGGGCCTTAGAGCGCGTCGTGTACCACGATGCCGTCGAGGAGATCGCCCTTGTGCTGCCAGGGCTGCTGCTCGATCACGCGCCGGGCGGCCGCATAGCCCGCCTCGCGGCGCGCGCGCACCCCGGCGCGGGTGAAGTCGAGGTCTCGGGCGAGGTCTTCGCCTTCGATCCTCGCCGCCTCGAGATTGACGAGGTGCATGCGCGTCGCGCAGCCGTAGGAGACGAGCTCCCTGATGGCGACATCTTCGAGCCCGGCCGGCAGGCGCTCGGCGAGCTCGCGAATCACGTGGCGCAGCCGATGAATCTGGTCCTGGCGCCTCAAGTGGCTCTTGGAGCGGCTCGCATACTGGATTTCCTTGTGGCGTGCGAGCACTTTCCAGAGGGTTTCGGGCTCGGGGCCGGCCGGGTTCCACACCTGTGCGGCGAAGATCACCGAATCGCGGCGCGGATTGTCGTCGAGCACCGCTTCCACCGGCGTATTGGAGTAGATGCCGCCGTCCCAGTACGGCTCGCCGTCGATCCTCACGGCCGCAAACGCCGGCGGCAGCGCACCCGATGCCATGACATGGTCCAGGCCCAGATCCGTGTCCCGGCTGTCGAAATAGCGCATCTCGCCATGAGCGACACCCACGGCGCCGAGCGAAAGGCGCACCTGCTTCGTTTTCAGCCGCTCGAAGTCCACCAGGCCGAGAAGGGTGGTGCGCAGTGCCGCGGTATCGTAGAACGACGCCCGCTCGACCCCGAGCGGCGCATGCAGGCCCCACAGCGCCTGAAGATTGGGCTTGAAGAAGCCCGGCACGCCGTTCATGAACGCCCCCAGGTTCGCCATCGCGCTGCCGGCAGCCGGCCACCAGGGATTCGCCGCCGGCGAATCGGTTCGTACCGTGTCCCAGAAGCCGGTCAGCCGCTCGAGGCGGTCCTCGGCGCGATTGCCGGCGATGATCGCGCCGTTGATCGCGCCGATCGATGTTCCTATGACCCAGTCGGGCTCGATGCCCGCTTCGTGCAGCGCCTGGTAGACGCCTACCTGGAAGGCGCCGAGCGCGCCGCCGCCCTGGAGCACCAGCACGACCTGGCCCGGCAAAGAAACGGCCATTGCGCTCGCCTAGTGCGCGGTCCAGCCGCCGTCGATGGGGATGACGGCGCCAGTCATCGATCCGGCCGCGTCGCCGGCGAGAAATAGCGCCAGCGCTGCCACCTGCTCGACGGTGACGAACTCCCGGGTCGGCTGCGCGGCGAGCAGCACCGTCCTGACCACCTCCGCTTCGCTGATGCCGCGTGCCCGGGCGGTGTCGGGAATCTGCTTTTCGACCAGCGGCGTGAGCACGTACCCGGGGCAGATGGCGTTCGCGGTGATGCCGTGCTCGGCGAGCTCCAGCGCCACCGTCTTGGTGAAGCCGGCGATGCCGTGCTTGGCGGCGACGTAGGCCGACTTGAAGGGCGAGGCGACCAGCGCGTGCGCCGAGGCGATGTTGATGATGCGGCCCCAGTTGCGCGCCTTCATGCCCGGAACGGCGGACCGGACGGTATGGAAGGCGGCCGACAGGTTGATCGCCAGGATGGCGTTCCACTTGTCGACCGGAAAATCCTCGACCGGCGCCACGTGCTGGATGCCGGCGTTGTTCACCAGCACGTCGACGGCGCCGAATTCGGCGATCGCGTCCCTCATCATCGCCGCGATCGCCTCGGCGCTCGCCATGTCGGCGGCCTGGTAGCGCACCGTCACGCCGTGCTCGGAGGCGATTCGCGAGCGCAGCGCCTCGATCTCGGCGGCATCACCGAAGCCGTTCAGGATGATGTTTGCGCCGCGCGCGGCAAGCGCCTGCGCAATGCCCTGACCGATGCCGCTGGTCGAGCCCGTGACGAGCGCCGTCTTTCCTTTCAGCATGCGTACTTAGTCGCGCGACGCAACGGATTCTTACTCGC
>DATKAX010000143.1:0-5663 GCA_035514595.1 Burkholderiales bacterium
CGGTGGGCAGCGCGGCCACGCACACCAGCCACCGCCCGGCGGAGGCGGGAGTCTCGCGTGGGCGCTGGGGCATGAGCTAATTCAAGCATAAGAAACGGCCGCCGCGCAGGCACAACGGCAGGCGCCGGATCGTCTTTGCCCGTAGGGGGCAGGGGCGCATGCGTATCCGCGGCCTCGATCTCTACGTATCGCGCCGCCCGGACAAAAAAGGGGCTATGCGGCCATAGAAACCGCTTAATTGCCTTGCGCCTGCGCGGCTCACCAGAATAGGTTTTCGAAAGCCCAACGATCTTGTCGACCCTGGTTTCGCCGCACGGAGGCGCCGGCCTCAAGCCCCTCGCGCTCGCCGGGGAGGCGCTCGCCGCCGAGCGTGCCCGGGCGCGCGCGCTGCCGGCGCTGCGCGTCAGCTCGCGCGAGAAAGGCGACCTCGTCATGCTCGGTATCGGCGGCTTCACCCCGCTCGAGGGCTTCATGACGCACGCCGACTGGCAGGGCGTGTGCGACGGCTACCGCACCGCGGCTGGGCTGTTCTGGCCGATCCCGATCACATTGTCGACCGACACGCCGTTTTCGGCGGGAAGCGAGATCGCGCTTGCCGACCCGGACGACGGCGAGCTGCTTGCCACGATGCGGGTGACCGAGCAGTACTCGATCGACAAGGCGCACGAGTGCGCCACGGTGTTCCGCACCACCGACCCGGCGCACCCCGGCGTGGCGATGGTGATGGCGCAGGGCAGGTTCAACCTCGCCGGGCCGGTGAAGGTGCTCTCGGACGGCGGCTTCCGGGCGAAGTACGGGCGGCTCTTCATGACGCCCGCCGAGACGCGCGCGGAGTTCGAGCGCCTGGACTGGTCGCGCGTCGCCGCGTTCCAGACGCGCAATCCGATGCACCGCTCGCACGAGTACCTCGCCAAGGTGGCGATCGAGGTGTGCGACGGGGTGCTGGTGCACTCGCTGCTCGGGGCCCTCAAGCCGGGCGACATCCCGGCCGAGGTGCGCACCCGCGCGATCGCGCTGCTGATCGAGAAGTACTTCCGTCCCGGCACCGTGGTGCAGGCGGGCTACCCGCTCGACATGCGCTATGCCGGGCCGCGCGAAGCCCTGCTGCACGCGCTGTTCCGCCAGAACTACGGCTGCTCGCATCTGCTGGTGGGGCGCGACCACGCCGGCGTTGGCAGCTACTACGGCCCGTTCGACGCGCACCATATCTTCGACGAGATCCCGCGCGACGCGCTCGAGACGCGGCCGCTGAAGATCGACTGGACTTTCTGGTGCTACAAGTGCGGCGGCATGGCTTCCGGGCGCACCTGCCCGCACGGCGACGCCGACCGGCTGCTCGTCTCGGGCACCCAGCTGCGCAAGTGGCTCTCGGAAGGCAGCGCGGTGCCGCCCGAGTACTCGCGGCCCGAGGTGCTCGAGGTGCTGCGCGCCTACTACGCCGATTCCGTCGTCGGCACCACCTGAAGCGGCTTCCTGCGTGCGCGCCGATGTAGTGCTTCCTTAAGAGCAGTTTTATTCCGGCGTCCATTCGGGGTGCAGGCTCACCGGTTGAGCCTGCACGTCTGGTAAAAGAGGGGCTCGAAAGCGAGGGGGGCTCCTGGGCACCAAGCTCGAAACCCTTGTGACTGAAGCGAAGCTCGCGCAGCTCGCCGGGGAGAAGTCGTTCGCGCGCGGCGCGGGTTACTTCGACGCCGGCGCCGTGGCGGACCTGGTGCAGACGCGCGACGCGATCCGGGCCGTCGTCCTGGGCAACGAGGAGCACCGGGTCGTCCTGCGGCCGGCGGGCCGCGCGCTGGAATGGTCCTGCACCTGCCCGCTGGGCGAGGAGGGCACGTTCTGCAAGCACGCGGTGGCCGCGGGCCTCGCCTGGCTCGCGCGCGAGGGCGAAGGCGGCGATGACCTCGGCGGGCTGCGAGCCTATCTCCAATCCGAGAGCAGTGAGTCGCTCGTTGAGCTGCTGGTCGAGCAGGCCGCGAACGATCCCGAGCTGCGCGCGCGGCTGGAGGCCGCCGCCCTGCGCCGCGGCCCGCCGCAGGACATCAAAGCGATGAAAGACGCGGTGAACCAGGCGTTTGCCGTGCGCGGCTTCGCCGGCCATCACCACATGCGCGCGCTCATCGCACGCGCCGACGGCGTCGTGCACCTGCTGCGCGAATTGCTCAGGAGCAAGCGCACCGCGCAGGCCGCCGAGCTCGCGGGCTACGCCCTGCGCCGCGGCATCGCCGCTTACGAGAGAACCGACGACTCCGGCGGCGGGTTCGGCGAGCTAATGCATCGGCTCGCGGCGCTGCACCTCGAAATCTGTTGCGCCGCGAAACCCGAGCCCGAAGCGTTCGCCAAGGACCTCTTCGAGCTGCAATTGCTCGACGACTGGCGGTTCTTCAAGTTCGAGGACTACGCTCCGCTGCTCGGAATGAAAGGGCTCGCCGGTTACCGCGTCCTCGCCGAGGCGGCATGGAACAAGGTCCCCGCCCTCGGCCCGGGCGCAAAGCGCGACTATCAATCCGGCCATTTAGTCATTGCCGGAATCATGGAAGCGCTCGCGCGGCACACCGGCGACGTGGACGCGCTGGTCGCCGTCGCCGGCCGCGATCTGTCGCATCCCTACCGCTTCGTCCAGATCGCGGAGATCCTCGCCAAGGCCGGCCGCCACGGCGAGGCGCTCGCCTGGGCCGAGCGCGGGCGCAAGGCCTTCCCGCGCGACCTCGATCCGCGGCTCGTGGACTTCCTCGCCGGCGCGTACCACCGCGAAAAGCGCGACGGCGAAGCCATCGCTGTGGCGTGGGAGTATTTCGCCAGCCACCCGCGCCTCGACGCCTACCAGCGCCTCGCGAAGTGCGCCGGCCGCGCGAAGGCGTGGAAAACCTGGCGCGAGAAGGCGCTTTCCCATCTTCGCGCCGAGCTCAAGCGCACCGATCGCGGCAGCGGCGCGTGGCGCCGGACGGGCGCCGGCCATACCCTGCTCGTCGAGATATACCTGCACGAGGGCGATAGCGACGCCGCCCTCGCGGAGGCGAAAGCGGGCGGCTGCACCGGCGGCGCGTGGATCCAGCTTGCACAGGCGCGCGAAAAGAACCATCCCCGAGACGCCGCCGCGATCTACCGCAATTCCATCGACAGCATCATCGACCGCAAGAACAACCATTCCTACGACGAAGCCGCCGCGCTCGCCGGAAAGATCAAGGCACTGATGCAGCGCGCTGGGGAGGAGGGAGCGTTCGTCGCATGGCTGGGAGCTCTGTGCGAGAAGCACAAGGCCAAGCGGAATTTCATGCAGAGGATGGAAGCGCCGAGCTGAGGCGTATCGGGATGCTGGAGCCACTTGCCCATGTCGATCGATCGGGTCGCCCGCACAGACTCGATGATCATCTCAATGCGGTCGGGCGACTGGCCGCGGATTTCGCCTCGGCATTCAATGCGGCCGACTGGGCGCGGCTTGCGGGTCCTCGGTAAGAGGGGTCGAAATCCCGCGTGCATTTTCGGACTACGAGCTGCCCATCGATGAGGCAGGTCTGCCCGCCGGAGTATCGATGATTCGTCGCGTGTGATGCGGTTACCTCAACCCCGCTTGGCCCAGTACCCCGGCCGGCGGCGGTGGTGGGCGACGGCGATGATGCGGATCAAGCCGGGTTCAAGACGATAGTGCAGGGAGTAGGGATAGCGCCGCAGGGGGATGGAACGGGTATTCCTGGTGCCACTTGCGCCGAGTTCGGGCAATCGGGGAGGAGGGCGAGCGTGCGCGCGACTTCCTTTTCGAAGGCGCTGGCGTGAATTACTCCAGCCTCGGTGAGATACCGGCGGATGGCTGCAACGAGCTCTTCCCGGGCTGCCGGGTCGAACTCCGCCTTCACCGTTTGGCGTGATCGGCGATCATGGCCCGTATCTCGGCGAGCACCTGATCGGCGGGTATGCCGACCGTCCTGCCGGCCTCGAGATCGGCCACCCGGCGCTCGATTTCCTCGTCCCAGGCGCGGGCGATCTCTTCCGGCGTTCCCTCCGGTTCGCCATCGATGCTCGCGATCAGGGCCCGGACCAGTTCGTCGCGGTCGGGCGGGGAGAGCTGGAGAGCGCGGGCTTTCAGATCCTCGAGAATGGCCGACATGGAAACCTCCGTTACCCTACGATCCCCGAGTCTAGCCCGATGCCCGGGAAGGCGCATCCCGGTGGATGACCGCGATCGCATGCTGCGGAGGCGGGCGGTGCACTCGGCGGTGGATACCCCGGGTCTGGAAATGCGCGCCGGGGTGCGCAGCGAGAGGGCTCTGCCGCTGTTTCACGACCGGCTTGGCCTGGCCGTCAAGGTCTCGTCGCCGCCGAAGTCGCCCGCTCCGATCATCGAGTGTCACGAAGCGCTGTCGCTACGCGTTCCTCCCGGTGCGTTCACGTAATATTCTTGCCATTCCCCATGGCCGAGCCCTTCACGGAGCCGAAGCCCTTTTCCCACGTCCAGCCCGTCGCCCTCGGGCTGGACGAGCGCTTTCGCTGCCAGATCGGGCGCGGCAGCTTTTCGCGGTGCACGCCGACTTCGGCGGCTACTACAACGCGCACGGCGCGAGAATGATTCTCGCCGAGGTGAGCTGCGAGCACGGCCAGGCTGCGGTCGACGCGCTCAGCCGCGAGCTCGAGCTCGATCGCCTCTTCGGGTTCGCGCCCGGCAGCAGTTTCTTACCGGAGCAGGCCGCTTGATCTTCCGCCAGCTGTTCGAGCCGGTCTCGAGCACGTACACCTACCTTCTGGGCTGCGAGCAGACCGGGCAGGCGCTGCTCGTTGACCCGGTGCTGCCGGCCTGGGAGCGCGATCTCGCGGCGCTGAACGCGCTCTCGCTCAAGCTCGCCTGCACCGTGGAAACGCACGTGCACGCGGACCACATCACCGCCGCGCTGCGCCTGAAGCGCGAGACCGGCAGCCGCATCGCGTATCCCGGCAGGTCGGGCGCGCCGTGCGCCGACCTGCACGTCGAGGACGGCCGGGAGCTGCGCGCCGGCGGCGTCGCGCTCGTGCCGCTCTACACGCCCGGGCACACCGACGACCATTTCTGCTACCTCGCCGAGGGCCGGGTGCTGAGCGGCGACGCGCTGCTGATCGACGGCTGCGGCCGCACCGACTTCCAGAACGGCGACGCCGCGACGCTGTACCGCAGCGTGCGCGAGCGGCTTTTCACGCTGCCCGAGGACACGCTGGTCTATCCGGCGCACGACTACCGGCGCCGGCGCGTCTCGAGCATCGCGCAGGAGCGCAGCCGCAATCCGCGCCTCGGCGGGCGCAGCCTGGACGAATTCCTCGCCATCATGCGCGAGCTGAAGCTGCCGTATCCGAAGTTCATCGACCACGCGGTGCCGGGAAACCGGCAGTGCGGCGTCTGCCCGTCCGAGATCTCGGACGACCTGCGAAAGTACTGCGAGCAGATGGAGGCGAGCCCGCAGGGCTAGCTGCGGCTCAGGGAGCGAGCAGCGCTCGGATGAAGCGGGCGGCGCGCGCGAGCGAGTCCTGCGCCGCCATGTCGTCGGCGAGGGTGCGCACTTCGGGCGGCCGGAAGTCGAAGCCGCGGCCGACGCCGGGATAGACGATCACGCGCGCTTCGCGCTTCTTCGCGCGCAGCGAATCGATGCCGGCGAGGATCGGGCGCACCCGCTGGTACTGCTCGTGCTCGCCGAGGAACACCA
>DATKAX010000144.1:0-4280 GCA_035514595.1 Burkholderiales bacterium
AGTCCACCCCCTCGAGGTCGCCGAGCTCGAACTTGGGCATGCCGCAGCAGGCCTCCTTCTCGACCAGCACGTACGGGATCTCGTTGTGCTCGAGGATCGCGACGAGGTCGTGGCCCATCACCGGCTCGTTGAAGTTGGCGTAGCAGGTGGCGAAAATCGCCACCTTGCCCGGCGTGCTCTTTCCGTCCTTGGCGGGAAATGTCTTGTTCGAATCCTTGAAGGCGCTTCTGAATTTCCTGGGAGCGTAAGGCGGCAGCTCGCGGTCCTTGTGGACCCCGAGCACGCCCTGCATCGCCGTTCTCGAAAGAGAATTCGAATTCAGGAGATTCACCGTCTGCGCCACCACCGGGATCGCGGCGAGCTTGCCCATCGCGTCGGTGGACGAGAGCAAACGGTCGCGGAACGGGGCGTTTGAACTGCGGCCCTTCCTGAACTTGATCGCCTTCGCGCGCAGCATGACGTGCGGGAAGTCGACGTTCCACGGGTGCGGTGGGACGTACGGGCACTTCGTCATGTAGCACAGGTCGCAGAGGTAGCACTGGTCGACAACCTTCCAGTAGTCCTCCTTCTTCACGCCGTCGACCTCCAGGGTCGGCGATGCGTCGACCAGGTCGAACAGCGTCGGGAAGGCGGTGCACAGGCTCACGCACCGCCGGCAGCCGTGACAGATGTCGAAGATCCGCTCGAGCTCCTTCTCGGCCTTCTCCTGGTTCCAGAACTCCGGGTTCTTCCAGTCGAGGGGGTGCCGGGTCGGAGCTTCGAGCGATCCTTCACTCATCTTCAGTCAGCCAGCGCGTCGAGCGCCTTCTGGAAGCGGTTGGCGTGGCTCCTCTCGGCTTTCGCCAGGGTCTCGAACCAGTCGGCGATCTCGCCGAAGCCCTCGTCGCGCGCCTGCTTGGCCATCCCCGGGTACATGTCGGTGTACTCGTGGGTCTCGCCCGCCACCGCCGCCTTCAGGTTCTCGCGCGTGCGCCCGATCGGCAGGTTGGTCGCCGGGTCGCCCACCGCCTCGAGGTACTCCAGGTGCCCGTGCGCGTGCCCGGTCTCGCCCTCGGCGGTCGAGCGAAACAGCGCCGAGACGTCGTTCTGGCCCTCGACGTCGGCTTTCGCGGCGAAATAGAGATAGCGGCGATTGGCCTGCGATTCGCCGGCGAACGCCGCCTTGAGATTGTCGTGCGTCTTGCTGTCCTTGAGTGCTTTCATGGATGCGTCTCCTCTAGAGTGGATGCCGAGCCTACGACGGCCGGCTGGATAGATCAAATCGAAATTCGCAATACGATGGATTGATTTCGGCTATCCCTAGCGGAACACCAGCACCGGGATCCTGGAGTTCACCAGCACCTTCTGCGTCACGCTGCCGAGCACCAGGGCGGCGAGCCCGCGGTGGCCGTGCGAGGCGATGAAGATGGCGTCGCACTTCTGCTTTTCCGCGGCGTCGACGATGCCCTTGTAGGCGACCGGCGCCTTCACCACCAGCGGCTCGAAGGGCACGCCGGCCGCCTTGGCCGCGGCGGCGATCTCGCCCATGCAGCGCTCGGCGTACTCGTCCGCGCGGCGCTCGAACTCCGCCACCAGCTGCTTGTCGGCGAGGTGGCCGCCGCCATGGAGGTGCGGCGGCACCGGCTCCTGGGCGTAGAAGCCGGTGACCCGGGCGCCCATCGCCTTGGCGAGCCCGATGCCCGCTTCGATCGCCTTGGCGGCGGTCTCCGAGCCGTCGGTCGGAATCAGTACGTGCTTGAACATGGCTTGGTTTCCTTGAAAAGTCACAGGCGGCGCACGACCGTCACCTCGTTCCCCGAGCGCGATTCCTCGTCGAAGCCCAGATGCGCCGCGAGATCGAGCATATCGCGGTTGGCGTCCAGGATGTGGCCGTAGAGCGCCTGGTAGCCGGCGTCGCGCGCCGCCTCGCACAGCCGCTCGAGCAGCGCGCGCCCGATGCCCTTGCCCTGCCAGTCGTCTCCGACCGCGAGCGCGAACTCCGCCGTGCGGCCATCCGGGTTGGGCGCGTAGCGCCCTACTGCAACGAATTGGTTCTCATGAAGGCACACCAGGGCCAATTCCCTGTCATAGTCGAGCTGGGTGAAGCGCGCGAGCATTCCCGGCGGCAGGGTGGGCAGGTACTGCATGAAGCGCTGGTAGCGCGAGCGCTCCGACAGGCCGTCGAAGAAGCGGCTCTCGAGCTCGATGTCCTCGGGGCGCATCGGCCGCACGCGCAGGCGGGCGCCGTCGCTCAGCGCGATCGCGCCCTCGAGCTCGACCGGGTAGGGATGGATCGCCATGTGCGGGTAATGCGGCGCGGCGCGCGGCGGCTGCGCGGAATCGATCGCCACGCGCGCATCGGCGATCACCGCGCCGCCCGGATGCGCGAGTACCGGGTTCAGGTCCATCTCGGCGATCCAGGGGAGCAGGCAGACCATGCGCGAGACGCCGCACAGCACGCCGGCGAGCGCTTCCAGGTCCGCCGCCGGCACGTCGCGGTAGCCGACGAGCAGGCGGTGCACGCGTGTGCGCGCCATCAGCTCGCGGGCGAGCACGGCATTGAGCGGCGGCAGCGCCACCGCCGTGTCGCGCACCGCCTCCACCGCCACGCCGCCGGCGCCGAAGGAGATCACCGGCCCGAACACCGGGTCGGTCGCCGTTCCCACCAGCACCTCGCGCACGCTGGGAAAGCGCAGCATCGGCTGCACCGCCGCGCCTTCGACCTGCGCGTCGGGTCGCAGCGCGCGCACGTGGCGCATCATGTCGTCGAAGGCCGAGGCGACCATCTCGGCGTTCTGCAGGTTCAGGCGCACGCCGCCGACGTCGGACTTGTGCGTGATGTCGCTCGAATGGATCTTGATCACCGCCGGGAAGCCGATCTCGCGCGCGGCGGCGACCGCCGACTCGCGGTCGGCGCACACGATCGAGCGCGGCACCGGAATGCCGAACGCGGCGAGCAGCTGCTTCGCCTCGTGCTCCGTGAGGAGCGTGCGCCCTTCGGCGAGCGCCGCGTCGCGGATCGCCTGCGCGGCGGCGAGGTCGGGCGCCGGCTCCTCGCCCGCGCGCGCGAGGGCCGCGGGCACTTCCATCAGCTGGCTGCGGTTGCGCCGGTAGGCGCACAGGAACGAGAACGCCTCGACCGCGTTCTCCGGCGTGTAGAAGTTGGGAATGCCCTGCGCCTCGAGGAAGCTGCGCGTCTCGTTCGGATTGATGTCGCCCAGCCAGGCCGCGAGCACCGGCTTCGCGCTCGCGCGCGCGGCCTCGGCGACCGCGCGCGCCGCGTCGCTCGGCTCGGTGACCGCCACCGGCGAGTACATCGCGAGCAGCGCGTCGACCCCCGGGTCGTCGAGCGCCGCCGCGGTCGCCGCAGCGAAGCGCTCGGGCGGCGCGTCGCCGATGATGTCGATCGGGTTGCCGCCGGACCACTGCGCCGGAAGTTTCTTATTGAGAAGTTCTATTGTGTGAGGCGAAAGCTGGGCGAGCGGCACGCCGTTCTCGGCGGCGCTGTCGGCGGCCATCACGCCCGGGCCGCCGCCGTTGGTGAGCACCGCGAGGCGCTCGCCCTGCGGCATGCGCGCGCAGGCGAGGATGCGCGCCGCCGCGAAAAGCTGCGTGTAGGTCTTCACGCGCACCGTGCCGCTGCGGCGCAGCGCCGCCTCGAACACGTTGTCGGCGCCCACCAGCGCGCCGGTGTGGCTCGAGGCGGCGCGCGAGCCGGCGGCGTAGCGGCCGACCTTGAGAGCGACCACCGGCTTCACGCGCGCCGCGGCGCGCAGCGCCGACATGAAGCGGCGCGCGTCGTGCACGCCCTCGATGTAGAGCAGGATCGAGTCGGTCGAGCGGTCGGCGACCAGGAAGTCGAGCACCTCGCCGAAATCGACGTCGGCCGCGCCGCCGAGCGATACCACGCTGCTGAAGCCGACCTGCGCGCGGTACGCCCAGTCGAGGATCGCGGTGCACACCGCGCCCGACTGCGAGACCAGCGCGAGCTTGCCGGGGCGCGCCGGGGTGCGCGCGAAGGTCGCGTCGAGGCCGGCGTCGGTGCGCATGATGCCGAGGCAGTTGGGCCCGATGACGCGCACGCCGCCGCGGCGCGCCGCCGCGAGCATCTCCGCCTGCAGCGCGCGGCCGGCCTCGCCCGCCTCGGCAAAGCCGCTCGAAAGCACGATCGCGGCGCCGATGCCGGCCGCGGCGGCGTCCTCGATGATCGCCGGCACGGTGCGCGCCGGCGTCACGATGACCGCGGCATCCGGCGGCTTGGGCAGCTCGCCGAGCCGGCGGTACGCCCGGCCGCCGAAGAT